>DATJYM010000074.1:0-3835 GCA_035499615.1 Candidatus Acidiferrales bacterium | reverse complement strand
GCTGTTGGCGGCAGGCTGCCCCGTGGCGCAGGAGGTCAGACCAAGCGCCGTCGAAGCGGACAGCACGGTCAGACCGTATTTAATGAGGTTGCTACGTTTCATATTTCTCCTTTTGTTCTGTTTCAGTTGGTTTGTTCTACGTTGTTTTTTGGTTCTGTCCGGGCGCGGCTTGATTCATTCCTTGGCGGACAAATCATACTTAAACGACAAGTGATCAGTAATCGGTGAACAGTAATCAGCAAATACAGACAACCGGCCCCTGGTCGTTGACCACTGATAACCGATAACAGATAACTGAATACTGTTTGGATTCATGATGCTGTTTTGTGGGCCAGCGCCAGTTGGATGGCGTCGAGCAGCGTCTGGTCGTCCACGGGTTTGCGGAGATAGGCAATCGGCCGGCCGGCCAACGCGCGGTCATGCGTCTCGGCGGAATCCTGGCCGGTGATGATGACGACGGGCACGGGGACAACGGTTTCCGCGAGCTTGGCCTGGACCTCGAAGCCATTCATGCCCGGCATGTGCAGGTCCAGGATCACGCAATCGGGTCGCCGGGTTTCAATGGAGGCCAAAAACGTCATGCCCGAGGGGAACGTCTCCACGTCCAATCCGGCGGACTGCAACAGCCGGGTCAAAGCTTTGCGAATGGATTCTTCGTCGTCCACGACAGCAATCAGAGGTCGGGGTTTGGTCACGTGCATCAGACCCTAGCAGAAGCGGGCGGGGGACGGATATTGGACTTTGGGCCAATAGGGCGGGGGAAAGAAATCAGTGAATAGCGAACAGTAATCAGTAGCCAATGACCAGTAATCGGGTAATCGGTGGTCAGTTGTCTGTGAACAATATTCAGTGGCCAGCAGTGTAAAACCGATGACTTATCACCGATTACTAATGACTGATGACTGATGACTGATTACTTCTTTCCGATTCCCGCCCTCTCCGCCAGTCGCACGAGCTCGGCCACGGAATGCACTTTCATTTTCTCCATCATCCGCGCGCGATGAACCTTGATGGTCTTTTCCACGATGCCGAGTTCGGCGGCGCTTTGCTTGTTGAGCTGGCCGGAGAGGACGTGGTCCATGACCTCGCGTTCGCGCGGCGTGAGCGTCGAGAGGCGTTGCTGGATGTCAGCGACCTCGGCGCGGGCCTGCCGGGTTTTACGGTCCGTGCCGATGGCAGCCCGAACGGCCTTGAGCAGGTCGTCGTCGTTCACCGGCTTAGTCAGAAAATCCGCGGCGCCGCGTTTCATGGCCTGCACACTCATCGGGATGTCGCCGTGGCCGGTAAGGAAAATGATCGGAACGGCACTGCCTTTCGCCGCCAAAGCTTTTTGCAGGTCCAGGCCATTCAATCCCGGCATCGCCACGTCCAGCACCACGCAGCCAGGTGTGTTCGGAAGAAAATGCTCAAGGAAGTCTTGTGATGACAGGAACGTTTCCACCGCCAGTCCCGCCGCGCGCAGCAGCCGCGCGAGGCCTTTCAGCACGGCGGGCTCGTCGTCGACGATAAAAACGATGGGAGGCAGGGGCATGGTAATCGGTAATCAGTAATCAGTGATCAGTTATCGGTAATCGCCGGTCGGTAGTCAGGAAAACAATCAGCGTTCATTTGTCACCTAATCATCATGCGGCACTGTTACCACACGGATTACTGTTTACCGGTTAATGATCACTTCAATCTTCGGTCTGCGCGGTAATGAAGTATTCCACCGCGTCTTCACGGAGCACGTCGTCCAATGAACCGCAGAACGAATCGGACTTCGCCATCATGGAATTCAACATCCACCCGATTTCTTCGAGGCTGGAGTTTAATTGTGACAAAACATCAGGGGCGAGGTAGCCACAATCCTGGGCTTCACCGGCCCAATGTTGCGTTTCCATTTGTTCGGCGTCCGCATCCGTCAGCTTGCTCACAAAATGCTTTTCATACCGTCGTTTGCCCCACGCTTCTGCAATTTGTGCTCCGATTGAGCGGGCGGAACGTCGGAACTGATCCGTCAGAGCATACATTTCTTCCTTGGGAAATGTTTTGGAAAGCCGGAACACCGTCCGGGAAACGTCGCGCGCTTTCTGATAGACCTGCAGGTCTTTGAAACTTCTCGCATACCCTGTTGTCATAGTTCACCTCGAAACTTAATCACTGATAACTTTTTGTTCTTACTGATTACTGTTCACTGATTACTGATTACTGATTACTGTTATCTGGTCACTGCCTTCCTTCCCTCTCCGTCACCGGCAGCCTGACATGGAGGATGGCGCCCCGCCCCGGATTGTTGGCGGCCCAAAGTTTGCCGCCGTGGGCGGTGATGATGCTGCGGCAGACCGACAAGCCCAGCCCCATGCCCTGAGCTTTGGTCGTGAAGAATGGCTCAAACACTCTTTCCAGATCGGCCGGAACGATGCCGGTGCCCTGGTCGGCGATGGAAATGCGCACGCCCTCGCCGTCGTCCGATCCGGTGTGAACGAGGAGTTTCCGTTCGCCTGCCGGGAGGCCGGCCATCGCGTCGCAGGCATTCATCACCAAATTGAGCAGGACCTGCTGGATTTGCACGCGGTCGGCGTTGACCATAGGCAGCCTGGGTGCCAGTTCGGTGTGCGCCGCCACCCCGTGATTCACGAGGTCGCTGTGCACCAGTTTGAGCACCTCCTGCACGACTTCATTGAGGTCGATCGGTTGTTGGTGCACTTCGCCTTTCTTGAGCAGCAGGCGCAGGCGGCGGATGATTTCGCCCGCGCGTTTGTCCTCCGACACGATGTCCTTGAGGATTTCCTGGACGTTGTCGAGGTCGGCGCTGTTTTGCGTGAGGAACCGCTGGGCGGCCTGGGCATTGCTGAGGATGGCGGTGAGCGGCTGGTTCAACTCGTGGGCGAGCGAGCCGGACAATTCGCCCAACATGGTCACGCGGGAGAGATGGGCCAGCTCGTTGCGCTGCTGCACCATCTCCAGTTCCGTCTGTTTGCGTTCGCTGATGTCGATGCAGGAGCCGATGTAACCGAGGAACGTGCCATCGGGCGCAGAGCGCGGCACGCCCGTGTCCAGAATCCAGCGGTATTCGCCGTCGCGCCTCTGCAAACGGTATTCCATCGTGAACTCCTGCCGCGCATCGAAAGCGTTGGCATAAATTTTCAGGCAGTGGTCGAAATCTTTCGGGTGGACGCCTTCAGCCCAGCCGTTGCCAAGTTCCTGCTCCGGCGTGCGGCCGGTAAAGTCCAGCCAGCCTTTATTGAAGAAGGTGCAGAGTTTGTCCGGGCCCGACATCCAGATCAACACCGGCGCGGTGTCGGCCAGGGCGCGAAAACGGGACTCGCTCTCGCGCAAGGCATCCTCGGCCTCCTTGCGGAGGGTGATATCCAGCGAAACGCCGCGCATCCGAACCGGTTTGCCGACGGAGTTGGACTCGACCCGGCCCCGCGAGACCACCCAACGCACCGCACCGTTGGGGCGCACCACCCGGTATTCGCTCTCATAATCGCCATCACCATTCATTGATTTCGCCACGGCGTGGCTGACCGATTGCCGGTCGTCGGGATGCAATGACGACAGGAATTGCTCAAACCCTCTTTGTTCGAATCCGGCCGGGCCGGAACGCGCCGCCGTTCGGTCGGTCGCCCGCAACTCGTCCCGGACCATGTTCCATTCCCAATGGCGGAGTCCCGCGGCGTTTGCGGCGAGATTCATCCGCGCTTCGCTCGCCTGCAATTCCCGGGCCAGTTGCGTCGCGCGGAATACGTCGCGGCTCAACTCATAACCCATGGCCGCGACGATGCCCAAAAAGGGCAGGCTCCCGATGACGGGCCAGGGGAGCGCTTTCCAGAGCACCAGCGTTGCTTCCCCC
>DATJYM010000073.1:0-30480 GCA_035499615.1 Candidatus Acidiferrales bacterium | reverse complement strand
GTCACATGGCCTGATCCTCTCAGGTTCGACCGTTCATTTACCACACGACCGCCCATTGATCAATAGGCGGTCGTGTGGCTAAATTCTCAGTTGGCCGGAGGCCTCGACTGCTGGCCGCATAGCCGGGGAGGCTCACTGGTCGCGCCCGTTTTATATATTTAGCCGGAAAATTACAATAACGAGCTCGACGGAAAGGGAATTAACAATCTTGAAAAAAGGCTTGCCCACCCGTCGTGTCCGGCACAAATTGCCATCAAGTTAACCTTCAATAATGTTTATGGGACGCATTTACAATAATATCGTTGAAACCGTCGGGCGCACGCCACTGGTTAAACTGAACAAGGTCACAGCCGGTTTGCCGGCCACCGTTTTGCTCAAGTGTGAGTTTTTCAACCCGCTGAGCAGCGTCAAGGACCGCATCGGAATGTCCATGATCGAAGACGCCGAAAAGCGCGGGGTGCTCAAGAAGGAAACCGTGGTGATTGAGCCGACCAGCGGCAACACCGGCATTGCGCTCGCTTTTGTGTGCGCGGCCAAAGGTTACAAGCTTATCCTGACCATGCCGGAAACCATGTCGATTGAGCGGCGCACGTTATTGGCCATGCTCGGGGCGAAACTGGTGTTGACGCCGGGTGCGGAAGGGATGAAAGGCGCCATTGCCAAGGCTGAGCAACTGGCCAAGGAGACTCCGAATTCGTGGATTCCCCAGCAATTTGAGAACCCGGCCAATGTCGAGGTTCATCGCAAGACGACGGCCGAGGAGATTTGGGCGGATACCGATGGCAAAGTGGATATTCTGGTCGCCGGAGTCGGGACCGGCGGCACCATCACCGGCTGCGTGGAAGTGATCAAGCCGCGCAAGCCGTCGTTCGTCGCGATTGCGGTGGATCCCAAGGATTCGCCGGTGATTTCGCAGACTCTGGCCGGGCAGCCGTTGAAGCCGGGTCCTCACAAAATCCAAGGATTAGGAGCGGGATTTATTCCCAAGAACCTTCATTTAAAGGATGCCAACGGTAATTCCCAGATTGTCGATTCTGTTCTGGTTTCGAACGATGATGCGTTTGAGATGGCGCGGCGGCTGGCGAAGGAAGAGGGCATTTTGTGCGGAATTTCAACCGGGGCAAACGTTTGGGCGGCCATACAGGTGGCCAAACGGCCTGAAAATGCCGGTAAACTCATTGTAACCATTGCTCCCTCAACGGGTGAACGTTATTTGAGCACCCCGTTGGCGGCTGAGGCCCGGGCGGCCGTGGGTGGTTGAAGGCCGAATCATCGGACGTGGTGCGCAATTTAGCTTAAAAAAAATGTTGCACGCGATCGGTTTTGCCCTTATTTAACAGGTGTCGAAGGTTTGATGTCTGTGGTTTGGCAGCTTTTCAGGACAGAAAGTCGCCAGTTAATTTCCCAAAATTCAAAATTCAAAATCGGTTTTTCGGGATAACTTTTGGCCTTCGAGCACAAGACACATTTATGAGCGACACAAAGAACAACGGTGAGAAATCATCGGATTACGGCTCCGGTTTTCTGGAGATCTCCGAAAAGGGGTTTGGTTTCCTGCGCACGGCGCAAAACCATTATCACCCGAAGCCGACCGACATTTTTGTCACGCCCGACACCATCCGGCGCAGTTTCCTGCGCGAAGGCAGTCACATCCTCGGCCCGACCCAGCCGCCGCATCGCGGCACCAGCCCGCAACTCAAAGCCGTTGAAAAAGTCAACGACATGCCGTTCGATGACTATGTCAAAGCCGTCCGCTTCGAGAACCTCACGACCATTGACCCGATTGAAAAGTTCAAGCTGGAGACGGACCCTGATTTGATTGAGACACGCGTCATTGACCTGGTGACGCCGATCGGGAAAGGTACGCGCGGCCTGATCGTGGCCCCGCCGCGCACGGGCAAGACCACCATCCTGAAGCAGATTTGCAACGCGGTAACGACCAATCATCCCGAAGTCCAGGCCATGGTGCTGCTCATTGATGAACGACCGGAGGAGGTCACGGATTTTCAACGCTCGGTCAAGGCCGAGGTGGTGGCTTCTTCAAACGACCAGGACCTGGAAACGCACGTGCGTCTCTCGCGTTTCATGATTGAGCGCTGTCGAAGAATCGTGGAATCCGGCAAGGACGTTTTCGTGCTGATGGATTCGCTCACGCGCATCGCCCGCGCCTACAACAGTGTTCACGGCGGCAGTGGGCGGACGATGACTGGCGGCGTGGATGCCCGCGCGCTGGAAATCCCGCGAAAAATGTTTGCCTCCGCGCGCAAGATTGAGAATGGCGGCTCCTTGACGATTCTGGCCACGGCGCTCATCGATACCGGGTCGCGCATGGATGAACTCATCTTTCAGGAATTCAAGGGCACCGGCAACATGGAGTTGATCCTTGATCGCAAGCTGTCCGATCGCCGCCTGTTTCCATCCATTGACATTCCCAAGAGCGGCACGCGCAAAGAGGAAAAGCTGTTTCCCCCCAAACAAATCGAGGCCGTGCGCAAATTGCGCCGGATGATGGTGGACTTGAATCCGATTGAGGCCATGGAAACGCTCGTGGCCGCGCTTAAAAAGCACAAGACCAACGACGAGTTGCTCGCCAAACTCGAGAAAGGCAGTTGAGCGGGAACATGGGCGGGCGCTCGGCACCGGGCATGCTCGGATTTCTCAAAAAGCGGCGCCGGGACCGGATACGGGGCCGGCCGTTCCCTTCGGGCTGGCGCGACCTGCTCCTGCAGCGTTATCCCTTGTACCAGCGTCTCCCGCCTCCCGACCGCCAGGAATTGGAAGGCCATATCCAGGTTTTTCTTGCCGAGAAGCGATTTGAAGGCTGCGGCGGGCAGGTAATTACCGATGAAGTGAAGGTGCTGATTGCCGCGCAGGCATGCCTGTTGTTGCTCCACCGGGAAACAGACTGCTATCCACGCCTGCACAGTATCCTGGTTTATCCTTCCAGTTATATGGCCCGCACCTGGCATCGGGAAAAGGACGGGTGGACGATTACCGAAGGTTCCCAGTGGCGGGGGGGTGAATCATGGGCGCACGGAACAGTGGTACTGGCCTGGGATAGTGCGTTTGCCGGAGCAGTGGAACTGGACAAGGATCGGAATCTGGTTCTGCATGAATTTGCGCATCAACTCGACGAGGAAGATGGCCGGGCTGACGGAGCGCCTTTGTTGAGCGGGTCAAACCTTTGGCAGATACACCATCGCTACCAGACCTGGGCCCGGGTCCTGAATGCGGAATTTCAGCAGCTGCGCCAGGCGGCGGAGGATGGCCGGGAAACGGTCCTGGACACCTATGGCGCCAAAAACCCGGCGGAATTTTTTGCCGTGGCCACGGAATGTTTTTTTGAGAAACCCGGCCGGCTGCGGGAGCGGCATCCCGCCTTGTACGCCGAGCTGAAGGAGTTCTACCGGCAGGACCCCTTGCTTTATGCCATGACCGGTCCGGTGACCAATGAGACCGCAGCCTGACTCCCCATTTCCGCCCACCGCGCACGCCGCGGGCACGCTCCATTCGCGCCCGCCGTTGGAGCGGATGTTGCGCATCCATCAGGCAATCTCGTCCGGCCGGTTTCCCAACGCTGCCACACTCGCGCGCGAAATCGAGGTGGCCTCCAAGACGATCCATCGCGATATTGAATTCATGCGCGACCGGCTTAATCTGCCGATCGAATTCGACGCGCGCCAAAACGGCTACGGCTATACCGAGGAAGTCAGCGCCTTCCCTATGATGCAGATCACCGAGGGCGAGTTGTTCGCGCTGGTGGTTGCGGAAAAGGCCCTTCAGCAATACCGGGGCACCAGCTTTGAGAAGCCGCTTTTAAGCGCGATAAGAAAAATGGAGCAGGCGTTGCCGGAAACTATTTCGCTCAATCTCGCCGACATTGAACAGACAATTTCCTTTCGCACCCGTGCCGAGCCGGTTCTGGATTTAAAAATATTCGATGTTCTGGCCAGGGCCGTTTCGGAACGCAAACAGCTGGAATTGGCCTACCGCAAACCCGGCCAGCCCACGGGTGAATCGCGAGTGGTCGATCCGTATCATCTGGCAAATATCAATGGCGAATGGTTTCTGTTCGCCTACGACCACGCCCGCAAGGACCTCCGCACTTTTGTCCCGGCCCGGATCCTGTCTGCCCATCCAACCGGGAAGACATTCGAGCGTTCGCAGAAATTTTCGCTGGAAGAACGCCTGCGCGACAGCTTTGGTGTCCACTCCGGTGAAGGTGAATTCGAGGTCGTCATCCGCTTCAACTCGCGTGTCGCCGATTACATTCGCGAAAAGAAATGGCACGAATCGCAGCAACTGCACGATTTGAAGGGTGGGGGAGTGGAATTGCGGATGAAGCTGTCGAGCCTGGTCGAGATTGAGCGTTGGATCCTGGGGTGGGGTGGCGATGCCGTTGTCATGAAGCCGCGCGAACTGGCGGAAGCCGTCCGGAAAGCAGCGGAAGCCATTCTGAGGCAAAGGCGGTAGCCATCTGCCGGGAGCGCGTACAGCCAGGTCCGAGCATTGCGACCCCTTATATCCCTTGCGAAACCGGGGCAAAGGCGTGCAAACACGTGGATTCAGTGGTCCGTACTCCAGGCCGTCTGGTAAACCACAGTCAAAATACGTTCACTTTTAAAATAGGTGTACTTATTATATTGCAAATATATTATATTCAGACTAATAATAAACCGTGCTGTTCCCTAGAAACATTGAGTGTGCTGGTTGGACAAGCCTAACCGTACTATGAAAACCATAACCTTTCTCTTCCCCCTGGCCATTTTGTGCCTGACGATGTCGCTGCTCCCGGCAGCCGCCGACACGGGCCAGCATTGCTTTGTGGCCGAGTCCGGTACGGGGATCATTTACGACTATGCGACGAACGGCACGAGGACCATTTACGCCACGAACACAGGACAGGCTTCCGGGCTGGCCTTCGATAAAACAGGAAATCTTTTCGTGGCGGGCAAAAATGACGGCAATATTTACAAAATCAGTCCGGGCGGTTCGAACAGCATCTTCGCCAGTCCATACAACAACCCGACGGGTCTGGCCGTTGACAGTTCCAACAACCTCTTCGTGGGAGAATTTGGCAACGGCTATATTTTTGAATATGCGCCGGATGGAACGCGGACCATCTTCGGCCAGGAACCTTGCTTCGACGCTTACTATGACTACGGCCGGCCGGCCGGTCTGGCTTTCAGCCCATCAGGAATTCTGTATGCCTCGGATCAATACTACGGATACCTGTACCGGGGCGTTCCCAATTCTCCCTTTGCCAGCACGCCGGGCGATCCGTGGGGAGTGGCCTTTGACAGTGGGGGTAACCTTTTTGTTGCGGATTCTTCCAAAGGCAAAATTTACAGGTTCCTCAACAGCGGCGGGATTCCCACGTCTTCCTACACGACGTTCGCCACCAATATGACCGGCCCAACGGGAATTGCCTTCGACAGCAACGACAATCTCTTCGTAGCGGACTATAACTCAGGCAAGATTTATAAATTTGACACAAATGGCGTGCAAACCACCTTTGCCAGCGGCTTGTCCGCGCCTTGCGCCGTGGCATTTCGCCCCATGTCCCAGCCGGCCCAGCCACCGCCCCTTGTCGTCTCGCTCGTAAACAATAATGTGATTCTATCGTGGCAAAACTCGGGCAGCTATACGTTACAGCAGAGCACCAACCTGGCCAATACCAATGCCTGGGCAGCCGGTGGCTACACGACCACCACGACGAACGGCACCAACCGCATCACCCTCACGTCTCCGGCGGGCAATCTGTTTTTCCGGTTGAGCAACCCGTGATCGTGGAAACCGGTGAGGAAAACCCTGCAAAAGTGAAGCACCGAGCACCATCTCGGCACGGTGTGGTGGCTTGTCCCAATGAGCCGAGTCCGTGCTCCGCGCTCCGAACGCCGGCTTAACACGCGGCTTTAACTCTGCAACGAACAGATTGAAATCTCACCGCGCCGGGGGTAAAGTGTTGCACATGAAGCGCACGTTGTTTGGCCTCGCTGCTGCCCTTGTTTTTTCATTCTGCGTTCTCCCTTTGGCATTTGCGCAGGGCACGGCGTTCATCTACCAGGGACGGCTCAACGACACGGGCGCCCCGGCCAACGGCAACTATGATCTGCGATTTGCCATTTACAATTCCACCAATGTTCCCGGCATGCTGATTGCCGGGCCGCAGACCAATTCGGCCGTGGCGGTGAGCAACGGGTTGTTCACGGTGAACCTGGATTTTGGACCGGGCGTTTTCACCGGGCCGGCCCGCTGGCTGGACATCGGAGTCCGGACGAATGGCGACACCGGCGCGTTTACCATTCTAAGTCCGCGGCAGCCGTTGTTGCCGGCGCCCTATGCCATCTTTGCCAATGGTGCGAGCAATCTCTTTGGCACATTGCCGGCGGCGCAACTGGCCGGCACGCTGCCGGCCAGCGCGTTTGTTGGTTATACCAACACGGTGGCATTGACCAATGCTGGCAATCTGTTTGCCGGAACATTCAACGGTACCTTCGGCGGCATTTTCAACGGTTCTTTCTTCGGAAATGGCGGCGGTGTATCCAACGTGAATGTCACCAACCTGACCGGAGTCCTGGCTGACAATCAACTGCCGGCCAACACTGCATTCGTGAACAGCAACCAAACCTTCAGCGGCGCAAACATTTTTACCAATTTCAACAACAGTTTCCGCGGCAGCTTTTTCGGGAACGGGCTGGTCGGTTGGATCCCCACCAATGGCGCGGCAATACAGGCTACGATTGACACCGGCTACCTTTTAACCAACTCGCAATTGGTGACCGTAAGGCTGCCGACTCCAGCCAATCCCGGTGACATCGTGCGTATCTCCGGCGCGGGTGCCGGCGGCTGGCAAGTCGTGGAGAATTCCGGCCAGACCATCCTCGGCAATTTTGCCAGCTACGGTAACAGCTCTCCCGTGGGACTGCCGCCGGGCGGAAATTACCACGACGTTGCAGCCTCGCGGGACGGCATCCGGATGTATGCAGTAGGCAACGGCTTTTCGGGTGTTCAGGCTTCTTCCGATTCTGGTCAATCTTGGGCTCAGGCCGGCACTCTGTCTCCTAACTGTCAGTCCGTTGCCTGTTCAGCCGATGGACGAATTGTTTATGCGGTCACAACCACCGGCGCCATTTGGATGTCCACCAACGGTGGCGCCATATGGTCGTCCGTTTCCGGGAGTGCCACGACGATTTCCTGCACGGCCGATGGAAGCAAAGCCTTTACCGGCAACATTGCCTGCTCCGGCAACGGAACCTATCTGGCAACCTTTACCAGCAGCAGCATTTCGGTGTCCACTAATGGCGGTGTCAATTTTAACATTAATGTCTCTCCGCCGTCTGGCACTTTAACTTGTCTGGCCGTTTCCGGTGATTGTACCCGGCTTGTGGTTGGTATCAGCAATGGTTTGCTCTATGGCTCCGCGAATTTAGGCGCGACTTGGACGTCCATCACCACCACCAACCAATTTTGGTCCGGCGCTTGGATGTCACAGGACGGCAATAGGTTTGCCGGGACGGTCATGAATAATGGCGGCACTATCGGCGGCCTTTACGACTACGTTGTCAACGCCGTGCCCGGCACCATCAGCACCAACAGCACCATTTCCGGCAGCCAGGGCACGGCGGTTGAATTGCAGTGCCTTGGCAACAATCAATGGATGCCTGTGAGTCTTAGTGGGACAATTTGGGCCTATTGACAGTTGTCCGTCGTTGAAGAATCGAAGCGGCTGTTCCATTGGCCAGGAGAATACCCCTTAATCCTTCACGCTTCCACGGATTTCAAATTTCGGACACTGAGCGAGGAATGTCCTCGGATTCTGATAGATGACTTTATCTATCGCCATGGCGTGGTGGCCGCGTTTCTTCATTTCCACCGCGGTTTTGGGAACGGCGAGGGGATCGCTAACTCCCCAGTCACACGCGCTGTTCAGCCAAATGCGCTTCTGGCCATAGGTCTCCAGGATGTCAATGGCCCGGGCCGGTGAGCATTTGGTTTCCGGGTAGAGCGTCATGCCAGCCCAAAACCCCGCACCCAATACCAGGCCGACGGTGTGTTCCTCGACGTGATCAATGATGACCCGCTCCGGCCGGATGCGTTTGTCGCTCTTCAACACGTCCAGAATCAGTCGCGTGCCTTTCAGTTTGTCCTCCAGGTGCGGCGTGTGAACCAGAATAAGCTGCTTATACCGCGCCGCCAGATCCACTTGCATTTCGAGCACTTTCAGTTCGTTCCGCGAATTCTTGTTCAAACCGATTTCCCCAATTCCGAGAACGTTCGGGCGATTGAGAAATTCCGGGATAAGCGCGATGACTTCCGCCGCGAGTTTTACATCCTCCGATTCCTTGGGATTGATGCAGAGCCAGCAGAAATGTTTCAGGCCGAACCTGGCCGCGCGTTTTGGCTCGTGTTCGGTGAGTTGGCGGAAATAATCGTAAAAGCCCGCGGCCGAGCCACGGTCAAAGCCCGCCCAGAACGCCGGTTCGCAAACGGCCTCACAGCCGGCGACGGCCATGCGCTCGTAGTCGTCCGTGACCCGGCTGACCATGTGGGCATGAGGTTCGATGTATCTCATCGTAAGGCAGGGAACATTGGTCTGATCAATGACTACCGGGCCAGGCCCCAACCGCGCCTTTCGCAGTGGCCTCGACGACGGGTTTGGTGGTCGGGTCACTGAACGCGAGCAGAACGCGCCGGGCCTTGTGTTTTTGTCGGCCGTTCAGTTTTCCGAGCGCTGCGCGAAAGGCCTTCAATCGGAAATCGTCCTTGCCGGCGGCGCGTTCGATGCGGTCGAGGAAGGCGGCGACTTCGATCAGCTTGTGTCGGGCGTCGAGAAAATAGAGGTCGAGAACCTGTTGTTGGGTCATATTATTTTTAATTTACGATTTATGATTTTGCCAAAATGTGGCACTCCCATCATAAATCGTAAATCATAAATCATTAATCCAGCGCAGTACCTGCCCCGCCGCTTCGTGCGAGGCGGTGTTAAGCACGTTGTGGTCGGCACGGAAGATGATCCGGTAGTCGCGCAGCGCTGGGCAATTTTTCCTGAGCCAGCGCCGGACTCGTGGCCAGGGCACAATGGGATCGAAGAATCCACTCAACCCAAACACCGGCAGCCGGGTCTGGATGGCAACCGGGCGTGGGTCGCTTTGGGCAATCAAGCGCAGACGGTGTTGGGCCGCGCGACGATCCAATTCCGTTCGACGAGAGATAAATTCGTCAAGGCTCGCCAATATTTTAGGCGAATGACGATAGCGGAAGCGGGCCACCTTGGCGTAACCGAAGATAATCCAGACGAGCAATCTGGTTGAAATGCGCGCGGTGATTTTTTCCGCGAGGCGTATGGCCCGGTCTCTCGGGTATTTTACGAAACCCCCGGCCAGAATCACTCCCTGCGCCGGGAATTTCCCGCGCCCCACCATGGCCCAGACCACCTGCGACGAGAATGATTCCCCGAGCAGCCAGCCGTTGGTGATATTGTTGTTTGCCAGTGCAGTTTCGACGGCGGCCGCGTACTCATCCAGCGACCACGTGAGTGTGCGCGGATAGGTGATTTCGACAAAGCGCACCTTGCCGCCGAGGGCGTGACGAAAGGCCCCGATAAGTGTCCAGTCGCCGTGCAGGCCTGGCAAGTAAATCAATGTGGGCAATGAGGCGTTGCCGTGGAGGCGCGATTGCAGTTCTTCAGCCATTGCCGCAGGAGCCGAGGTAACGAGGCTCTGATTGAATGTACGGTTTACGACATGCGATGTACGAGTTCTTTCGGCAATTATTCGATTGAAAATGGATTCGGAGTGCCGTCCTGCATAACCGGACGGTCCGCGTAAACACGGAACTCCAACCCGGCTGTTACTTTTCCAGTTTGTGAAAAAATTCCCTCGCGTTCTTACAGGTCGCATCGCTCAATTCCTCCAGCGAGCAACTTATGACTTGGGCGACGACTTCCGAAATTTCCTTCACATAGGCCGGCTCACAACGTTTGCCGCGATAGGGCACAGGCGCGAGGTAAGGGCAATCGGTCTCCAGCATAAGCTTGTCCAGCGGCGTGGCGGCCACGGTGTCGCGGACATTTTGGCCGTTCTTGAAAGTGACAATCCCGGTAAAACTTACGAGCGAGCCGATTTCCAGAACGCGCCGCATCCGACCGGCGTTTTCGCCGAAGCAATGAAAAACGCCGCGAGTTTTCCCCGCGAACGGTTTGAGTTGTGCCAGTGTGTCGTCAAAGGCGTCACGCTGGTGGATGATACAATTCAGCCCGGCCTCAATGGCGACCTCGATCTGCTGCAAAAAAATGTCCGCCTGCCGTTGCTTGTAACGCGCGTCGTCTCCGGGGTCGCCTGTTTCTGAACCTGGCAAATGATGGTAGTCCAGGCCAATTTCACCGATGGCGACAACCTTGGGATGTCTGGCAAATTCCCGCAGGGCCGGGCGCAGATCGGACGGCGCTTTCATGGCTTCGGTAGGGTGCCAGCCGACGGCGGCATAAATCGACGGGAATTGTTCCGCCAACCGGATGGCGCTCTCGCTGCTACTGAGGCTGGTCCCAATGGAAATCATTTTGCCGATCCCGGCGGCTTGCGCGCGGCTGATCACTTCCGGCAGATCCTCCGCATAATCGGGATAATCGAGATGCGCGTGGGTATCGTAAAATGTCGCCATGCCGGCTGGTGATTATTTGGTCAACGCCTCGTATCTGGCGATGCCATCGGGTTTGTCCAGTTTCCGAGCCAGGGCCAAAAGCTTTTGGTAAATGTACGTTTTACCGGGGTAATCCGGCGATTCCTGGAGCAGGCTCTCATAGTTGTTGTAGGCGTCCTGGTCCTGGTTCTGTTCTTCGAGCTTGTCACCGAGCCTGAGCCGGATCCGGATGCGCTGTTCGGGCGAGGGATTGAGTTTTAAAGCCTTTTCGTAGGTTTCAATGGCGGAGGACGGCTTGCCTTCGCTTTCATACAAGTCGGCGAGCTTTTCCGTCAGCACCGCGCTGTTGGTGGTTGCATTGACGTTTTCCAGATAATTGGACACGCGATAAATCGACGCTCCGTGCGCCAGTGCCAGATCGGCGACCCTAAGAAATGACCATTCGATGAGCGGACTAAGACGGTGGGCCAGATCCATGTGCAACTGTGGCATCGGTTTGCTGAACGGCCGGTATAACGGATCCCCGATGACGGTGGTTTGCCACGACAGACACGGTTGCGCGCTCCAGGCGGCTTCGCCAAAAGTAAAATCGGCGGCCAGCCAGCGCGCCAGAAAGGCTGCGATGTTGGGGGTGCCGCTCAGGTAGGGTTCATACACACAGCCCATGGTACAGGTCGCGCCTTTGGCCAGGAGCGGACCGCACCAATTCTGGGTATCGCTGCGGAGGGTCGCCGCGCTGAACGAATGCAAATGGTAAGCAAAGGCCCCCGGCATGAACTCGACCCGGGGCAACGTAAATGGGCCCGATACATTCCCGTCGTACCACCCGCAATAAATGGCAATATGACTCATCGGAAAACTCGCCGGAAACGTTTCCGGTTTGTCATCCACCGTGGTTTCGAACCCCAGATCACGGCAGATTTCCGATCCTTCCTTTATCCACTCGTCGCCCAGATAATAACTGTCCTCCTTGGGCAGGCCGCGCATGTCGAAGTAGGCGCGACCCCAAAGGCCGTCGCGCTCGGCTTCCAGCGCCTTGTCCACCAGACCTTTGGCCACGGCCGCAGTCGGTCCATCAAGCCGGGCCACGAGCAATATGCCGTTCGTGGGGTTCAACTCCGCGGTGTTGGTGGCCCCATAAACCGGATTCCGCAACGGCCCGGTGAGTTCAACGTGCGTCTTGATCATCGGCAGCCAGGCAAGTTCCGAATCGACCGCGGCTTCGTCCCGGCGCAATTCCGGCTTGATGTCTGCGGCGACCGATTCCTTTAGATTCGGGTCCGACGCGATTTTCAGCGGGACACCGTAGCATAAGACGAGGTAGCGGATCCTGGATGCCACCACCCGATATTCCATTTTTTGCGAACCTCCATTGGTCGTGGCTTCGGCCACCCAGCCGGACCGCCAAAGACCACTGCTCTCCAGCCGGGCAGCCAGCGGTTTTTGGAGCGTGTCGCGAAATTCCTGCCGCGACACCACCTCGTTGGTCGGTAGCGAAAATCCAAAGACCTGTCCGTCCGGCACCTGCCGCAGCCGGGCATAATATTGGGCCACCGATTTCGATTCCGGCGTGCGTTTGTTGTAAACGACGACCACTTCGTCGCCCGCGGCCCGGCCGAGCAGCGGCATCAGGGTCAACCATAGAAACAACCCGCATAGCCCAATATATTTCATTTGTTTGCCATTGGACATCGGACTCCCCGGAATGTTCCAAAATTCAGCGATCGCTTTGGATTGTGAGGCCATCATAGGCCAGCGCAACTCCGTCCGGCAGTTCCGCCTGCGCCTTGTCATGGTCGTAATCATGTGTCAGGTGTGTAAAGAAAGTCTTTGCGGCGCCGATGCGTCGTGCGGCCGTCAGCGCTTCATCGAGGCACATGTGGGTGGGGTGGGGCTTGGGCCGGAGCGCGTCCAAAACGGCAATTTCGACGCCGCGTATTTTTTCGACGGCGTCCGGCGGGACCTCTTTGCAGTCACTCAAATACGCGAGGCGCCTGCGGCCGTTCTGCACGAATAAAAAGCCGTACGTGGTCGTGGCACCATGGGGCAAGGGCAGGGGAGTGATTTCCAGGTCGCCAAGCCGGAAGGGTCCGTCAATCAAATGCGGCTCCGGATGGAAATAGCCCCGGGGAATCGGCCGTCCGTCGAAGGCGTAAACAAAAACCCGCCTGAGGGAGGCCATCGTTTCCTCATTCGCATAGATTGGCAGCGGTCCGCCGCGCAGGTCACAAAAGCGCCGGCAATCATCCAGCCCCATCACGTGATCGGCGTGTGGGTGGGTAAAAATCACGGCGTCGAGCCAGAGGACGTTTGCGCGGAGCATTTGCATCCGAAATTCGGGCGTGGTGTCCACCACCAGCTTGACCTGGTCGGTGGCCACGTGGATGGAGGGCCGCATGCGGTGGTTTTTGGGGTTGGCCAGAAATTCCGGCGGATATTCCTTGCCAATCACCGGCACGCCTTGCGAGGTGCCGCTGCCCAGGAAAACGAGTAAAAATGCCATGCCAGTATCGCTTCTCCAAATTAACGGGTGCCATCCTCCAACGCATCAAAAATTTCCTTTTCAGGCTTCTTTTTTCCCGGTTCCAGCGGATCCGGAGCCAATGGCCACTGCCCATTCAGTTTTGGATTGAGCTGTGAAATTTGAGAGTCCAGATTGTCCGGCAACGCGGGAGAGCCCGCCGCCGGCGGCCGTGGCCCGGCTTTGGACCGTTTGGCGCTCGCCATGAAGATGCTGAAAAAACCGTTGTTGGTGATTCCGCTTTGCGTATTGGCAATCGCGGTCATTGTGGTATTCAGCACAGCCTATTACCATCACCGAGCCAGGTTTCATCGCCTGCTGGCGGGCTTCAATGCAAGGCCGGCGACCTGGTACGTTGACAGCAGCGCGACGGGCACTCATGACGGAACCTCGTGGGCGACTGCGTGGTCGAGCTTCGGCCAGCTCAGTGGAATATCGGCGGGTGACACGGTTTATATCTCGGGCGGTCCTTCGGGCACAACTCAAAGCTATGCCGCTTCCTCGTCCATCTGGCCCGGTGGAAACGGTTGTCCGCCGAACGGCGGCAGGTCGGGGCCAAGCGTGGTGTACAAGATTGGACAGGATTCCCTGCACAACGGGACGGCCATCTTTGACGGCGGCGGGGCGGGTTATTTAATTTACACTTACAGTTCCTCAGCGGGCTTTTTTACCTTCAGCGGCGATGCTGGGGATGGGAAACGGCACATCGCATTGACCAATTTCACGGCCTCGCCTTTCGTCATCCCGCTGCCTGGGGTTCGCCTGTCGTACATCAACTTCGGTTCAGTCGGTGAAGGAGTCAACGGCCAGGGGCTTACACAATTTGAGCTGGATAACTGCTATTGCAATATCATCGGGAATACTGCCGACCACTTTCTCTCAATGGGCTTCAACGACCAGGCCTACGACGCAACCGTCATCTCCAACAACGTCATCTACGTGCCTCACGGATCATCCAGCACCTGCCAAAGCGGTGACGGGGCGGATTGTTTTCAAATTGGAGGAGGGGGTTACAGCCTCTACAACAATCAAGTGCACGGTTATGACTCAGGATACAACACAACCGCGCAGCACCAGGACGGATACCAGAGTGAGACCGGGGCCAACATTAAAATTATTGGGAACTGGTTCGATGACTGCGGCAACTCGTCGATCTTCCTGGACGTAATAGGCACCCAGGGATTCACCAACGTTATCATTGCCAATAATGTTTGTACCATCAAGAGTGCGTGGACTTACGCTGCCAATGGGGTGCTGCTGCTCCCGCAGAACGGCACTACTACCTGTTATTTCCAGAACATCTGCATCGCCAACAATACCTTTGCCGACTACAACATAGGAAGTAGCGGCGGTTTTGCCATGAACATTGGTTCGGTAACCGACCCGGGTTCCTGGATTGGTGTGCTGGTGGAGAACAACATTTACATCAATTCGCAGACCGTGTTCCATGCGCCGAATACCGACCCGGTGACCAACATTGACAACGTGTCGTTCACATCTTCGCAAGCGACCAATGCCTTTGCTTCCTATCAACTGGCCGGGGCCAACAACGACTATCACCTTTTGGGGTCTGACTCCTCGATGATTGGTCAGGGCCAGAACCTGACGAAATATTTCACGACCGACAAGGACGGCAAGCAACGGTCCAGCGCGGCCGCGTGGAATATTGGAGCCTATTAATACAGCCCCGTGTTTTTTCCGAAATTGAGGCTCTTGAACGTTACATTAAAAACGCCACCTTGACATGAGCTGGCAGGCACCATCGGCGGAATACGCACCGGTCGGTGCTCGCGGCGCTGCGTTCTGAATCCCCACCGCTCGCGCAGACGGCTGTCATCCAGGAATGACGCCCACCGCGGGCCTCTCCTTAACCCGCCCATTGCGGCGGGGCCGGTCTTTTGCCATTTCGACCTTGCGTCGTTAGGAATCGGCCGATGATTGTAGCTCGCTGTTCCACCGCGCAGACGGGAAAATGCAGCCTTTTCGGTTTATCTGTGGTCGCTTTCATGATATGTATTACCGAATTCGCTTATTGCTGTGACGACAGAATCATTGCCAACTGTTGTGCTGAAACCGGGTGACGCCGACCGCATTATCGCCGGCCACCCGTGGATATATCGGGGTGAAATTCTCCGGCTGACGACGCAACCTGCCGACGGCGAACTGGTCCAGGTCAAAGACCACCGCCAGCGGTTTTTGGGCATCGGTTTTTTCAACTCCAGGTCCAAAATCAATGTCCGCGTCCTTTCACCGGAACGCATTGAAATCAACGAAACCTTTTTTGAAGACCGCATTCGCGCCGCGCTTACAGTCCGGCAGAAGCATCTGCCGGACGCGACCTCTTTCCGCGTCGTCAACGCCGAGAGTGACTTTCTCAGCGGCCTGATTGTGGACAAATATGAGGACGTACTGGTCGTGCAGATTTCATCGCTCGGCATGGACCGGCGCAAGGCGCAAATCGTGGCGGCTTTGCAGACAATATTTTCGCCCCGGGCCATTGTGGAACGCGGCGACATCGCCTCGCGCAAGTTTGAAGGATTGGCGGAAGCGAATGGCATTCTGGCCGGCAAACTCGAAGGCCCGGTCCAGGTGATGTTGAACGGCTTGCGATTTGAAACGGATTTGATTTCCGGCCATAAGACAGGCCTGTACCTCGACCAGCAGGTCAATTACCAGGCCGTGGGGCAATTTGCACGCGGCGCACAAGTATTGGATTGTTTCAGCTTTCTGGGCGGCTTCGGCCTGCACGCGGCCCGCGCCGGTGCGGCCCATGTCCACCTGCTCGACCAGAGCGAGGACGCCATCGCTGCTTCCCGCCGGAACGCCGAAGCCAACGGGCTGGCGGATAAGTGTTCGTTTGCCGCCGTGAATGTTTTTGACTGGCTCAAGTCACAGACCGCCGTCAAACCGCATGAAAAAGTGATTCCACGATTTGATTTAATTGTCCTGGATCCGCCGTCATTCACCCGTAATCGCGCCTCGGTGCCGGACGCATTGCGGGGCTACAAGGAAATCCACCTCCGCGCACTGAGACTGCTCCGGGCCGGCGGCCTGCTGGCGACATTCTGCTGTTCGCATCACGTGGATGCCGCGACTTTTCAGGATGTGATTCTATCCGCCGCCTATGATACCCGCAGAGTTTTGCGCCGCGTGGCGACCTATTCGCAAAGTCCCGATCATCCCGTCATCCCGATGATTCCGGAGACGGAATATCTGAAGGGCTTTGCGTTGGAAGTGGTGCGGTAAGGTTTCCCAGTCTCCCAGCCAGTTGCGCTGCGGAACTGGTGCGACTTCAATCGGGCCGGGATTCGGCGGTGTCCAATTCGAGCCTGAGCGCGTGCAGGGAAAGGTTGATGTCCCAGATGAATGCGATGATGGAACCGAAGAGGGAGGCCATGGAGCCGACGAAAATGAGACCCACCAGGACGCCTTGTTGCCATTGGAGCAGCGCGGTTACAAAAAGTGTGATGATGAGTGCCGACGCCAGCAGCACGCTTATGGCCGCCAGCAGGATGCTCAGGCGTATCACCTGCGCTCGCCGGTAGATGATTTCCACCTGTGCCATCGTCTGCTCGCGCTCGTGGCCGGTGCGCCCCGGTAACTCGCGCTTAAGCAGCCGGGCGCGGTCAATCGCCCGGCCCAGCCGATTGGTCATGGTGAGTAGAAGCAGGCCCACACCCGAAATCAGAATCACGGGGCCGATGGCGTCCCGGAGTTCGGGAATGATTTGTTCGAGCGAGGTCGGCGGCATTTTCGATGAGTCTGCCTCAATTCAGAATGCCCGGCAAGTGTAGTCGGGTTTAAGCATGGGTATGTTTTCAGCTTTTGGTGGGACGAGCGTTCTCGCGAGCCGTCTCGTTGCTCCGGTTGGTAGGCTGAGACCGGCTCGTCCGTAGCCTCTCTCCACCAAAACAGCAAGCCGGCCAACTAACTGCCTCGCCAGACTCGACATGGTGCGGACGCACATTACAATCGGTCCGAATACTTGAAACGTTTCGATCCATGCCAAAAACCAGCCACGACCCGACGACCTTGAAAATCCTGTTCATTGGCGGCACCGGAAAAATCAGCGCCACTGTCAGCCGTCAGGTATTGGCTCAAGGACACGACCTGTATCTGCTCAATCGCGGCCAACAATCCAAAAACCCAGCGGGCAGCCGCAGCCTGATCGCCGACGCCAATGACATCAAAGCCTCCCGTGCCGCATTGCGGAACCTGGACTTTGACGTTGTGGTGGATTGGATTGGTTTCACGCCCAAACACATTGAGCGCGACCTGGCCTTGTTCCAGGGCCGGACCCGGCAGTTCATTTTCATCAGTTCAGCCTCCGTCTATCAGAAACCGCCGACACATTATCTGATTACCGAGTCCACCCCGCTGTGTAACCCGTTTTCGGATTATTCCGCCAATAAAATCGCCTGCGAGGAATGCTTGCTCCGCGCCTACCGCGAGGAAAATTTCCCGGTTACCATCGTTCGGCCAACCTACACTTACCACCATTACTTTCCTGTCGCCGTGGGCGGCTTTGGCGGGTACACACTGGCCGACCGGTTGAAACGCGGCAAACCTATCATTGTCCATGGTGATGGTTCGTCATTGTGGGTGATGACCCACGCCGAGGATTTTGGGCGGGGATTCATCGGATTGCTCGGCAACCGTCAGGCCATCGGCCACGCATTTCACATCACGTCCGATGAGGTGCTGACCTGGAATCAAATCTATCAAACCATCGCCGAGGCGCTCGGGGTGGAACCGAAGGTCGTGCATATTCCATCGGATTTCATTGCAAAAATGGCACCGCAGTATGCTGGGAGCCTGCTGGGCGATAAATCCTGGAGCGTGGTTTTCGACAACACTAAAATCAAGACCTTCGTGCCCGGATTTCGGGCTGTGATTCCGTTTCGCGAAGGCATCCGGCGCACCGCGGCGTGGTTTGACGCCGACAAAAAGCGACAAGAGGTGGATCTCGCCACCAGCCGTCAAATGGACGAAATAATCAAGGCCTATACCGGCCGGATTCCAGGTTGAACCCGGCTCGACGTCACTGGTTTTGCGCTGCCAAAAATCGTTCCGCGTCAATCGCCGCCGCACAACCCGCGCCGGCTGCAGTCACGGCCTGACGATAAACGTGATCCGCACAATCGCCCGCCACGAAAACTCCCGGGATATTTGTCATCGTACCCTTTTGGGGCACGATATAGCCGTTTTCGCCCAGATCAATCTGGCCCTTGAATATTTCCGTGTTGGGCACGTGGCCGATCGCAATAAATACGCCGGCGCACTCCAGGACGGATTCCGCACCGGTCTTGAGGTTCTTCAATTTCACACCGGTCACCTCGTCCCGTTTCACGTCGAGCACCTCGGTCACCGCCGAATCCCAAACCGGCTTGATTTTGGGATTGGACAGGGCGCGTTCGGCCATGATTTTGGAGGCACGCAATTGGTCGCGGCGATGGACCAGGTGAATCTCCGAACCAAATCGCGTCAGGTAAATCGCCTCTTCGCAGGCGGAATCACCACCGCCGACAACCACGAGCGGTCGATTGCGGAAAACGGGCAGGGCGCCGTCACATGTCGCACAATACGTCACACCCTTGGTTTCCAGCAAATCCTCGCCGGGTACGCCGAGATGCCGATGACTGGCGCCCGTGGCGATGATGACGGTTTGCGTTTCCACTTTTTCGCCATCGACGGTGAGGGTAAACGGCCTTTTGGAAAAATCCGCCGTTTCGACGCACCCGAAACTCGCACGCGCGCCGAAACGTTCCGCCTGTTTCTGCATCCGCGTCATCAATTCATAACCGTCCACACCTTCGGGAAAACCGGGATAATTCTCAACGATGCTGGTGGTGGTGAGCAAGCCGCCGGGTTGCCGGCCGGTGAGCACCAGCGGCCGGAGATTGGCCCGCGCGGTGTAAAGCGCCGCCGTCCAACCCGCGCAACCCGAACCGATGACAATTACTTTTTCCATAAACCGGCGAAAGGTAGTTCCCCTGAAGGCAGGTTGCAAGAAACGAGTCGTATATCCAATCTCAACCGCTTTAAATTTGCGGATTAAACGGATTGACGGTTATTGCTGCAATGGGAAATTACCAGCGGGACTGGCGTCGCGCCTGTCTCTAACTTGATGAACTCAGATTGGATTGGGAGTTGATTGCTCTGGAGAGCCAGGCTTAACCGTGACGAACTTGTTTTAGATGGAGACAAGCGCGACTCGTGTCCTCCGTCGGGGACGTGGCATTGCCCGCGTTCGACCGCATCGTTCCGGCTTAGAGCCGCTCGCGCCCGCCGAAGCCGCTCTCAAGATCATGCCAGAATTCGACGTCTTCCTCGTCCTGTTCCCAGCAAAGGAAAACCTCCTTGCCGCCGATGATAGCCGGGAAATCCACCAGCCCCCGCTCCAGGTCCTTGATGAAGATCTGGCGCCGCTGAAACTCGGCCAGGATTTCCTGCACATCCGCCAGGGTCCGGACCTGGTCGTTCACGGTCTGGCCGCCGGCGTCGTGGCCTTGTTTCATCAGAGTCTCCAGACGCTTTTCGAGGTGTTCCAGCATGTGGCGAAGCTGGGTGAGGCGCTCCAGCCAGCCGCGGATTTGCGGCAGCAGCGCCCGCGCTTCGTCGCGGGTGTAATGTTTGTTAAAACGGTGTTTCATCGGCAATTGGGCGATGCCCATGGAGAAATAAATACCCTTCCCGGCGCTTGTTCAAATACAAACGCCCGGGAACAAATGGATGAAGTCACGGCAGACAACCCTTTTGCAACCATAAATGCGCCAAACGGCAAGCACATCTCCGGGCAAAAAGGAAACCGCCTTTTTGCATCCGTAAACGGGTTAAACAGCAAACCCGTCTCCGGGCAAAAAGGAAACCTACTTCTGCCAGGTGCGCTTCTTGTGACGATGCAAACGCAGCTTCTTGCGCCGTTTGTGTTTGTTGATTTTTGCCTTGCGGCGTTTTTTCAGTGAACCCATGCACCCATGGAGTACTTCCAACGGATGGTGTTTGTCAAACAAACTCTGCAATAACCGCCGTTACGGACAGCGAACCGCCCGGAAAAAGGCCTGCGGGCTGGCTGCGGCAGCAGGATCGAACAACCGGTATGTACCCGTGCTGTTGCTTACCGCTTCAAAGTCCAACCAAGTCAGCACGTCGGTTGATTTCTGTATCAAATAGTTCCCGCCGGTTTCCGAATCGAGACGGAATTGAAACGTACTGGCCGGTCCCATCCCCAAGGCTCTCAACGCCGCCGGCGGATGGACGACACCCGCCAGGTCGTCGGAAAAATCAGGCAGCGGCAGGGTCAAACTGCCGTTGGTCGTGAATCCCCGGGCGCAGCCGGCGTTGGTGCCGGTCAAAGGATCATACCAGTCGACTAAAAACTTTCCGGGCGGCCAGTTGGTCAGCGTTACACTCAGTCCGTGTTGCAGCGGCAAAACGGCGTTTGTGGACCTGCCGGAAAATGAAACCCACGGCGCGACCACATAGAGCAATGATTCGTGTGGACCGCTTAACCCGATGGCATCCGGCGACGGCTGCCAGTTGCCGGAGTAGGTTGCCGGCAGCACCTGTTCGAGCCGCACCCAATCGAGATACACCCAGCCCAGGGACGGATTGGTGATGGAGATGAGATGCCGGCCAACCGGCAGTGTTACCGGCAGGTCCACGTCATAGGAATTGTCCACCTGGTTCAAGCCGCCGTCCCGATTCGGAAGATTGGTGCTGAGCACCGGAACCCCATCCACCAGCACGGCGAGGGCGGCGCTGATGGACACCGAATTGATGTGCAGGACGAGCCGCGCGTCATTGGTCAACCAGGCGCTCAACACAAAAGGTTCCCGAAGGGCGGGGAACCATGAGCCCAGCACAAAGCTGTTCAGAGTAACACCCGCATATTGTGACGCCTGGGAGTTGGGCACGGCCAGTTGTCCGGGCACCGCTGCGCCCCAGGTGCCGCCGGGAACCAGTGTAACTTGCAATGATTGACCGGCTGGCAGCGGATCACCGACGGTAATTGGAGGCGCACCGGCGGTTTGAAAATTAATATTCGTCCACACACCATTCCCCCAACCGGTCCGGTTCAAAACATTCCGGAGCGCTGAATAAATCGGATAGTCGTTTTCGTTATGAATGGTTTCGTACCACCACGACATCGCCGTACCCGCCGATCCGCCCAGCGCTCCGCCCCATAGTCCCTGGCGAAAACCGCGCAGGTAAGGATCATTCGTTCGATTCCAGCTCAAAGCGCTGGTGCCATATTCTTCGATCAAGGCCGGT
Source organism: Candidatus Acidiferrales bacterium (assembly GCA_035499615.1). Classification (GTDB taxonomy): domain Bacteria; phylum Verrucomicrobiota; class Verrucomicrobiia; order Limisphaerales; family UBA11358; genus UBA11358. The sequence goes on along the minus strand of DATJYM010000073.1, from coordinate 9,044 downwards.
TTGTGGTAATTCTGATGAAACGATTGGGCCACGGCGCTTAACCGCGCCGCCGGGAAAGCATCGCCGTAAGAATGAAAGTTGGCGTAATCGAGTTGCGGCAACATCCAGATTTCCGGGCGGTCACTGCCGCCGGTCAGGCTGGTCGTGACCAGATGTCCGAACGCATCGTTGGTATGCATCCAACCGCCCACCATCCCGTGCCAGACCGCGACATCCATCGGATTCAACCACGTGTATTCATTGTCAATTTCGCTGAACAATTCCCAGGATATCAAACGGGTGCTGTAGCCGTAGCGGGCGATCAGATAACGCAGCCGTTTCTCGAAGAGTGTTCGGGCTACGGTGTTGGTAAAAAAAGCATCCTGATTGATGCACGGTCCGCCATTGGTGGCATTGTAAGGATTGCTCTGCCAGTAATTGTCGGCGCCCCAGATGTCCGGGACCGGCTGGAGCATCAAATGAAACTCGATGCAAAGCACGAGCCGGAGATTGTGCTGTTCGGCCTGCTGAAAGACGTAGTCCAGTTGCCACGCGTGGTCGAGCCGGTAATGGTTCAACGAGTTGGATTCGGTTTCCAAACCAAACGACCAGGGCGTGGCCAAAATCCGGCCGAAGTTCATGCCCGCTGCCTGCATCGCGGGGAACCAGTCGTCGTAATCGTATGTGCCACGGCCGTCGGGCCAGCCGCAATCCATGCCGATGAGCCGCAATGCCTGCCCATCGCCGGTTTGAAAATACTGTTTGTTGGTCGCCACTTGCACGTACCCGGAGCCCGCGGAGGACAATTCCAAACCGGGCGGCACGATGAAATTCGTGACCACCGGTGGACCGCAGGGTTGATTATTGGTCTGAATGACCAGGCTGACCGTGTAAACCCCGGGTTCAGGCGGGGTAAACCGCAGCCGCCACTGCGGCGAACCAACGACGCTGAGATATTCGTAACCGCCCGACAACCCGCGCTGATAATCCTGAAACCAAAACGCCGGAATCGTCATGGTCTTGTTTGACGGCAGCGTGAAGGTCGCGTCCAGCCGGACCTGGTCGGGGTCGAATGGATTGGCAGCCGCAGGCACATTGGTGATGCAGAATTCCAGGCGTTGCCATAACTGGGCGGATGTAAGCTGGATAAACCGGGGCGCCGGTTGGGCCAGTGAAGCCATCTCGAACAGGCAAGCCGCAACGGCAAGAAGACCAATAACTGCTTTTGGCTTCACGCATGAAGTTTGGCTTATTCACCGCGAAATACAATCCATAAAGCAAACGACGCGATCCGCACTCTTTTCGCCGACGCAAAAACGTCATGCCGAACATGCCGATGGCCGGTAAATGCCTCAATTCCATAGAATCGCAGCCGGAGGCTGACCCAACCGGGAGTGGCAAAACCTTGATTTCAATAGGTCAATTTCGCCCGGTTAAATGGCATGAAAATCGCGTCACCCTTCATCCGTATCGGTGGTCCGGATTTAAATTGTACGAACAGAAAGCCGAAAAAATGAACAATTACCAACGGTTGATTATGCTGGGTTGGGGTGGGATTCTTATCCTGATTATTGTGCTGTTTGTGAAAAAGGCGCTTTCAAGTTAAAACTTTACACGCGACGCCTTTTGAGCGGGTATCGCATTGTGAACATTGGAGAAAGCGCGGTGTTGCCCGTCGTCAGTGGCGATGATTAAAATTGGTCGGAAAAGGAGTTTTCAGTAAACCACATTGTTTTAATATGCTCACTCCTGCGTGTATCTAGGGCCTACTCCGTCGGTGCGTTGTCTGTCCCACTTATCAACAGAATCCATACACTTGTCAGCGGTCATAGCCTGCACTGCCGCACCCGCTTGCGCTTCCGTTTCTCCGGTTAACTCGTGCTTTCGAAGAAACCAATAACGCGCCTTTACTAAGGCTGCCTCTGCGACTGCACCAGTGCTAGTTCTACGTTCGAGAACATACAAACGAGCGTAAGCGAAGAATAGCATGTTTGCCTTGCGCTCCGGTTTGAGGTTCGCGCTTTCGATGACGCCAATGGTTTCCTCCAAACTCCCTCTCGCTCGGCCGAGGTCTCCTGTTAAATATACCTGATACAATTGGTCCGATTGCTTGACTGCCTCCTCGGCGGGGTCAACTTGAACACTGCGGCAGCCCACCAAAGTCATGGCTACCAAAATACAACAAGGAATCAGAAGCGGGATTAAGCGAAATTTGAAGACTGGCTGTGCATAGCATCGTGCACGGCTGACTTTTCTATCGGTAGACTGTATCATAGGCTTAAATTGCTCCAATTCCAGCCTAAACTGTGCCAACTCTCCACGGTCAAATCTCAAGGGGCAGTGGCCGTTCTGCTCCACCGCGGTGTTAAGGGGTTCAATCCTTTTTGTGGATATAATCAACACAGTCCTTCCGCAATCTCTGCAAGGCATCAAAATCCAATTTCGCAAATGAAAGCCCAATCGAATCTAAAAGCAACACCTGCTGGATGACTTTCGCAAAATCGTCGCTAAGCTCGGGTGGAAAAAGTGCGCCATCAGACAAGGCCTCCTGGCGAATCCTCACTCAAATTTCCATCCCGCCTTCATCCAGTGTGGCATTCTTGCTGGCGATGATGAAATCTATCATCTGTACGCACTTTTGCAGAGCGGCGACTTGCTTCAGGTGAAGGTCTTTCTGCGCCTCATTTCTCAACTGCCAACGCGACTGAAGCCATTGAAGCCAGATATTGAGCGCGCCAGTGACTACCGTGCCCAGCAGAGTGATTAATCCACTGCAAATTGAAGTCGGTCGCGACCGCGTAGTTTGGGTTTCTTGACAGCAGCATGGAAACTCGATTTTTCGCTTGATTGCATTTTGATTGCAGATTCGACGTTGAACGCAACTGAACGCAAGCGCACACATGCGAAGCGGTAAAGTCCTCGATTTCATTGTGGATATTGGCGAAAGCGAGGATTTGCTTGCGAACATTGGCGGGAACTGACGGAGGCGAAAACCCCTGTTTTTCAATAAACCACCTTGTTCAGCGGATACTCAATGATGCCTTCCGCGCCGGCGGCTTTCAACTTCGGGATGATTTCGCGCACCACATGCTCGTCAATAATCGTCTCCACCGCCACCCAGCCCCTTTGGCTTAAGGTGGATATCGTCGGATTGCGCAATGATGGCAGGGATTTGAGCAGGCTCGCCAGGTTCTTTTCGGCAATGTTCATCTTCAAACCCACTTTCGCTTCCGCCTCCAGCGCTCCCTTGAGCAGCAACGCAAGGGTCTCAATTTTCCGGCGCTTCCACGCATCCTTCCACGCCGTGTGATTGGCGATGAGCCGCGGCGTCGAGGCCAGCAACGTATCGATGATGCGCAGCTTGTTCGCACGCAACGACGACCCGGTTTCGGTCAATTCCACAATGGCGTCCACGAGTTCATGCGCCTTGACCTCCGTGGCACCCCACGAAAACTCCACCTCCGCCTTCACGCCGTGTTGGCGGAGGTATTTTTTGGTGAGGTTGACGACCTCGGTGGCAATGCGTTTGCCTTTCAAATCCTTGACGGATTTGATTTTCGAATTTTCCGGCACGGCCAGCACCCAACGCGCCGGCTGGCGCGTCGCCTTGCTGAAAAGAAATTCGCCGACCTCGTGCACCTTCGAGCCGTTCTCAATCACCCAATCATGTCCCGTAATCCCGCAGTCCAGATAACCGTGCTCGACGTATCGGCTGATTTCCTGCGCACGAATCAGCCGGATCTCCAACTCGTCATCGTCCACGTACGGCACGTAGGAGCGGCTGTTGACGGAAATATTGAAACCCGCCTTGGCCATTTTTTGGATGGTGGCGTCCTGCAAACTGCCCTTTGGCAGGCCAAACCGTAATTTCTTGCTCATTTGATTTTGAAGGTAAGGCCGACCTGCCGGTCAGCCGGACCCGCGGCAGCGCGTCGCTACCCGTCTGTGTGTAACGGGATTAATCTGCCAAGTCCGGCGGGGGAATGCCACTTCAATTCTCCTCGCCCTCGTCCTCGTAATCGAATAATCGAGGACGCGGAGGAGAACGAGAACGATTAAGATTTCCAAATCACCCGCCGCCCTTGGACCGAAATGTCCCCGCGCGCAATCGCCGCCACGCATCGGGGATACAGCTCATGCTCTGCACCGTGAATCCGCTGAATCAAACTGTCGGGCGTATCATTATCGAGCACCGGGATAGTTTGCTGACCGATGATCGGGCCGGCATCCACGCCGGCGTCCACAAAATGCACCGTGCAACCCGTCACCTTTACGCCGTGGTCCAGTGCCTGTTTCCACGCTTCCAAACCTGGAAACGACGGCAGCAGCGATGGATGAATGTTCACAATGCGCCCTTCGAACGCGCGCAGGAAATCGCCCTTCAATACCCGCATGAAACCGGCGAGTGCCACCAAATCCACCTTCGCCTCCTGCAAGGCACCCACGAACGAGCGCTCCGCCTCCTCGTCCAGTTTGGTGCGGAATTTCCCCGGCGGAATAAATCGGGCCGGGATCGCTCGTTCGCGCGCATGAGTCAAAATTCCCGCGCCATCGACATCGCTCAAAACCAGTGCGACGTGCGCCGGGATTTGTTTCGCCGCACACGCCTCGGCCAGGGCGACAAAATTCGAGCCTTTGCCGGAGCCGAGAACGCCGATTCGAAATGGATTGCTCACTGCGACTTGAATAACAGAGCAGACCCCCAAAACAAGTGAAAAGGCAAACTCTCCGATGTGACCGGGAATGGACACGGACGGAGCGACCAGTCATCATCAGCCCATGTCCTTCATCATAGTGCAGCCGTTGGGAAGGCCACCGACATTTCCAGAGCTTCAAGCACTGGCCGGACAGCATGATGTCCGAATCCAAGGCAACGAATCGGCCGGAGATTTCTGCCATCCCGACCCGGAGCAGCCCAAGGTGACAGGTCGGTATGCTTTTGACCCGAACGGCGACGTCCGCGGTGAATTCACGGGCCAGGTCATGGGTAAACTGGCCGGCAGCTTCGTGCTGACGGCGGGAAAGGCGGAGATCATTGTGACCGAAAAGCCATTCCTGTTGCCTGAGGCGGTTTTGAAATCAATGGTGTCCACGGCGCTGAGAGATTTTTGCGCCCGATTTGAACGGTAAGGGTTCGAGGGAAACGGAGCGACGCGAATTGCGCCAATTGGCGCGAATTAGTGAAGTTAGCGTAAAAAAGTTCCACGTCTTGCGCCTCTGCGGTTTTTCTTCCGTGTTGATCCGTGGTTGTCTGCGGTAAACATTTGCGGTTCGGAAATCCAGTTGCGGAGGCATTGGATGCACATACATTACTTTCGAGCACGATGGACTCGCTGATGACAGGTGAGGGTCGCGGAAGGATTTTCGCCAATGCGTTTACCTTGATTGAACTGTTGGTGGTGATCGCGATCATTGCCATCCTGGCGGCGATGTTATTGCCTGCGTTGAACGCGGCCAAAAACCGAGCGCGCAGCATCGCATGCGAGAACAATCTGGGGCAGCTTGAACTTTGCCTCCATCTTTACGTTGGCGACCATAATGATTATTTCGTGCCCAACAATTCCATCGCGGCCGACGGCGATCCCGGCATGGGTGTCAGCGCTGGATTGTCCTGGCTCCCGGACCTGAATGCGGCCACGGAGATCGACCCCTCCAACATCATCAACGGGCTGTTATTTCCATACAACCGGTCGCTGGCCATTTATCATTGCCCGGCGGACTATTCCACCCTGCAAACGCCCGGCGGCCAACCCCTGCCACAATTGCGTTGGCGCAGCTATAACATGAGCCAATCCATCAACGGCGACCCGGAAGCTGATCCCCTGTACTTCCCGATCATCCCGGCTTGGACAAAATTCACCGCTGTCCGTCATCCCGACCCGAGCAAGCTTTTCGTTTTCATTGATGAGAGTTCAGCCACAATTGAAGACGCGGAGTTTGGCAATCCGCCCATCGGCTCGATTTTCCCGGACGACCAGTGGTGGGACATGCCGTCCGACCGCCATATGCAGGGTGCAAATCTTTCGTTCGCGGACGGCCACGTCGAACATTGGAAATGGAATGTGCCAAAAACTTTTCATGGCTGGATTCAGTCTGTGCCTCCCGAGGAAATGCCCGACTTTCAACGGGTACAAAATGCCATGAAACAACCTTACGATGATTAATGGCGTGCGGACAGCACCCGGATTCGCGCATCAAAATATTTGATGTCGGCATAATTGTTATCAATTCGAGCCTTTGGCTGGCTGGACTCATAATTGCGAAATGAATACTTTGAAGCCGCCGCTGAAGAGTCTCGCCAGTTCGTCGCTGCCTCGGATCGGTGCCGGAGGTGCGCTGGTTTCGTTTTCCGCTTATAACCTGTTATGGTCGGGCAACCTCACTTTGGTGGCACGCCTTGCCGATGCCCTTCACGCGGGTTTGTATGTTTTCCCTCTTCCGGACCTTATTCTTGTTGTGAGACTTGGCCTGGCCATAAACGTTTTGATGATCGGGGCTGGCCGGCCTTTTTGAAACTGATCAAGAAGACCCCAAAAAGAAAGGAGCATTGCCAATGAAGTCCATCCTGAACTGGTTGTTACGCCTCATCGTCGCCATGGTGTTGCTTTGTGTCACAGCGTTCTGCGCGTTTGGTTTTCTGGCGTCGTTCGAGCCGGGCAACGGATGGCAATGGAAGGCGGGTTACGCGGCAGCGGCCTGCGGCAGCCTGGTCGGGACAGTCGCAGTGTTGCGTCGGATGCGTCCGCGAATACTTGGGGCCCTGGCGCTGTTTGCTCTCACGATGCTTTGTATCCTCGGATTTATGGAGTCTTACCTCTCATTGCCGGGACAGGTGGGTTATGGAGTGCTCGGTTGCTGCGGCCTGACCGGAGGAGTCTCATTATTGGGACGAGGAGGAAAAAGAAAAAGGCCGGACAACGGGTCCGGCCTTACACACGGTAGCACCTGAGAACTGGTGCCTAAATCTGTTTTGAGCATACACCCGATCCTGTACCCGTCATGTCACCAATACTGGTGATACGCGTCTTCGGAACGTTACTATCTTATAGAGAAACACTTATACACATTTCCTATGATTCGATGTTTACTTTGTGGGATCAGAAACCACGCCCATGAACAGAATGGATTGGGTCCAGTTGTCCTCGATCACGAAAAAGAATGGCCGGTCCACAACCATCTCAAAGGGCGGGCGCGGTCTAAGAATTGCCGTAGCCTGCATGATTCCTGTCGTTACCGCTGCGGCTTCGGTACCTTCCTCATTCACCTCAATGTAACTCTTTTGCCTTACCTCACTCACCACCAGGGGTTCGTTTGACATCGCGGAAAAGTCGGCATCATGGAACGCACGCCTCATGCCCAACGCCTGAAGGGAATCATTGAGCTTGACGCTGTATTCGAGTTGGCAGCGGGGCAGGGACAGGGTTCCTTCCTGCTCCAGGAACCTGGCGAGCATTTTGTTCCGTTCCGACGTCGTGTTGAACCGGGTGAGCAGCATCGCCAGGCTGGAATTGGTGTTTGGTAAAAAGACCGCCATGCAGAATTGTCTCCCGGCATAGGGCAGCCGCACAGCCTGGAAATCATCTCCGCTTTGATAGGCAAAACGCGCGTGCCGCCACATGGTTGGCACCTGCTTTTCCCCGCCGCCGGACAAATGGAAAGCGTGCGGTTTGGTGTCCCGCGGGTCGAAGGGGGCCTCCCATTTTCCTTTGAAATAAATGGCATTGGCCAAGATGACCCGGGTGGCGGGATCGAACGGCCATCGGACCACCTGCTGAATTTTTCCGTGCGTGCTGCGGTCTGCCCAATCGTTGATGATTTGCGCGGATTGTGGGCTGTTAAAATCCACCGTGCCGAGTTTCGCCTGGAAAAATTCCCTGTTCACGGAGACAAATCCTGGTTTCAGGGGGATGTCCTGTTGGTACCAGATGGCATTGGCCAGTTCCAGAATGACATTGGTTTGTGATTTGAGGGATTGATTCAGGCCGGCGCTGGCGGTGTTCAACGCTGCCGCCGGCAGACCGTCCGTATGCAAAACCTGCTCCATCTGCTGCCGGGTGGCGCCGGCGGCGCCGTTGTCGATCATCTGCAATACGGTCGAGATGCTGAACGGGGAAATGAAGATGTTGGCGTCCGGCTGTTCGTGAGCGATTTGCTCGAACAGGTCAAAGGCGAAGCCCGTGTTGGCGGCGGCAAGTTTGGCCGTATCTGCGGTTGAATCCGCCAGCACCGGCAGGCATACCGCACAAGTCAAGAGACCCAGCCAGGCCATGCGAAAACCGGTTTTCGAACAGTTCATAAATAAACGCTTCTTTGACACGCCTTGAACAGGCTTTGTTTAACCGCAGCGTTGAATTTTGTTCTCATTTGGGCCTTAGTGACGGTGCCGCTGTGGTGTAGCCGGGATAATTTCCCCGACGAAGGAAACGGGAACTCCGCTCCCGGCGGGGAGCCACTCTCTCCCGCCAGGCGGGGAGAGGGCAGGGCGAGGGGCGTGTCCCCCCTGACTTCTGTATCGCTGGGTTGTAAATGAGTATCCGTTGCAGCACATTACCAACCGATTCATATCTCGCCGCCGGAATTGTCATTAAACCCCGCCGAACCGCCGGTGGCGGCGCGCGTAATCCTCCAGTGCCTCAAAAAATTGTGGCTTACGGAAGTCCGGCCACAGCGTCGGCGTGATGACCAGTTCCGAGTAGGAAATCTGCCAGAGCAGAAAATTGCTGACGCGCATCTCACCGCTTGTGCGGATGAGGACGTCCGGATCGGGAAACTTCCGCGTCCAGAGATGCTGCGAAATGACTTCTTCGGTAATGTCAGCGGGTTCGAGCTTACCCTTCTTCGTTTCTTCAGCGATGCGGCGGACGGCGTCCACGATCTCAATACGGCTGCCGTAGCTCAAGGCCATGATGAGCGTGAGACCGTTGTTTTTGGAAAGGGTCTGTATGGATTTCTTGAGATGCTCCTGCACATTGTCCGGCAACCTCCAGATCTGACCGATGACTTCCAATCGCACGTTATTTTTGTTCAACTCCGGCGTCTCGGTCTTTAGGTAATGGACCAGATAT
>DATJYM010000072.1:0-2277 GCA_035499615.1 Candidatus Acidiferrales bacterium | reverse complement strand
ACGAACTTCAACGATTGGCACAAACTAAAATCGGTTTCCCGAACATCCGGCAATTCGTGTCAACCTCTCCCGCAAATCAGTGCCAGGGCTTCCTTCGCGGAACCGTTGCGAGTTGCGCCGATTTCCCGGTTGCGATGCGTGCGATTGTAAATAGACTCGGTCTCATGCAAGCCAGCCTTCGAACCCGCCGGGAATTTTTCAAAACCAGCGCCCTGGCCGCCGCCAGCACGCCATTTCTCGGGGCCTTGTCCTCGTGCGCCCGGGCCGATGAACCGGGACGGAAGCTTGGATTTGCCCTCGCCGGTCTCGGCGGTTTGAGCACTGATCAGATCGCCCCCGCCTTGCAGAAAACCAAATTTTGCAGGTTGACCGGCATCATTACCGGCACGCCCGCCAAGGCGGAAAAATGGAAGGCGCAGTACGACATTCCCGACAAGAATATTTACAGCTACGACACCATGGACCGGATGACGGACAACCCCGATATTGACGTGGTCTATGTCGTCACCCCGAATGCGTTGCATGCCGAACACACCATCAAGGCGGCCAGGGCGGGCAAGCATGTTCTTTGCGAGAAGCCAATGGAAGTGTCGGTTGAGAAATGTCAGCAGATGATTGACGCCTGCCGGCAGGCCGGACGACAGCTGGCCATCGGTTACCGGTTGCATTTTGAACCGAACAACCTGGAGTGTGTCCGGCTGGCCCGCGAAAAAGTTTTCGGCCGCTTGCAGCTGATTCAGGCGGATTTTGGCTTCAAGATCGGCGATCCGAATCAATGGCGGCTGAACCGCGCGCTGGCCGGCGGCGGGCCGTTGATGGACGTGGGCATTTACGCGTTGCAGGCCACGCGTTACCTCAGTGGGGCGGAGCCGGTTTCCGTTTCCGCGATGACGACCGTTACCGATCCGGTGAAGTTCAGGGACGTGGAGGAATCCATTTCCTGGCAGATGATATTTCCGGGCGGAATCCTTGCCAGTTGCAACAGCACCTATAATTTCAGCGACATGGACCGTTACCGGGTTTTCGCGGAAAGCGGCTGGTTCGAACTGGAACCGGCTTATCTTTACGACGGAATCCGCGGCCGACGCAGCGATGGCGGGGCGATCCACTTCAAGGGCATTGACCAGTTCGCGGCCGAAATGGACGACTTCGCGCAATGCATTTTGAATCATCAGCCGACCAGGGTGCCGGGCGAGGAGGGTTTGCGCGATGTGAAAATCATGATGGCCATCTACGAGGCGGCCAGGACCGGTAAAACGGTAAACCTGGCTTAACGGCCTGTTAAAACCGTAGGAGACGACGTGAGGAGTCTCTGACTTAATTCTCAAAAGCGATGAAATTTGAGACTCGTTGCCTCGTCTCCCACTACCAAATGAGTTTTGCCACAGGCTTTTAGCCGGTGCCGTCCAGATCATCACCTCCGCAGAAACGTCTCGGCGAGCGACCCCTTTTCCGTGCGGATGACCATGCCGGTGCTGACGTTGTGCCGCGCGAACCAGCCGTCGCTGGTCTCCAGAACAAACTGGATGTTGTCGCTCGCGGCCACCACGGCATTCGTGTCCATGTGCTCCAGATGATGGATTTCCTGAATCACGCCGTCGGGACTGATGTAGGCGCAGGAAATGGATTCGGGACAGTGATACATCCAGAATGAGGCCCGTTGCGGCACCGGGAGCAGGAACAGCATGGAATCCGTGTCTTGAATATTGGTGCGATACATCATGCCGGTTACGATCTGTTCACCAGTCAAGGCGAGTTCCGAATCCAGAACTTCCGCCCCGACGTAAAGTTTCATCGTCGGCAGTTTCGGCTGGGCCTGCTTGGGCAGCCTATCTTCGAGTGACTGCGCCACGGCGTTGGTTGCGGACTGGCCGGCGGACGGCTGGCCAGTTTTTCCGCAGCCGGACAAGAGGACCACGACCAAAAACCCGGCCAGGCGCCATGAAAATTTCATGCGTATAAATTGCCGGATGCCGGGCCGGTTTTCAACCGGCAATACCACACCGCAAGTCAGCGACAATCCAGCGCAAGTGACCGACAGCAGGTTTCGTTGACTTCCGCGCCATCGGCATTATTTTGCAAGGCTGTGACAGCTTCAGTTCCAACCACCCCCGGACTGGTCCGGCTGGATTTGCTCCCGCCACGCGTTTGCGCGGTGGTCCGTCAGATCACAACTGACGACGAGGAAACCCAGCGTCTCAAGACCCTTGGCGTCTGTCCGGGCCGCCGGGTGGAGCTGGTCAAGCTGGGTGACCCCCTGATTCTCAAGGTTTTTGG
>DATJYM010000071.1:0-24278 GCA_035499615.1 Candidatus Acidiferrales bacterium | reverse complement strand
GCGACGCCCAGGACGGTCGTCAACAATGTCACCGGGATGCCGATTTTCGCATAGTCCCAAAAGCCGATCCGGATGTGCTGCCGCGCGGATTCGACGACGATGATGTTGGCAACGGAACCGAGGATGGTGAGGTTGCCGGCGAAAGTGGTGGTCAGCGCCATGACCTTCCACATCAGCAAGGGATTGGCGAAACCGGGAATCCATTTGCCGGCAACCAGCACGAACGGCACGTTGGAAAAAACATTGGAACCGGCGATAGAGAACCACGCCAGGTTCCACGCCTGTGAGCCGGCGCTCGAACCGAAAAGGCCGCGCAGACGGTTGTAAATCTGGTCCGGCAACCCGGTACTGTTGAGTCCTTCCACGACCACGAAGAGGCCGGCAAAAAAGAACAGCAGATTCCAATCGACGAGCCTGAACACTGCGTGCGTGTCGCGGCGGGCGATCACCATCACCAGCGTCGCGCCTGCCAATGCTGTCCAGGAGAGATTGAACCCGGCCACGAACCCCGCAAATACCAGCGTGAGGACACCTAGAGTCAGCGTAATAAGCCGCCAATTCGGCGGACGTTGAGCCGCTTCGTCCGGTTGAATCGAGACGGCGCGAAGGGTCTTGCGAAAGGCGAAACTGAGGATGCCAAATTCAACGGCCAGTCCGGCGATGGAAACCGGCAGGAGCGACAGGGAGAAATTCGTAAACGAAATTTTGGACAGGTGGCCGATGATCATGTTTTGCGGGTTGCCGACCAGCGTGCAGGCGCTGCCTATGTTGGCGCTCATCGCCAGGGCGAGCAGATAAGGCAGCAACGGCAGCCGTCCGCGCACCACCACGGCAACGACCAGTGGCGTCAGCATCAGGCAAATGGTGTCATTCACCAGCAGCGCAGACAGGATGCTGGCCGTGAGCGTCAGATAGAGGAGCAGGCGCTGCGGCGTTCCGGCCACGCGCAATACCCAGTCGGCCGTCCATTCAAAAAAGCCCGCGAGATAAAGATACGCGGAGATGAGACTCATTCCGAGCAGCAGAACCAACGTGTCGTAATCCACGGCGTGGTAGGCCTGTTCGGGCGTAAGGATGCCGCACGCCACCATCAGCACCGTGCCCAACATCGCGGCGGCAGGGCGATTCAATGGCAGGATGTGCAGTTGCCGTCCGCTGAGCAGCAGATAGGTCAGCGCAAAAATCGACAGGGCGATGATTTCTTTTGCATGCATCTTTCACCATTCTCCCGAGCCGTCATTTTGCCGCAATAAGGCATTTGGAATCCGTAAAACGTCCCGGGACGGATCATTCTTCAGGAGGATTGGGCGGGTTTGCCTTCGCTTTCAATTCATTGGCAAACTCACGACTGGCATCAGGCGAAATGGTATGGGTAAGCTTCAGATGAAGTTGGTCTCTCAAAAATTCCTCGGCCGTGACCCACTTTTCTCCGACCCTGATACGCTTCGTCCACGCGCAAACAGTCTGCAATCCGCTTTGCAGCTTTCGAATTTCCTCCGTTGACCGGGATAACTCCTCCAATGATGTTTTCAGCTCGTCGTTAATTCTTTCCTTTTCTTTTAACACAAATCTCAGGCGATGGGTAACCAGGCCAACGATTAAAAGAACGGCAAAGCGGTTGAAACTGTTCCAGATACGAAAAGATTCGTGGCTGTAGGTGTGGCCGGAAAGCCTGTCGGTAAGCCAATAGCCAATTCCAATCAGGAGAGCAGTGGCCGCGATCGTGGACCGCCCGCAATTCCACCCGCATAATAAAATCGGTATCAGATAAAAAAGCGAGATGGTTAATTCGTAACCGGTGGTGTAATCAAGATAACAGACTGAAGCGAGACTGATGCCAACGGCGGCGATAATTTTCCAGGAGGGGTGGTTGTTGGGTGGAGTCATGGCGAAGGATTGTCTTTGCGCGGAAAAAGCGGTGCGGGCTCGCCGATTGTGTGGTCCGGTTCTAATCCGCCCCAGGCGGCCTCCGAAAACTTGTCCGGTGAACCAGCCAGGCCAAGTTGCGCGTAAATCCTGGTTGCCGTTCCCGGCAAAAACGGCCAGAGCAAGACCGCCAACACGCGGCAGGTTTCGGCGAGGTTGTAGAGCACTTCGTCGAGCCGTTTGGCCTGCGCCGGGTCTTTGGCGAGCTTGAATGGCGCGGTCTGGTCCACGTATTGATTCGCCCGCGAGATGAGCGACCAGAGGCTATGCAAGGCGTCCTGGAGCCGGTTCTGTTTCAGCAAGGCGCAGGTTTCATCGGCGGCTTTCGCGGCCACAGAGGCGAGTTCGTCATGTTTCGCCGGAACAATGCCGTTGCGATAGCGTTTGAGCATCGCGAGCGAGCGATTGACGAGATTGCCGAGGCCGTTGGCGAGTTCGGCCTGATAACGCGCCTTGAATCCGGCGTCGGTCCAGTTGCCGTCCGGTCCGATGTCGAGTTCGCGCAGGACGTAAAAGCGGAATGCGTCGAGGCCCCATTCGTCAATAACCGTAATGGGATCAACAATGTTGCCGGTGCTCTTGCTGATTTTCGCACCGTCCTTCTGCCACCAGCCGTGAACGAGAATCTGTTTCGGCAAGGGCAGGCCCATGGCCTTGAGCATGATCGGCCAGAACACGGCGTGAAATTTAAGGATGTCCTTGCCGATAACGTGAATGTCCGCAGGCCACAGCTGGAGCTGGGATTTGGCGTCGGGGGCCAGGGGTTTCATGGTCTTTGTGCCGTCCCCGGGGACCAGGACGCCAGACCCAAGACCCGAAAGCAGATCACCGTGGGCGGCGGGGATGCTGATGTAATTGACCAGTGCGTCGAACCAGACGTAGGTGACAAAATCCTTGTCGAAGGGCAGGGGAATTCCCCAGTTCAAGCGCGATGCCGGCCGTGAAATGCAGAGGTCTTCGAGCGTGTTGTTCCTGAGAAAACCGAGAACTTCGTTGCGGCGATAATCCGGTTGTACGAACGACGGATTGGCCTCGAGATAATCAATTAGCCATTGCTGATGGTCTCCCAGCTTGAACCAGTAGTTGCTTTCCTCCAGCTCGATCACTTCGCCGTACACCGGGTCGAATGTGCCGTCGGGCAACCGGTCTTTGTCGGTCAAAAATGTCTCCTCTTTGGCCGAATAAAAGCCCTTGTAGGTTTTTTGGTAAAACTGGCCGCCGGCATGAAGCCTGGCCAGGATGGCCTGCACAAATTGCTTGTGACGCGGTTCGGTGGTGCGTACAAAATCATCGTTGGTCAGCTCCAGTTTCTTCGTGAACGCCTTCCAGTCGGCCGCCAGTTCGTCGCAGTAGGCTTGCGGCGATTTCCCTGCCATCTGCGCGGCTTGTTGGACCTTTTGGCCGTGTTCGTCCAGACCGGTCAGAAAAAAAACTTCCTGACCCAGACTGCGCCGCGACCGGGCGATCACGTCGGTGACGATCTTCTCGTAGGCGTGGCCGAGATGCGGCTGGCCGTTCAGATAATCAATCGCCGTGGTGATGAAAAACCGTTTGTTCATTGAATAAACAGTGTGACGGACAAAGGCGCCATTGGCAATCCTGCGCCGCCAATCCCGCGGCAATACGCTTGCCGCAAACATGATTCGAGATATAATGGCTGCCGGCTGTGGCGGAAAACCAGCCGATAAATAAAACCGCATGCACCAGGAACTTTCAAACTTCGCCGCGCGCCTGCGCGAAACTATTTCTTTTGGAGGGCATTGCTTTGTCAATGCCCCGATCGATCAGGGCAGCGGCGAAGCGCTTCTCTCCACGTGTGGAGACGACGCGATTTTCAATCAATGCGCCCTCGACCTTTTCGCACTCCAGTTTAAACACAATGGCGCCTATAGAAAAATCTGCGCCGCGCGTGGTTTGACCCCGGAAACGGCCGGGCACTGGACTCAGATTCCCGCCGTGCCGACCACGGCGTTCAAGGAACTGGAACTCTCTTGTATCCCGCGGGACCAACGCACGGCCGTTTTCCATTCCAGCGGCACGACGAAACAAAAACCCAGCCGCCACTTCCATTGCCGTGAGTCATTGGAACTTTACGAGGCATCGTTATGGCCATGGTTCGGGCAAAACGCCTTTGCCAATTCAAAATTCAAAATTCAAAATTCAAAATTGGTTATCCTCACGCCGCCGCCGGTTCAAGCACCTCATTCCTCGTTGGTCCACATGTTTGAAACCGTGCGGCGAAATATGGGTGGGGCGAGCGTCCCCGCGAGCCCTTCCGAATTTGTCGGAACCGTCATTTCTGACGGTTCCTGGATTCTGCATTTTGACACCGTGATCGCCGCGCTGAACTCGTCCCTCGTCACCCGTCACCCGTCACTTCTTTTGGGCACGGCTTTTTCCTTTGTGCATTTGCTGGATTTGCTGGATGAGCACGATTTGCGGTTCCGGCTCCCGCAGGGCTCGCGCGTGATGGAAACCGGCGGTTATAAAAACCGTTCCCGGGCGATGCCGAAGGAAGAGTTGCACACACTTATCACCGATCGGCTCGGCGTTCCGGACGAAGACATCATCTGCGAGTACGGTATGAGTGAGTTAAGTTCGCAAGCCTATGCGGTGACAAGTGACGAGTGGCGGGTGGCGCGAAACAGCAAATCATCCCGTCACTTGTCACCTGTCAACTATCGCTTCCAATTCCCGCCCTGGGCGCGGGTGCAAATCATCTCGCCGGAAACCGGCTGCGAAGTGGCCGATGGTGAAACGGGCCTGGTCCGCATTTTTGATCTGGCGAATGTTTTTTCCGTGATCGCGGTCCAGACCGAAGACCTCGGAATTCGCCGTGGTGATGGGTTTGAATTGATTGGCCGTGCTCAACACTCCGATCCTCGCGGCTGTTCCTTGATGATGAACGAGCTCCTCGCGTCAGCCCTCTCACCGCTTAGCGGGGAGAGGGTGGCCGAAGGTCGGGTGAGGGGTTGAAATTATGCATGCCATGAATCTGCCCAACTATTTCCTCGCGGACTTGCCGCCGGAAGCGACCTTGTCGCCGGCGATGCTGACGGAGGCGTGTCAGACGCTGAAACGCAACCGGGAACGTTACCTCGCTGGACGTTCGACGGTGCAACTCGTGAAGGTCTTGAGCGAAGTGGCGGAGCGCTGGTTGAAACCCGAAAATACCTTCCGAAAACTGGCGCTGGAGCAAGGGCCGGCCCAAACCAATTTCTCCCCGGAAACAATCCGGCGCGGGCTGGACGATTTTTTCCGTCAAATCACGCGGGATAATTTGCACGCGTTGCTGGTTCAGGAACTTGGCGACCTCCGGCGCCTGGACGTCGTCACGGCGACGGTTGGGGAGCAAAAATTGTCTCGCGCGGCCATGGCTATCGGACCCGAATTTCTTGTCCATATCGCGGCGGGTAACATTCCGAATCCAACGTGGATGAGCATGGTGCTGGGTTTGCTGGCGCGTTCGGCGCAATTCGTCAAATGCGCCAGCGGCTCGTCCTTCCTGCCGCGCCTGTTTGCGCATTCCATTTATGAAGCCGATCCGAAATTGGGTGCCTGCCTGGAAATCGCCGAATGGCGCGGAGGGAGCGCGGCATTGGAGGACGTCCTGTTTGGTGAGGCCGACTGCGTCACGGCGACCGGCAGTGACGAAGTGTTGACCGCCATTCGCTCGCGGTTGCCGATCAAAACCCGTTTCCTCGGTTACGGCCACCGCGTGAGTTTTGGTTTTGTGGCCAGGGATGTTTTGTCGCAGTTGCGCGGGCGGCAAATCGCCACCCTTGCGACCGATGATGTGGTGGCCTGGAATCAGCTGGGCTGCCTGTCGCCGCATGTGATTTACGTGCAAACGGGTGGCGAGGTATCGCCGGACGGATTTGCGGAATTGCTGGCCGATGAACTGGAGCAGCGCGAGCAGACCGAACCGCGCGGCGGATTGCCGATGCCGCACACCGCGGCCATCGCCTCGCGACGGGGCATTTACGAGGTCCGCGCGGCGCATTCGCCCGAAACGCGGATGTGGCACAGCCGTGAGTCCACGGCCTGGACGGTGGTTTTTGAGGCCGACCCGCGGTTTCAGATATCATGCCTGAACCGGTTCATTTATGTGAAGCCGGTGAAGGATTTGGCCGAATTGCTCCAACAGGCCGAGGTGGTGCGCGGCAGGGTTTCGACGGTTGGCCTTGCGGCATCGGACCATGAAGCGGAAGAGCTGGCCAGGCAACTGGCGCGCTGGGGTGTCACGCGAATCTGCCCGTTCGGCCGGATGCAGAACCCGCCGTTGACGTGGCGACATGACGGCCGCCCGGCGTTGGGCGATCTAATCACTTGGGCAGACATGGAATTTTAATCCTCCTCCTCCTCGTCCTCGTGATCGAAAATGGAAGACCGAGGACGAGGACGAGAACGAGAGCGATATTGAAATATGCAAATGGAACTACGAAAGACTTTTCAGTTTGAAGCCGCGCATCTGCTGCCGCGATTACCGAAGACGCATAAGTGCCGGCGATTGCACGGGCACAGCTTCAAGGTGGACATTGTTGTCGCGGGGGAGTGCGACGCAAAGCTCGGCTGGCTGATGGACTACGCCGACATTACGGCGGCCTTCAAGCCGGTTTGGGAAGAACTCGACCATCGTTACCTGAACGAAATTCCCGGGCTCAAAAATCCCACCAGCGAGGAAATCGCAGTCTGGATCTGGAACAAGTTGAAACCGAAACTGCCGCTGCTTGCCGAAGTCGTCGTGGCGGAAACCTGCACCGCGCGGGCGGTTTATCGGGGCGGATAATCTCTGTAGCAGTCCCGCAAAGCGGGATCAGTTCGCTCATTATTTGAAATCAGAGCCGACTTACGTCGGCTGCCATAAATTAACGTCTGGGATAAACCATGTTCGTGCCGGTGACCGGGTCCTGCGGAATAGCCTTGAGATAATCCGGCACCAGATCGGTGGCGCTCGTGGGAGGATGCCCCTTGTCCAGTTGGTATGCGCGTGCGGCGAATTCAATCATCAATTGACGCGTTTTGCTTTGTTGTTTTTCAAATCTTTGTTCGGCATTTTGATAAACCTTGTTCATCATATTGCGAGACATTAGCCTGCCGAGTTCATTACGGATTCCGGGAAATGTCCGCCGTGACCAATCGCGCTCTTGTTGCATGACTTCATTCCAGGTTTGTCTCTGGGAATCCAGCGTTTCCAGGGTGGCGGCGGTCTCACGGCAAGCCTTTGCATCCAGTTGGTCAAGGAGTTCTTGCAGATTTGCGATTCCGAGCGATTCGATGGCGATGCCCACCAATTCGTCGATGACAATCCCGCCGCGCGATGAATCGTTGCCCAGCCGAATTGTGTCCAAATTATAGCCCGCCGCGGCGGCGACACGCTTTTCCATCTCCGCCGAACGACCTTCCGCGACGAAGGCGCGTGCAATTCGTTTCATCGCGGCGAGCTGATCCAAGTGCGCCTGCGAATCGGCAGAATAATGCAACGGTACCCGACATTCCTGTTGCAGGCCGGCCTGGGCCATTTGAAGCGCCTCTGCGTGCTTGTCCAACAATTCCCGCAATTTTCCCGAAGAAAGCTCGTCGTAATTATCGAAGTCATTCGCCACCAGGTTTCCCGCCTTCACCAAATCCTCATAACCATTTGGGTTGGGCAGCGGCGGGACAGGCGGCAACGGTTCGGCATCCCAGAAAAGCAGGAGACAAAACAGGAAAATAAACGGTCCCGCCAGAATGGAGAAGGTAATCAACCGGTTGCGGGTTCTGACGGTCATGCTGGCACAGACTGGCAAAAAGCCTGCCGGCGTCAACGTTCAATCATCCCTCGGCGTGTGCCCTGGCGTGGTGCATTTCCTGGTGGATTATGCCCAAGGCATCGGCCAGCGCGTCCCAATCCGCCTCGGTGGTTTCCCAGCCGCTGCTGAACCGCAGCACGCGATGCGCGTCCGCCGCCTTGAAATGCATTGCGGCGAGGACGTGCGATGGCTCCTCCTTGCCGGTCGTGCAGGCCGAACCGGTCGAAACCGCGAAGCCGGCCTTGTCGAGTTTGGTAACCCAGCGGAGCTGGTTGCCTTCCGGTACCAACGCGGAGACGGTGTTCCACAACCGCGGCGAACCCGCGCCGACGAGCACCGCGCCCGGCAGCTTGTGCAAAAGCTGCCGCTCAAAATTCTCGCGCCAGACGCTGCGCAGGATGTGTTCATTGCGCGCCAGCTGTTTTTCGCGCGCTTCGAGCGCCGCCAGCATTGAAACAATGATCGGGACGTTTTCGGTTCCGGCGCGCTGTCCGCGTTCCTGTTTGCCGCCAACAATCAGCGGCGTGACATGACCGCGTCCGGAAATTTTCAGGAAGCCGACGCCGCGTGGCCCGCCGAATTTGTGGGCTGCGCCGCTGAGAAAATCACATTCACCCAGTTCCTTCGCGGGCATCTTGCCCAGCCACTGCACGGAGTCGCAAAAGAACGGCACCTTGTACTGGCGGCAGATGGCGAGCACTTCGCGCCACGGCTGGATGACGCCGGTCTCGTTATTGGCGGCCATCACGCTGACAAACCCCGGACGCACATCGGCCATTTCGACGGTCAACCAGTCGAGATCAATCACCCCCGCACGCGTTACCGGAATGAATTTTGTTCGGCGGTGAAAATAAGACCTGGCCGATTCCATGATGCACGGATGTTCGATGGGGGAAATCCAGGCCTCGGCCTTCGGGTCGAGCGTCTGCGCGAAGTGGTGCAGAGCCATGTTATTGGCCTCGGTCGCGCCGCTCGTCCAGATGATTTCCGCCGGGTGGCAGCCGAGAAACGCGGCGAGCTTTTCGCGCGCCTCCGTCATGGCCTTGTTGGCGGCCGCGCCGAACTGATGCGGGCTCGACGGATTGCCGGCGATGTGCTCGGTGGCATTCAGCCACGCTTCGCGCGCCTCGCGCATGACCGGCGCGGTGGCGTTATGGTCAAAATAAATCATCGGACGGATAAGATACAATTGAACGCCGCGCTGGCCAGTTTTTTGTGGATAGCGCAGGCCGCTTTTTGACAGGTCGGGAGGCAGAATGTGCCATTGCTAAAATTGATTTACGGCGCTGTTTTTTGGGGTTAAAAACAGGCAATCCGATGAAAAGCCCATCTCGCAAAGTATTTTGCACTGGCGGTCTCACGCTGGTCGAAATACTGGTGGTCATTGCCATTATCGCCATTCTGGTGGCGATATTGCTGCCTGTGCTGGCAAACGCCAAAGCGAAGGCTTACCGGGTTCAATGCGCGGGCAACCTCCGGCAATGGGGCACCGCCATCACCATGTTTGCCGGTGATAACTCCGGGTATTTCCCCGACAACACTCAACCCGGTGCCGCCGATCTGGCGTGGATGGCGTATGATTTCTCAAATGTTTTCTATCCCGTGTATTTATACCGCAACCAGCCCGGCACCAGCGTTTCCGGCCTGCGCAGCAAAAGCGACGTGTTCTTTTGTCCGACGGATGTCGCAGTTCGCCAATCCGAGTCCCGGGGAAATCTTCCAAACGTGATCGGCTACAACTATCTTCCACGCCGCGCCCAGACGACGAATTTATGGGGTGTTTCCTGGAATTACGACGCGAACGGAATGGGAGCGTGGTGCCTGAAACGGCCCAAGCTGGACGGTCCCTATCGCAAGGCGCCCGTGATGATTGACCGATTACAGCGTACCCAGGTCAAAGGTTGGTCGGATGTGAACATATACAACGGAAAGTTGTACCCGGATTCAGCCCATCCTGGCGCCCGCAATGTTCCGGTCGGCGGGAATTTTCTGTTTGAAGACGCCCGCGTTGAATGGAAAAGATTTAATGAAGCCAATCCTGCCGGAACCATTGATGTCGGGTCGACCGGCAACGGTCCAGCCGGCACCTATTTTGATTATTACCGGCCGGCCGATTTGGGCACGGGCCCGTGGTGAGAGGTCGTTCTCAGGATTTTCCCATGGGCGGCGGTGAAGGCCAGTTGTTGCAGTTGCGCCGGCGTCTTCCAGACGCCGACTTGGGAGAGACGAGTTTTACAACTCCTCTCCAGATTTACACGAAAAGCTTCCAACGTGATCCGATAACGCGTGATGGAATGTTTTACGGTGCACAGGGGTTGAAGGCTCGAAGGTTCAACGCCCAGGGCGCTTTTCGCTGCGAGGTTCGGGTTGAACTTTCCGTTGAGAATTTCCATGTTTGGAAACTCCCAAAGATGCGCGTTCACGACCTCAGCGGGCCGTTGACGCACCAGAAAATGCCCGTTTCGTTCGGCGACAAAGGCGGCAAAGTGGCGGGCCGTAGTGATTTGGCGTTTGCCAACGTTGGGCAACTCGTTTACGCGATTTTGCTGCAAGGCGACGCAGAGTCTATTGACCGGACAAACCACGCACTGCGGATTTCGTGGCGTGCAGATCAAAGCTCCAAGTTCCATTAAGGACTGATTCAAAAAGGAGCACGAATTTTCCTCACGCAAAGGCGCAAGCTCCGCCAAGTTATTTTGAGTTTTCCGTTTGCGTCTTTGCGTCTTTGCGCGAACAACAAGTTTTTCAGCTAATTTCCAAAGCCGTGCATTTGTCTCCTTCTCCTTCGGATTCGCGGCAATGCCGAAAACCCGCGTCAGGACGCGAATGACGTTGCCGTCAAGAATGGGCGTTGGCTGGTTGAACGCGATGCTGCAAATCGCCCCGGCGGTATAACGACCAATGCCCGGCAACGCGAGGACGTCATCAAAGTGTTCCGGGAATTTCCTTCCGTGCTTTTCCACAATCTGCCGGGCAGCCTGTTGCAAGTTCCGGGCGCGCGTGTAATAGCCGAGTCCTTCCCACAGCTTGTGAACTTTGTCCGGACTTGCCCTGGCGACGGCTTCAACGGTCGGCAATTCGCGCAGCCAGCGTTCCCAATAGGGAATCACCGTCTTGACCTGCGTCTGCTGGAGCATGATTTCGGAGACCCAGACGGCGTAGGGATCGCGTGTACGCCGCCAGGGCAGGTCACGGTGGTTGGTGGAAAACCAGTTGATCAAAAGCGCCGGCAACTTTTGTGGTTTTGAATTTTGAATTTTGAGTTTTAAGCTGGCACGCACGGCAATTTGGTGGGGCGAGATTACCGACGAGCCGGAATTCCAGTAAAGGTTTTTAATAACGGCTCACGAGGACGTTCGCCCCAGCGTTCGACGGGTCTCAGAAAATCTTTGTGTTCTTTGTGTTCTTTGCGGTTATTCTTTTTCCGTGCAGCCGCTGACTTCCTATACGTGCAAACTGACCGATGACCAGGCGTCGGCGCTGGACGCCGCCTTGCGCGCACGGAACTGGAAGCCGCGCACGGTGCCTTATGCGCGGTTTGCCTTTGAATCCGATAAAACCAACATCGTATTCTACGAGAGCGGCAAGCTGGTGGTGCAGGGGAAGGGCACGCAGGAATTCATCGAGTTCGTCCTGGAACCGGAAATTCTGAAACAAGCACGGCTGGGATATGAGACCGTTCTGAATCCCGAATTATTGCTCCCGCGCATCGGTGTGGATGAAAGCGGCAAGGGTGATTTCTTCGGGCCGTTAAGCATCGCCGGGGTTTACGTGAACGAAAGTGTCGTCAGAGCATGGAAAGACTCCGGCATTCGCGATTCCAAGAACATTTCCAGCGACAAGAAGATTGCCGAACTGGCGGAAAAAATCCGCAAAACACCGGGTTGCGTGTACAATACCGTTCCCATTGGCAACGTTGCCTATAACCGGCTCTACGCCAAAATGAAATCCGTGAACGCGATCCTGGCCTGGGGCCATGCGCGCGTGATTGAAAACCTGATGGGTCAACGGCACCAGATGGACCCCGCACCGGTCAAGGCCATCAGCGACCAGTTTGCGTCCACCAAGGACGTGGTGGCCAAGGCGTTGATGTCGTTGGGCCGGGAGATTGAATTGGTCCAACGGCACAAGGCGGAAGAGGATCTGGCCGTGGCGGCGGCTTCCATTCTCGCGCGGGACGGTTTCGTGAAAGGCCTGGCGAAACTGGAGAAGGAATTCAACCTGGAATTGCCGAAAGGTGCTTCCAGTGCCGTGGACGAGGCGGCCAAGAAATTCGTGGCAGAACAGGGCGCAGACAATCTGCCTAAGATTGCCAAGGTGCATTTTCGCACGGCCTTCCGGGCGCAGGGATTGCCCGAGCCCCCGAAGAAGGAATGGCGAAGGCCAGGCCCGAAGCAGTAAACTTCAGGAGCAGTTAAGGAAAATAATTTCGCTTGCGCTAATTATCCAAGCGCATAAGGGTTGTGCCATGAACCTCAAAGCCATCCCTCTAGGCCGACCTTTCGCCGTGCTTGGTTTGGTCGGGTTGTTCCTTAGCCTGTTCGTATCGCAAGCTGGCGCGGCGGATTCATCCGCTCCGAAAATGGAGGCATACCAGCCTGCCAACGGCGAATTTTCCGCAATTGGAAATGCAGTGGTTGCCTTGCTCCAAACCAGGGATGCCAGCGTTTTTGCAAAAAATCTCTCAGTTTCTCCTCAAGATTGGCATTCCCTCATCACCACCAACCTTTCCACTGATCAATCAGAGCGGATCAACACTTATGCCAAAGGAGCCGGCTACAACGTTCAACGGCTGGAATCAAGTGCCAAAGCTTTTCTGAGCATGGCCGACTCGTTGCATCTGGATTTTGGCAAGGACCTGCATTTCCAAATCCCCATGCCGAAATATGTGGGGAAAGTTTATTTTTTCGGGGTGCCCGGTTCAGACGACAACGGCTCCGGTGAACCTTACGTGCAGAAGCTGGAAATCATTCTGATTCTTGACTCCGCCACCAAGCTGTCAACCAATGGTGATTTCAAACTGGTCGTGCGCGGCTTGCAAAAATTTCCCGGCGGCTGGCGCATCAGTGATGGCATTCAATGGGAAGCCTTCCCCTCCAATGTGGCGGATGCAGACACCGTGCGCGAGCTGGCGATCCTGGACAAGGTGGCGAATTACAAGGGCATCAGCGGCGTGGACGATCCCGCGCTGTTAAAACTGGGCCGAAGCCTGGTTGATTTCCTCCAAAGTCAGGATATCTCCATTTACGAGAAAAATGCCTATGTGAATGCGGATTTAGTTTGGGCGCAATACCAGCGGAGCGGCCAAAGCGGTCTTCCTTCACGCGCGGAGCTGGATGAGGTAATGAAAAACCGTTTGAAGGATCAGATGGATATGGCGCTCTCAACGCTCAAGCAAATGAATGAAGGCGACATCAATTTCAAGGATGCGAAAATCCAAATCAAAGACGCCTCAGTCGAGCACTGCCAACTTCATGGTGTTGGCGGTTCTCTGGATGGCCTGATGGGCGACCAATTCAAGTTGACGCTTGCTGTCGAATCCGATGCCAAATCCAGGACTGGCGTCTCATTGTCCGGCGATTACGTTCTTGCCGCCAACGAAATCAGGCGCTATGGGGACGACTGGAGAATCGAGGACGGCCTTCGTTGGGATCAATTTCCGCCCGGCGTGGTGGACGCAGCGACGGAGGACAGATTGAAATTTGAGAATTATGTCGCCGAACATCGCGCGATGCCACCGGGAACGCCGGCGCCGGATATCCAGTTCGTCACCTTGGATGGCGAAAAGAAAATGAAGCTCGCCGATCTACGCGGAAAAGTTGTCGTGCTGGACTTTTGGGCGACCTGGTGCGGTCCCTGCCAGCAGCCCATGGCCGATTTGCAGAAGATCCGCGATGGCCATCCGACTTGGGGCGACAAGGTGGCGATTATTCCCTTGAGCATTGACGACACCATTGGCCAAGTGCGCCAGCACGTGGAGACACGCGGTTGGACAAACACTTTTAATGTTTGGGCCGGGGATGGCGGCTGGAGATCTGCGCCAGCCAAGACCTTTCGAGTGACTGCTGTGCCCACGACTTACATCATAGATGCCAAAGGTCAAATTGTGATGTCCGGTCATCCGGTAGGTTTGCCGATTGCCAAAACCGTGGATGGCTTGCTTAATCAATCAGGTGAGTGATGCGTGAACGTCGCGCGCATTGGCGTGAAATGCACGCACGTCATCCATTTCATCCAGACCAAAAATCAGGTTTCAAGGGAAATTTCTCTTGGCACAACCCATGCGAACGAATCTTGCGTCGTTGAATCGCTTGAAGTTTATGATGACGGTAAAGATTCAATGTGGTTGTGGTCAGCGATATGCCTTCGATATCGAACCTTTCTGCGGTCGAATGCCGTTTCCTGTCGCCTGCCCGGTTTGTGGCGCGGATGGCACCGGCGCTGCCAACGAAATGATCGCGTTTACTCTGTCAGCGGATCTATCCGCACAACAAGGCGGCCGGGAAAGTATGTTGTTGCTGGCCGTGCTCG
Source organism: Candidatus Acidiferrales bacterium (assembly GCA_035499615.1). Classification (GTDB taxonomy): domain Bacteria; phylum Verrucomicrobiota; class Verrucomicrobiia; order Limisphaerales; family UBA11358; genus UBA11358. Next base: position 10,029 of record DATJYM010000071.1, on the reverse strand, counting down.
GCTGTCTCGTCGCCGGTGTTATCGGCGTCATCAAAGCATCAATTATGGCGAGTGGACTGGATGTCCTGATGTGCTTGTGGGGTTCGGTACTGGCGTTCGGCGTGGCGATCGGCGTCTATTTCTGGAAACACAGCCATCCCCCGCCGGAACTGACCCAAAGGCGAAATTCATCACCGGCCGGCATGCTCCGATAAATCGAACGTTTCGGGTTGCAGTTTAGTCGGTGGTTTTTCAATCTGATGAAGGTGGACCGCCACGCGCCAGTTGTCTCGCCGAGACCACTCTGCTTGTGAACATCCAGCGGATAAAAAGTAATAACTTTTCTTTGCTTAAAAAACTCTTAGCGGGAGCATTGCAAACTTATGACCCGCAAGACCCGGTCCGGCTGGGATTGCTCATATTTAAGCGAACGCACCCTGTCGGAACCTGCACTCACCACGAAGGAGCCGTTACCGGATACGACTCCGTGGGGGAAAGTGTTCCATCGCATGTTCTTAAAGATGCGCAGAGCCGGCCGGATTGAGGTGCGGACCGGCTATCAAGACAACACGGGATTCCACCTTGGCGTCAAACTGGCTGAAAATGAGATTCAATGGCCGCCGGTTTGGTGAACCAGGCCCACCGACGCGGAAGTTCCGCTTTCCCTTCAGCCATCGCGGCGAGACGACCCGGTCTCTTCGCAGATTAGAATTTGTGCAATCGGCTTATTCCGTGGATTCTATCCATGTCATGGCCAAACCCAATGTCATCGAACTCCCCGGTTGCGGGCCGATTCCGATTCTGCACGAAGATCGATCGGTTATCGCGATGGACAAGCCGCGCGGCTGGATGCTCGCGCCCGTCTCGTGGCAGAAAACCTCGCGCAATTTGCAGGCGGCCATTGAATCTTCCGTTGCCGCGCGTGATTTCTGGTCGCGGTCACGCGGCCTCAAATTTCTCCGCCACGTCCACCGCCTCGACGCGGACACCAGCGGCGTTTTGCTCTTTGCCAAGAGTCCCGGCGCAGTTGAAAGGTTTTTTGATTTATTCGAGAGCCGTAAAATGGAGAAAACCTATCTGGCCGTCGCCGTCGGCGAGCCAGGGGAAAACGAATGGACCTGCCGGTTCAAACTCGCGCCGGATAAAAAGCGGTTTCACAAAATGAAAGTGGACGCGGATCATGGCAAAAATTGCGAAACCCATTTTAAGGTCCTGGAGCGCTGTAAGAGGTTGACTTTAATCGAAGCCAGACCGGTTACCGGCCGCACGCATCAGATCCGGGTGCATCTGGCGGAATCCGGTTTGCCGATTGTCGGCGACGAGCTTTACGGAATGATGGAAGGCCGTTTGCCGCTGGGCTTGCGCGCGGTGCGGCTGGCTTATATGGATCCGTTCACAAAACGGCGCGTGGTAATCAACGCGCCAGCGGGCAGTTTCCTGAAAGAATTCGGGTTTTAACCGGTGGGGCGGGCGTCCTCGCGAGCCGGCTCGTCAGTAGCCTCGCCCCACCGAAATTCCTTAATCTGCGTATTTCACACTGCAGCCATACGGTTTGGTTTCCGTCACGGCCACCGGTTTGTCGGCCAGCACGGCGGCGATGGCGGCACTCACGTAGTTCTGCGCCTTGGTCGGGTCATGAAACGGATCCGGCTGGTTGTCAATCGCGCCCTCATATACCAGGATGCCGTCCTGGTTGATGACATACATGTCCGGGGTCGTTTTCATGTCGTACAGATGGCCGACGGCACCGGAGCTGTCGTCAATCCAGGCGGTCACGTCCATTTTTTCCGCGGCCATTTCCGCCCGCGCCTGACCCGGTGTACGATGGCTGGCATTGTTCGGGTTCACGGAATTCACCAGCAGCCACACGACGCCCTTGGCCGCGAGGTCGCGTTGCATTGCCTGCATCGCGCCGGTCTTGTACTGGTTGTGACAATACGGGCAGTCGGAATTGTAGGATTCGATGACCACGATTTTGCCTTTGTAATCGCTGAGGTGAATGGTCTTGCCGTTGATGTCCGTGGCCGTGAAATCCGGTGCGGGTTTGCCGACTTCCACCGCCAGCGCCGCCGAAGCCAGGGTCAGGGCGGCAAACAAAGTTAATGCAGTTTTCATAATCATTAGTTTAATCTTAAGTTTTAGATTGTCAGAATACCAGACGTATCTTGCGGGTGTTTGGTTCAAAAATAAATCACCTATCTGGCTGCTTGATCCAGCGCCCCCAGCACAATGCCCGGTGTCAGAACCTCCGGTAGCACAATGGGTTGTGCATCAGCCGCTTTGGGATAGACCAAGACCAATGGCACGCCGGCACGGCTGTAACGACTCAGCTCGGCAGTGATATTATCGGGGAAATGCGTGTAATCGCCCACCAGGGCAACGGCGTTGATTTCCTTTAATTTCTTGCGGACCGACGGAACCTCAATGGCAATTTTTTTGTTTAACTGGCAGGTCAGACACCAGTTGGCGGTGAAATCCACCAGCACGGGATGACCTTCACTCTGCGCCTTGGCCACGGCCTCCGGACTCCATGATTGCCAGTTGATTCCATCTGGTGATGTCGGTGACGTGCCGGTAGAGTCCGCGACCACTGGCGGCTCACGCCAATGCAACTGATTTTCCAAAGCGAAGGCGTAACCACCGATGAGTAGAACCAACACGATCACGAGTGCGATTCCTTTTCCGGCGCGGCCGCGTTGGACGAATTCGCCGAATATCCAGGCCGCAAATGCCAGCAACACAAGGAACACGCCGAGCCACAGAACATTGGTGCCGTAATCATCCGCGGCAAGGTTGAAGAGCCAAACGGCGGTCAGCAACATGGGAAAGCCCATGGCTATTTTAAACTTCTCCATCCAGGCGCCGGGCCTGGGCAGAAATTTCAGCCACACCGGGTTCCAGCTCAATACGACATACGGCGCGGCGAGACCCAGTCCCACAAACAGGAAAATCAGTACGATAATCGCCGGGCTTTGGGCAAAAGCAAAGCCGAGCGCGGGGGCCAGGAACGGCGCGGTGCAGGGCGTGGCCAGGGCCGTGGCCAGCAAGCCGTTGAAAAAGGCGCCTGGCGCGCCTTGTTGGGAAGCAAGTTGTCCGGCGGCACTCAAGGCACGCCCGCCAAGTGTCACCTCAAAGACGCCAAACAAATTCAGGGCGACCAGCGTGATGAGAGTGGTAAGACAGACAATGAAAACCGGGCTGCCGAATTGCATTCCCCAGCCGGCGTGATGTCCGGCGGCTTTAACGCCTATGACAACGGCCGCGAGCACGAGGAACGATACCAACACCCCGGCGGCATAAATCAATCCGAGCATTCGGACGCGGCCCGGCTCGTGTTGCGAGTGATTGATAAAGCCGAGGATTTTCAGGGCAATAACCGGCAGCACGCACGGCATGATGTTCAGAATCAGGCCGCCGATAAAAGCGTAGAGGAGCATCAAAGGTAGCGCAGCCGTCCCGGCTGCTTTTGCTTTGGGGGGATTTGGCGAGGCAGGCGTGACGCCCGCGCTGCTTGCCGAAGTCATGGTTGCGTCAGCCGGCGGGTTTTCGGAAATGGGCAAATTAATAATTTCAACCCCGGTAGATGCGCTGTCATTGCCCGCAACCATTACGCCCGACACAGTCTTTGGCCAATCGCCGGAAAATTTCTTCACCAATTTGCGCAGTCGAACATGTGCCGGCGAAATCGAAACGCTTTCGGTGGCAGGTTGAATATCAAAAGTATCACTGGCATAAGGAAAAAAATCGGTCCACGGAGTGACATCCGCGGTATCGGGCGTATCGATAGCAAGAATCAACGGCCGTGTATCGTCGGCGGCAGATTTCTCCCACCAGGCACGCATCGGGAAATTCTTTCCGGCGATCTCCGGAACTTTCTTTTTCCACTCCTCAATCGTCAGGGCATCGTGCGAAATGCTATTTGTGTAGCCGGTCTGGAGTTGCGCTTCCACGGTCGCTTTGCCGGGAATGCATTCCTCTTTGCATTCCAGCCAGGAAACATTCGCCTTTAAATCGAGTGCCATGCCGGGTTTTAAATCCGCGGCAATCTTCAACGGCACCAGGAGCATGACTTCGTTGTTGTAACCGTAGGTCGTGACTTCGGCGGGCGGCAGTTTCTCCGGCAACGGCCATTGGATTTCTCCGGCAATGACACCGGGCGGCAGTTGCCATTCGATCTTTGTCACCATTCCTGCTTCGCCGGGATTCTTCCAATAGGTATGCCAGGCCGGCTCCATATTCATGTCCACCCCCGCCCAGATCGTGTCGCCGGGCCGGACGGTGTCCGCAGACAACAACAGCCGCACCTGCGTGTGCGCGGCGTGCGCGAAGTTTCCCGCCAGGAGGAGGAAAGCGACCAGCAACAGTTTCAAGAAAGTTCGCACACGGTTATAGATGCCTGAAACGCGGGAAAATTAGAACATTTTTTGCGCAATATCACGTATTGATAATCCCACCTGTTGGAATAGCCTTGAATAATCAGACCGATGCCGACCGAAACCGGTTCCACTTACCAGTGGTTGCGTGCGGGAGATGAAATTTTCCCGGCGATGCTCGCGGCCATTGACGCCGCAGCCAAATCCGTGCGCCTCGAAATTTACATTTTTGAAGAATGCCCGTTGGGACGCGATTTTCGCGAGGCGCTGGTGCGGGCCTGCGGGCGCGGGGTGCGGGTGCAAGTGCTGGTGGATTCGATGGGTTCGCTCCTGTTGCCGGACCATTTCTGGGAGCCCCTGCGGAAGGCGGGCGGGGAGGTTCGCTGGTTCAATCCCATCACCCTGAAACGGGTGACGATTCGGAACCATCGCAAACTGCTCGTGTGCGACGAGTGGGTGGCGTTTGTCGGCGGTTTTAATGTCTCGCCAGAGTATGAAGGCAACGGTGTCGACGACGGCTGGTGTGACGTCGGGCTGGAAATCGAAGGTCCATTGGCGGCGCGGCTGGCGGCGTCCTTCGAGGACATGTTTGCGCGCGCGGCCTTTCGCCACCGGCATTTCACGCGCTGGCGCGATTTCAGTGCCAAACGGGCTGTGACGTTGCCACCGGAACAAATTCTGTTCAGCGGGCCGGGCCGGGGCCAAAGTCCCATCAAACGCGCCTTGCGAAAGGATCTGACGGGCGCGAAGAACGTACAACTCATGGTTGCGTATTTTTTGCCGTCCTGGCGGCTGCGGCGGGATTTGATCCGCGTTGTCCGGCGGGGCGGGCGGGTGCAACTGATTCTGGCGGGTCAGACGGACGTGCAGCTTTCCAAGCTCGCGGCGCAGAGCCTGTATCGGCGGCTGTTGCGGGCCGGCGTCGAGATTTACGAATATCAACCGCAGATTCTCCATGCGAAGCTCTTCATCGTGAATGGCGCGGTTTATACCGGCTCCAGCAATCTCGACACGCGCAGTTTGCAAATCAATTACGAGCTGATGATCCGTTTTGAAACTGGAGAACTGGCGGAACAGGCGCGGGCGATTTTTGCGGACACCCTCCGGCACTGCCGGCGCGTCACCCGTGAGGAGTGGCGTCGATCACGCACGTTCTGGCAAAAAATGAAACAGCGCTGGGCCTATTTTTTGCTGGATCGCATAGACCCTTACGTGGCCCGGCGACAATGGCGCAGCCTGCCGAAATGAGGCATTATCCGGTTCCCAAAATTCCGGGCGTGTGGTAGCGGCGTCGCGGCAGGGCGCCGCAAATTTTGGAATTTGACAACTGCGGCTTTCTGCCGAAAGCCGCTACGCCGGTTTAAAAGCGGTTTATGCGATTGTGGACGTTGCACCCGAAATATCTGGATGCCTGTGGACTGGTGGCTCTCTGGCGGGAAGCGTTGCTCGCCCAGAAAGTTCTGCGGGGCCGGACGCGCGGTTACCGACATCATCCGCAACTTTTCCGATTTGCCAATACCAATCATCCACTCGCGGCGCTGGCTTCCTATTTGCAGGCTGTTCATGAAGAAGCCGGACGGCGCGGTTACAAGTTCAACGCATCAAAAGTCGGCCGGCCACGCTTTCGCGGAAAACTGAAGGAGGCCCGCGGGCAACTGCTTTACGAATGGCAGCATTTGAAACGAAAGTTGAAGAGGCGCGACCCTGAACGGCTGCGGAAATTTAAGGCCGTGAAAACTCCCGCCCCGCATCCGTTGTTCCGGATTGTGTCCGGCAAAGTACGCGGGTGGGAAAAAATCGTTCCCGCTTCAAAATAAATTCAGCGCCGGGCTATTGCTGAATGGCTGTTTTGAGCTAAAATCAGACCATGGAGTGGCTGAATATTCTCGCCGGGCTGGCGGTGCTCTTTTTCGGCCGCCGGCTGTTCTGGTTGTTTGTGGGCTGCGTCGGCTTCATTGTCGGTTTTGAACTGGCCGACAATGCTTTGCAGGGGCACTCGGAATGGTTGATTTTATCCATCGCGCTGGGCGTGGGTTTGCTCAGTGCCATTGCGTCCGTCTTTCTTCAGCGCATCTTCATCATCGTCGCGGGATTTTTCGCCGGCGGATATTGCCTGTCCACTTTTGCGCCCACGGCGCTCCACTTGCAGGGTGACGCCGTCATGTGGATCGCATTTGCCGTGGGCGGCCTGCTGGGCGCATTGCTGACGGTCATGCTGCTGGATCCCGCGCTGATCATCATGTCCTCGCTGGCGGGCGCAACGGCGGTTTCCCAAAATGTCCCGCTGGATCCCCCGGCCAGAACGGCGCTTTTCGTCGTGTTGCTGGTCATGGGTATCGCCGTCCAGGTCGGACAGTATACACGGGAGACCAAACCGCAGCGATCGCAGCGGACGGATTGAAGCGATTCAGCGAAGTGAACTTGGCGTAACGGTGGGGTTCACGCTCCAGCGTGTTTTTGCCCGAACACCCGGCTGGCGCAATTCCATCATTCCTGTAGGGCAGACATTCTGGTCCCGCGTTACTTCAGTACGAAAGTGGCGACCGGAAAATCGCCCGAACCCGGCGATTGAAACATAGTCACTGTAAACGTTCTAAAGCTTGAACTCCAACTTCACCCATAGCGCGACCGCAGATTCCATTGGTTCAATAAATCGCCGGGAATTTCTGATAAAAACCGCGACGGATGTTGCATCGTGTCGCCGCCGGAACTGGCGAAACTGGCGCGCATTAGTGGATAACTTAGATACAGCTCGCTCCGCGCGCGGGTGATGGCGACATAAAACAACCGGCGTTCCTCTTCCTCACCGTCGTCCGCGTTCAGCGAACGCTCCGACGGGAAAAGCCCGTCGCAAAGCATAATGACGAACACGGCATCAAACTCCAGGCCCTTCGCCTGATGAATCGTGGAAAGCCGGAGCCGTTCGGCGTCACGGTCGGCAGTCTTGTCGTCCTCGGCCTCGACATTGGTGAGCAAGGCCAGCTGGGTCAGGAAATCCTCAACCGAATTGAACTGGTAGGCGAAGATGGCGAGTTGTTCCAAATCCTCCAAACGATTCCGATAGTTGGCGAAGTTTTCTTTGAGATAATCGTCGTAGCCCGCGTCAATCACCAATCGCAGCATCTTCGCGGCGCTCGGACGGGCGGTTTTGTCTTCGAGCTGGGAAACGGTGGCGACGAATTGGGCCCAGGCCGTCGCCGCCTTCGCCGGAACCGATTTGGCGCACGATTGGAGAGCGGAGGCGATTTTGTAGGAGCCGACGTGAGGAGGCTCTGACTTCTGGTCACTGCCAGGAATTTGAGTCTCGTGACCTCGACTCCTGCTTTGAAAAAGCTGCCACAGTTTTTCCGCGCCTTTCGCCGCAATGCCGGGCAGCAGTTGCGCCAGTCGTTTGAAGGCGAGTTCATCCTGCGGGTTCACGACCAGTTTCAGATACGCCGTGGCGTCCTTGATGTGCGCCTGTTCGAAGAACCGGATGCCGCTGGTGATGGAGAAGGGGATGTTCCGCCTGGTCAGTTCGAGCTGCAATTCGAGGGCATGGAAATGCGAGCGGTAAAGCACGGCGACCTGGTTCAGGCTCGTACCCTCGTCACGCAATTCCAGCACGCGCTGGGCGATGAACGCGGATTGCTGCGCGGCGTCCATGCAGGCGACCAGCGCGGGTTTCAGGCCGGATTTACGCTCGGGCGCGAGTTGCTTGGTGAACTGGTTCCGGTTGGCGGCGATGGCGGCATTGGCCACTTTCAGAATTTCCGGCGTGCTGCGGTAATTGGTTTCAATCTTGAACACTTTTGCACCCGGATAACGTTTGGGAAATTCGAGGATGTTGGCAAAATTCGCGCCCCGCCAGGCGTAGATGCTTTGCGCGTCGTCGCCGACCACCGTGACATTGTGATGCCGCTCTGCCAGCAGGTCCACGAGGTCGCTCTGGAGCTTGTTCGTATCCTGATATTCGTCCACCAGGATGAACTGGAACCGGCGCTGGTAATGTTCGCGCACGTCGGCGTGTTCCTGCAACAGCTTGAGCCAGAGCGCAAGCAGGTCGTCAAAATCCATCGCGTTGGTGGCGCGCTTGCGTTTGAGGTAACGTTGCGCCAGGTCCGCGATCTGCGCGGCGAATTGCGAGAAATAATCGTACTGCGATTCGAGAATATCGTCCGTGGTCCGGTGCGTGTTGGCGGCGAGCGAAAAGATTTCGTTCAGCACCTCCGGTTTGGGGAAATGCGTGCCTTTCGTCTCAATCCCCGCGTCGGTGATGCAGGATTTGATCAGATCTTTGGAATCGTCGCGGTCGAGGATGGTGAAATCGCGCCGGTAACCGAGCAGCTCGGCGTGCGCGCGCAAAACCCGCGCGCCGATGGAATGAAACGTCCCGCCCCAGAGCGACGGGATTTCCTGTCCCAGCAAATCCGCGACACGCCGCATCATCTCGCCGGCGGCCTTGTTGGTAAACGTCAGCAGCAGGATGCGGTCGGCGGGGATGCCCTGTTCGAGCAGGTAAGCTACACGGTAAGTGAGCGTGCGGGTCTTGCCCGAACCGGCGCCGGCGATGACGAGGGCGGGGCCGGGCGGCGCGGTGACGGCGGCGAGCTGTTGGGCATTCAACTCGCGCGTGTAATCAATCTGCAAATGAACGGCAGCATGAAAGGGTTCCAGAACGTATTCGCGCGACATGGCGCAGAATTGAAATGGGAAACGCGCAAAGGGGAAAGATAATTTTAACCACGGATGAACGCAGATGGACACGGATTTTGGACTGCGCGGACATGTCCGCGCTTCCAAAGCGGCGACATGTCGCCGCACTCCAAATCAAGAAACCAGCACCAGTACCGTTACTATTGGGTTTAACGACCGCCCTCATCTTTTACCCATGTCCTTGCCCCGTGCCATGCGGGAGGCTATCAATGCCTGAAATCTAGAGCTCCTCGGGCAGGGGCTGGCGGTTCCAGCGCGATGTTTGACGTTCTCTCGCCGCGATGCAAACATTACTGAGTGGAAATACGGTAGAACTTCATCGAGTATCCAGCTGTATTTGTATCCGTGAATTGGAAGAAACCGTTGGTTACGACGTTGGTCGCCAGCGCCTGCCATTGGGCCATCGGAAGGCTCAAATTCGTCGTTGCCCACAGCCGATTCGTACTACCGGGGACGCTTGCCAGGTTCAATATCACCGCGCCGGCATTCCAGCTGATACCTGGCGACTTGGTCGTAACTGCCTGGCCGATATTCAACCGGTAAATCTCGCCGGCCGCGTTCGGGTCAGTACTGCCGCCCAAGTACGTCGTCCCGTAGAAATAGCCGTCCGGTCCAAGTGTCAGGCCACCTTGCGGGTCGTTACCGTTGGTGTTGGTAAAATCCGCCGGGGTAGTCAGGTCGCCATTCGTGGTCACCCGGAACACCGTGCCCCACGAATCGGCTGCATTGGTACCGCCGCCGTCGGTCGTTCCATACAGATTGCCGTCCGGGCCGAAGGTAACCCCGCCTTCCGGGGATTCCCCTGTCAGATAACCGAAATTCACCAGCGTCGCCAGCGCCCCGTTGGTAGTCAGTCTGAATACCGTCCCACCGCCGTTCATGCCGCCGTTCAGGGTTGTGCCATACAGGTTGCGGTCGGGTCCGGCGATCAAGCCACCGTGCGGGTCTGCGCCATTGGTAACGACAAAATTCACAAGGTTGG
>DATJYM010000070.1:0-4653 GCA_035499615.1 Candidatus Acidiferrales bacterium | reverse complement strand
CTGGCTGTCGAGTAACCACAGGGTTTCGCGCTTGAGGCGAAGTTGTTCGTCCAGAAGGCCGAGTTTGTAGTACGCGCTTTTCAGATTGAATGCGGTCTGGAGCACGGCGCCTTCAAAGGCGAAGTATTTGCCCCGGCTTTCGGCAGCGGCAACCCCCGCGCGCGCCTTGAGCTTGCCGGGGCCGGGAAAATTCCAGGCGAATCCTGGCATCAGCGACGTGATCGTGTCCTGAATGTAAGCCTGGAAGGTCAACTGCGGATCCGGCAGCGAGCGCGTCACCGTGATGTTTTCGACAGAGGCCGACCAATCATAAAACGCCGCCGCGACCGCCGGCGAGTTCAGGAGGGCGTATGCCAGGAAATTGCTGAGGCTTGAATCCGGTGTCAATTCGGGCAACGCCGGACGCTGATTGCCCGGGCGATATTCGCCGGCGACCGCCTCAAAATCATGGCGCGCCTGCTTTTCGCCAGAGGTTTGCATGCCCCGGCAACCAGCCAGGACAAATGCGCCAATGGCCAACATTGTGGAAAGCAAAATAAACTTTAGCCTCATAACCTTCAGTTCAATGGCAGCCTCCCGAACCGCAGCAACCCCGCCCGGTGGCTGTTGACGTGTTGGTGTTCGTCACGGCCGGCGGTGTATTTGTTCCGTCGCCGACCGGGTTGGCATAAACCGGTGCCAAATTCATGCCGCAAACCGGGCAATCGCCCGGTTTGTCCGATTTGACCGATGGGTGCATGGGGCAGGTGTAATGGAGAATTTTGTGGTTGGCCGAGGTGGAGTCCGCCGCCGATAGGCAATAGGGTGCGACCCACGGAATGCCTCCGGCCATAACGGCCGCCAGCGCGATCATCAAGGTTGTTTTCATAAATTCACAGTCTTTCAGTTTCAGGTGCCGCGGTTTGTGCTCCGGCGGCGGATTTCCAGCGGTTCACGGGCACAAAACCGTGAAGTAAAAAGTGAATGCCTCAGGTCCGGCTCCGGACACACCAAGGGCAGGGAAGGAAAAAAGTCAGATCAGAAAGGCGCAATGCCGCGCGTAAAGGGGCGCGGCGTTGGCTGTGAGCAGCGAAGGATAGGGAGTGAACAATTCAGTTGTCGGCGTGCCGGGTAAATTCCAAACCCAAGCCACGGGCGCAGGAGGCAAAAGCTGATTTTGTGACGGATTGGAAACCGGAGTCGCAGGGACAGGCTGCGACTCCGGGGAGGGAGACGCGACGCAGCAAGCCTTGCTGCAATGGCAACAGGCATGGGCGACGCGAACAACACCGGCCGCCTGAGCCGGGACAGGGACGGGCGTCCAACCCAGCAACAGGCTGCAAACAATGACCAGCATCGTTTTCACGTTTTGAATATCCACCAATGGCTCAAAATAAGCTCAACCAGTTTTGGCTTCTTCTTGTCAATTTTTGGCGTGGTTGCCGATACACGGATGATCCCGCACCTGATGTGCCGGGCTCGCACCACGACCTGGGCTGCCGCTTAATTTTGAATTTCTCCGCATGTCGCCATGGCCTGCCCAAAATAGGGATTGTGCACGTTCCGGTCCGCTTGCAGCCAATTGGCGCGGGCCATTGGACAATAAACTTGCACGTAAGCATCTTTGGCTTTGTGATCGGCGAGATATTGAATGAGCGAATCGCTCAACGGCTTGAACGCAGCGCGGGCCGATGTCAGATCCGTCGCCTTGGCAAGTGCTTCCGCCTCGCCGGCGACCGTCGCCGGCAGCTGTTTCGCATCGGTCCGAACGGCTTTCGCAATGGCGGCTGCATTATCAGCCACGCCCGTCATCGAATCTTTTGCCAGGCTGGCTTGGATTTTCAAGTAATCGCCATAGACGGATTTTACCGGTGCCGGCAAGGCGGAGTTGTCTGCGCGCGCTCCGGTGCTCCAGAAAAGTCCAAGGGCGGCGGCGAACAGGATGATCTTCAGCTTATTCATGATTGTTCAGTTCCTTCGATTGTTCTTGATATTATCGGTTCATTCGGGCGTCCAACGCTGGCGCCATCTCTTATTCTACACCATTGCCGGTAAAATCACTCAAGAATCCTGCACGCCGCAGGGGAAATTGCCACAAAAAATCCGCGGGGTTTCCGGCCCGGCGGGGTATTGTAGATAAGAACATTCGACGACGCACTGAAGCGTCGTCAAAAAATAAGAAAGAGAAATGAAAACACGAATCCTCCTCCTCACCCTCGGCGCGGCCGCCTTGACCGCGATAACCCTTAATACCAATGGCGCATTGCTCTCACCGCGTGCCATGGGCAACCAGATCAATATTGTCTCCGGCACGGCGAATGATCCCGATCTTGTGGCGGTGGATCAAGGACTTGCCCTTCCGCCGCGCGCAGCGGGCAATGAAATTGCCAGCACGCCCGGCATGAACGGCAGCGTGAATTCCACTTTGGCCTGCTGCAACATGGCCGGCACGCCCAAGACCGTTCAAGCCTGTGCCGAACATCCGGCATCAATGCCGGGCTGCATCAAAGCGGTCGCCGCCGCCAATTGATGGTGCCGCCATCCGCCGGTTTGTCCTGGTGCGATTGAAAATGCATCATCCGGGCGACGGACAAAAACCTCCGCCGCCCATTGAATCGGTGAAAGAAAACATGAATCCCGACGACACCAAACTTTCCGCGCTGTTGCGCCAGGGGCGTGTCTCGCCAACTCTGCCGCCGCGGTTTCAGGAAAATGTATGGCGCCGCATCGAAGACGCCGAGGCGCCGGTGCTATCCGCGCCGGGTTTGTCCTGGCTGGATGCGCTGGCCGCGCTGGTGTTGCGGCCGCGATTTGCGCTGTTGACCGCCGCCGCACTGGTCGTTGCCGGCGCATTGCTCGGTGCGCGCGCAGGTAATCTGGCGGCGAACCAGGCCGCACACGCCCAATACCTGACGGCCGTCGCACCGCCGGTCATGCGTTGATGATATGAACCGCTCGCTGGTTATCGTAATGGGTGCGCTGGCGTTGTGCGTCACGTTGTTCGGCGGCTCCTACCTGGCTGGCCAGCGTCTCTGCCAGGTTTGTGTTGTGGAACCTCCCGGTGGCCTTGGTTGGCTGCAAAAGGCATTTCACCTGAGTGTCGCCGAGACGGCACGCATACAAAAACTGCACAACAATTACCTTGCTCAATGCAGCGTGACGTGCCGGATGGTCGCCGATAAAAAGCAGGAGGTTGCGACCGCCTTGAACGGCACGACCAGCCTCAATCCCCTAGTCGAGCAAAAATTAGCCGAATTGGCCGACTGCCGGGCCCATTGTGAGTCGCAAATGCTCCAGTACTTCACTGAAGTCAGTCAAAACATGCCACCGGCACAGGGCCGCCGCTATTTGGCCGAGATGCAAAAGTTTGCCCTCGGCTTGCCGGAAGGAAGCCAGCAGTCCGTTTCAGAACCCGCCGGCCAATGAGTAATCCCGTCAACGACGGCGACGCCGATGACCGTACGGATATGGGACGGCTGGTGGCGGGTCACGACGCGGCGCTCCGCGATATAATGGAAAGGCATGCCACGCCGCTGTTCCATTTTCTCTGCCGGATGCTCGGCAACGAAGACGACGCGAACGATCTGGCGCAGGAAACTTTCGTCCGCGTCTTCCGCGCAAGGAACAGCTTTCGTCCGAACGAAAAGTTTACCACCTGGCTTTGCGCCATCGCCGCGAATCTGGCGCGGAACCATTTCCGCTGGCGCTCGCGGCATCCGAACGTCTCGCTCGAAGCCGAGACCGGAGAAACGGAGCAAACGCTGGGCGGCACATTGCCGGCCAATGATCCGACGCCGAACGAACAGGCGCTGGCGGCTGAACGTGCCGGGGCCGTTCGTGTGGCCGTAGGCAGATTGCCCGAGGATTTGCGGGGGCGGTTGTGCTTTGCGAATGGGAAGAGCGCAGCGTGGTCGAGGCGGCGGTGATTTTGGAAACGACGCCGAATGCCGTTGAATCCCGATTATACCGCGCCCGGCAGATATTACGCGAACGGTTGAAGTCGTGGCTGTGAACCCGGTATTTGCCGTATCGCCATGACCCTGCGCCGGATCTGGCATTCAGGCTGCTCACCGCTAATGCTTCCATATGAAATTCTTTGGGGAAACCTCCGATGCCGACTGGTTGCGGCCATCTGTCATCGCGCTCTTGCTCGCCAATCTCGTTCCGGTTGCCGGCGTTTTCCTGCTTGGCTGGCAAATATTTCCACTCATGTTTTTGTTCTGGAGCGAGAATGTCATCATCGGCGCGATCAACGTGCTCAAGATGCTTACCGCCGATCCCGAGTCACCGCTGAGCTGGGCAGGCAAATTGTTTGTCATCCCGTTTTTCTGCGTGCACTACGGGATGTTCACTTTCATCCATGGCGTTTTTGTGATTGGGCTGTTTGGCGGCGGTCTCAAACCCGGCGCCGGATTTCCCACCCCGGCAACCTTCTGGCGAATCGCGCAGGAGAACTATCTGGGTTGGGCGATCCTCGGGCTGGCCATCAGCCGCGGCGTTTCTTTTGCCACCAATTACCTCGGCAACGGTGAATACCGGCAGGCAAACCTCCAACAGCTCATGCAACAGCCGTACGGACGCATCGTGGTGCTGCATCTGGCCATCCTGTTCGGCGGGTTTCTGATGTTGGCATTGCATTCGCCGGTGTGGGGGTTGCTCCTGCTCATCGCGCTC
>DATJYM010000069.1:0-4800 GCA_035499615.1 Candidatus Acidiferrales bacterium | reverse complement strand
CAGGCGAGCCAGGCGGGGCCGTTTGACCAATGGCCGACAGGAATGGGCTTTGACTACTTTTACGGCTTCATCGGCGGCGACACCAGCCAGTGGGAACCCAACCTGTTCCGCAATACCACGGCCATTTACCCTTATTTTGGCCAGCAAGGAAAATGGAATCTCACCACGGCCATGGCCGACGACGCGATCCAGTACATGAAGCAACTCAACGAGATTGCGCCGGGCAAACCGTTTTTTGTGTACTATGTGCCGGGCGGCGTGCACGCACCGCATCATCCAACCAAGGAGTGGATTGACAAGGTCAGCGCCATGCACCTGTTCGACGGCGGCTGGGATAAAATGCGCGAGACCATCTTCGCCAACCAGAAACGGCTGGGCATCCTTCCGGCGAACGCGGAGCTGACGCCGTGGCCGAAGGAGTTGCAGCACTGGGACCAGTTGTCCTGGGACGAGAAGAAACTGTTCGTCAAGCAAGCGGATGTGTTCGGCGCGTATCTGGCCTACACCGACTACGAAATTGGCCGGGTGATTGACGAGGTGGAGAAGGAAGGCAAACTCGACAACACGCTCATCATCTACATCAGCGGTGACAACGGGGCCAGCGCGGAGGGCTCTACCAACGGGACGCCGAACGAATTCACGGCCTTCAACGGAGTCGTGGTGCCGGTCAAGGACCAGTTCCTGTTCTATGATTTCTGGGGATCGGACCTGACGTTCCCGCATTATGCTGTGGGCTGG
The DNA here is from genome assembly GCA_035499615.1 of Candidatus Acidiferrales bacterium. GTDB lineage: Bacteria > Verrucomicrobiota > Verrucomicrobiia > Limisphaerales > UBA11358 > UBA11358. The sequence goes on along the minus strand of DATJYM010000069.1, from coordinate 4,062 downwards.
GCCTGGGCGTTTGACACGCCGTTCAAGTGGTGCAAGCAAGTGGCCTCGCATTTCGGAGGGACGCGGCAAGGCATGTGCATGTCGTGGCCCGGCCACATCACTGACCTGCGAGGCATCCGCACGCAATTTCATCACGTCATTGACATCGTGCCGACCATCCTGGAGGCGACGGGCGTGCGCGCGCCGGACACTATCAACGGCATCCAACAGCGACCCTTCGACGGCGTGAGCATGACTTACACCTGGCCCAAGGAAAATGCCACCGTGCCGTCCAGGCGTGAAACTCAGTATTTTGAGATGCTGGGCAATCGAGCCATTTATCACGACGGCTGGGTGGCGGCTACGACACCCGTCACCATCCCGTGGGAATTAAGCACCAAGGAGCCGCCGGATGTCATTACCGGCTACAGTTGGGAGCTCTACAACATCGCGAAAGACTTCACCGAGGATCACGACCTTGCCGGCCAAATGCCGGACAAGCTCAAGGAGCTGCAGACGCTCTTCTACCAGGAAGCGGCAAGGTTCGACGTGCTGCCGCTGGACAATTCAACGCTCGCCCGCTTCACGACCCCGCGTCCGAGCGCCACGGCAGGCCGGACCACGTTCACCTACTCGGGCGTGTTGAGTGGTGTCCCGGCTTCCTGCGCTCCGGACATCCTGGACCGCTCCTACATCATCCACGCCGAGATCACCATTCCTGAAGGCGGCGCGGAGGGCATGATCGCCACCGAAGGCGGAAGGTTCGGCGGCTACGGTCTGTTTATGAGCAAAGGCGACTTGGGATTCGGCCGAGGTCACGTGGTGTTTCTCTACAATTTGCTTGGCCTGCAACGCACGGCCTGGGAAGGGCCGGAACTCAAACCCGGGAAACATACCATTACTTTCGATTTTGAAATCGACGGCCCCGGCCTGGGCAAAGGCGGCACCGGTCAGTTGACGGTGGACGGTACTCGAGTCGCCACGAAATCCCTGGAACACACCACCCCCATCATGTTCCCGGAAGACGAAACTTTTGACGTGGGGCTCGACACCGGCTCGCCGGTTTCCCTGGTCGAATATCACTACGACTGCCCGTTCAACTTTAACGGCACGATTGACAAGTTGACCTTCGAACTCGGCCCGAAGCAGTTGGGTCTGGCGGATCAGCAGCAAGCCGCCGAAACCGGTGCGGCGGTGAATAACTAGACCAGTTCTCAAAACAAATTTCCGGATAGGATCAATGTGGTAGGGACGCCGTCCCGCAATGGCGGGATCCGCGGTCGGCGCAGGCGCGCCGACCCTACCTGTTAAGAAATGAATTACGAGAACCACTCTAGGGCCGGGCCGGAAGCTTTTGGCCAGCGATGAAGAAATTGCTCGTTCTCACCGGCGTGGCCGAAGCCGCCACGGGCGTGGCGTTGCTGGTTGCGCCGGCGCTGGTCGGCCGATTGCTGCTCGGCGCGGAGTTGACCGGCGTTTCGGTCGTCGTCGCTCGTGTGGCTGGCATTGCATTGTTCGCCCTGGGTGTGGGCTGCTGGCCAGGACCGGCGTCGCTCGGCATGCTGACCTACAACACACTCGGCACCGTGTACTTTGGCTGGCTCGCTCTTGGCACCCCGTGGTGCGGACCGCTGTTATGGCCGGTCGTCGGGCTGCACGCCCTGTTGACCCTGCTGTTGTCTCGCGCGTGGGTGAGGGAGCGCGGGATTAACGCGACAAACGCCAGGACCGACCAGTAGCGTGATTGCTGCAGTTCACTTTGCGGATGACGACTGGATTCGAAAAGGCCGAGTTTGATCAGTTGCGTACAAAAGTGCGCAACGGCGACAAAGTCATTCCCCTCCGTTGGCTTTGTTAGCTCCCGTTCAAATCGGCATGGATTTTTGGTCTCTTGCCAGCTGAAATTGCCGCCGGCGCGCACGCACTCCAATCAATCGCGAGCAGGCTGCATCGCCCTGCCTTTTCGTCATAGGAGCATCCGTGTCCATCCGTGTTCATCCGTGGTTAAGATCATTGCGGTCTTTGTGTTCTCCGCGGTTTGAAAGATCTGGTTTCCCGCAGGGATCGTCTAGGGCGCCTAGATCTGGGATATGGAGCGCTGACCTCCTTTTGGGAATCCGTGCTCATCTGTGTCCATCTGTGGCTTAACGCCTTTTAGATTGCAGCGACGGTGGCTAGTCTCTCCGGCGAAGGTTCGGTGTCGCGTTACCTAAAGACTGCAACCGGGGACACCGCCCCACAAAACGCACACAGCCGCTTGACAGCTTCAAGAACATGTAGTTTAAGTAAAGAGTTCCCGCATTCAAGGCGTCTCGCCGCCACGCGATTGGCTTCATTGCGTCTGGCGACGAGTTGGAGGGGGACGAAGGATCCAGTTCAGACCGGCGGTTTCTCTCTGGGCGTTCCTGAGGGCAACGACGAGGCAATTCTCTTCTGGATCGCAACTAAACTGTCCGATGTTAGGGATGTCATAGTGTATCCAAAGGGAAAACCGATCGAGTACGACGTGTCCGGGCGGTAACTCGGACCGATCCGATCTTCCGAAACGCCACATGCTAGAAAGGACTCATATCATGAAATACGAACACTTGCGCGCCGTCGGTCCTGTCGCCGTGACCGTTCTGGGTGCGCTTTTATGCGCCTCCTGCGCCACGGCGCAACCCACCGGTGGCAACACCGCTCAAAATCAACCCGCCTCCAGCGGGTCTTCGTCCGGTAAGAAACCTAATATCCTGGTCATCATGGGCGATGACGTCGGCTGGTTTAACCTGAGTTGCTACAACCAGGGCATCATGTCCAGCCGCACACCCAATCTCGACAAACTCGCCAGCCAGGGTATCCGGTTCACCGATTATTATGCCGAAGCCAGTTGCACCGCGGGTCGCGCGAATTTTATCACCGGCGAGATTCCCCTGCGCACCGGGCTTACCACGGTGGGCCAGGCCGGCGCCGACGTGGGGTTGCCCGCGCAAGCCTGCACGCTCGCCACCGCGCTCAAGGCACTGGGTTATGAAACCGGCCAATTCGGAAAGAATCACCTGGGCGATCTGAACAAGTATTTGCCGACCGTCCATGGCTTCGATGAATTCTTCGGCTACCTCTACCACCTGGACGCCATGTCGGACCCGTATTGGTTCGATTATCCCCAGGATTGGATTAATAAGACCGGCCCTCGGGACCTGGTGCATTGCTGGGCGACCGACTCGGATGACCCGACGGACCAGCCGCGCTGGGGCAAGGTCGGCAAACAGAAGATCGTGGATGAAGGCCCGCTGCCGCCTTTCCCCAACATGAAGGATATGCAGAACTGGCAGGAAGGTCGCCCCGCCAAATACGACATGGAGACGTTCGACGAAGTGCTCGTCTCCAATTCGTGCAACTTCATGGACAAGGCCAAAAAGGACGGCAAGCCGTTCTTTATCTGGCACAACACCACCCGCATGCACGTCTTCACCTACCTCCCACCGAAGTACCAGAAGATGATGAACTATGAGAACAACTACAATGTCGAGGAGGCCGGAATGGCCCAGATGGATGATTGCATCGGGGAGCTCCTGAAACACCTGGACGATATTGGCGAAGCCGACAACACCATTGTCATTTTCACGACCGACAATGGCGCGGAAGTGTTTACCTGGCCGGACGGCGGGATGACACCGTTCCGAGCCACCAAAGGCACCGTTTTCGAAGGCGGCTTCCGCGTGCCCTGCGTCGTCCGTTGGCCCGGCCACGTTCCCGCCGGCAAAGTCGAGACTGGCATCTTCTCCGGTTTGGATTGGTTCCCCACGCTCTGTGACGCCGCGGGCAATCCCAACATTACCGATCAATTGCTGAAGGGCGTCGATCTCGAAGGCCGGACCTACAAGAATCATCTCGACGGCTACGACCAGATGGATTTGATCACCGGCAACGGACCCTCAAAACGGCACGAGCTCTTTTATTTTGGCGGGCCTCACTTGGGCGCCATCCGCATTGATGACTTCAAATATCAGTTCTTCCAACAGCCCTGGGGCTGGCCGGGAGAGAAGGTCACCACGGATATGCCGACCATCGTGAACCTGCGCCAGGATCCCTTCGAGCGCA
>DATJYM010000068.1:0-33514 GCA_035499615.1 Candidatus Acidiferrales bacterium | reverse complement strand
CGCAATCCCTGCGTCTTTTGAGCGGCGAAAGTGACGCGGACGACCTGATTTACCCGAATGAATATGACGCGTTCAAAACCGCCTCCGCGAAAGGAAGATTCAATCTGCTGGAACCGGGCATCGGTCTGGAAACCACTTTTTTCTGGTTCAACGAAAACACCAATGTGAATCCCAAAACCGGCAAGCCGCTCATTGACCCGGTGAAATTGAACTGGTTTCGCAATGTGAAATTTCGCCAGGCCGTTTCGTATGCCATTGACCGGGACGCCATGACCAAATCCGTTTTCTTTGGCCGCGGTATTCCTGATTACGGTTTCCTGACGCCGGGCTATCAAAATTGGTATGACCCGAACATCAAAAAATATCCGTACAGTCCGGCGAAGGCGGTGGCATTGTTGAAGGAAATCGGAATCGAAAAACGGAACGGTGACAACTTCCTGACCGACTCCCACGGCAATAAAATTCAATTCGTCTTCAACACCAATATCGAGAACGACGCGCGTAGAAAAATATCCCTCCTCATCGCCGCGGATTTGCGGAAACTGGGCATGGACGTGATTTTCCAGCCAATCGAATTCAACACGCTCATCACCAAAATGGATGACACCTACGACTACGACTGCATCCTGATCGGCAACTATTCAGACACGGGCACGGATCCTTACGGGAGCATGAACATCCTCAAGTCCAGCGGGTACGATCACGATTGGTTTCCGCGGGAGAAAGTCCCTTCCACTCCCTGGGAGGCACGGATCGATCAATTGATGGATGCGCAGATGCAAACGCTGGATTTGGCCGAACGCGAGAAAGACTTCAATGAAGTCCAGGAAATTCTTGCCGAACAGCAGCCGATGATTTTTACCGTCACGCCGATGTATTATGCCCCCATTCGCTCGGACATCGGCAATGTGCGCGCCACACCGCTGAGTTATTACCGCGTGACCTGGAACGCCGAGGAGCTTTATTTCAAACACTGATGTCGAAACGTTAAAGTGTTTATGAGTTGAACCGGAAGAGCAATTTCCCTACGCTCCGACGCCTTAACGAGCTTATGCCACTACTTGACGGAAAAATCGGACTGGTCTTTGGCGTCGCCAACAAACGCTCCATCGCCTGGGCCATCGCGCAGGCCTGGGCGGCCGAAGGCGCCAAACTTGCGTTCACCTATCAGGGCGAGCGCATCAAGGACAATGTCACCGAACTCGTCACCACGTTCGGCGCGGACACGCTGATGCTGCCGTGTGACGTGACCCGGGACGATGAAATTGCCCGCGTATTCAGCGAAGTGGGTGCAAAATTCGGCAAATTGAATCTGCTCCTGCATTCCGTTGCCTTCGCGCCCAAGGATGCGCTGGAAGGCGAATTTGTAAACACCAGCCGCGACGCGTTCCGCGTGGCGCACGACGTCAGCGCGTATTCGCTCGTGGCCCTCGCTCGCGCTGCCGCGCCGCTGATGACCGACGGCGGCAGCATCCTGGCCATGAGCTATTACGGCGCGGAAAAGGTCGTGGCGCATTACAATGTCATGGGTGTGGCCAAGGCCGCGCTCGAAGCCAGCACGCGCTATCTGGCCTATGACCTCGGTCCGAAAAAAATCCGCGTCAACTGCATCAGCGCCGGCCCGGTCAACACCCTGGCCGCGCGCGGCATCACCGGATTCAGCGAAATGCTGAAGCACTACGAAACGCGGGCGCCGTTGAAGCGGAATGTTTTGCCCGAAGAACTGGGCGCGACCGGCGTTTTCCTCGGCAGCGACGGCGCCGCGGCCATCACCGGCCAGGTGATTTACGTGGACTGCGGCTACCAGATCATGGGCATGTAGGACAGGCGTCACACCTGTCCTACGCCGGACGAATCATTTCAAAGCGGTCGCGGGTACGACAATACCAGTGCGGCGCGGCCATGCGGCCAATCAGGAACAGTTTGTCAGTATTGATCCGTTTCTTTTCCGCATCGAATAATTCCTCGCGCAAGTGCAGCCGCTTCACCACACCAATGACCACCCGGTTGTTGCCAATTCGCAGCGTGCCCCATTCCACGCACTCCAGGCTGGCCGGCGCTTCGGCGATGCGCGGCGGTTTGACCAGCGACGACGGCGCGGCAGTCAAACCGGCACGCACCAATTCACTCTCGCCGTAGGGCAATGAAGCGGCGCATTGGTTCATCGCCTCGGCGATGGCTTCATCCACGAGATTGACAACGAACTCGTGCGTGGCCCGGACGTTCAAGACGGTGTCCTTGGGTGTGCCGTTGTCGCGGTTGCCGGGCGCAAAGGCGACGATCGGCGGCTGCGCCCCCAGCACATTGAAGAAGCTGAAGGGCGCGGCGTTGACTTTTCCATCAGCGCTGACGGTGGTGACGAGCGCAATCGGCCGCGGCGTGACGAGGCTGACGAGCAGTTGATAAGCGCGGTCGGCAAATTGTTTTTCCAGGTCAAGTTCCATATAACAGCCGACAATCTACGGCAGCCGTTTCAGACGTGCAACAAACGCGCCATCCACACCGTCCACGAATGGCAAAAGCTCGCGTTCGAACTCCAGTTTGAATTCGCTGTGACCGTGCAAAAATTCTCCGACGACCTCGGAATTCTCTTCCGGCTCCAGGCTGCACGTGCTGTAAACCAGAACGCCACCGGGTTTGAGTATCGGAGCAGCTTGTTTAAGCAGAGCCAGTTGCGCTTGTTGCAATCGTGAAATTTCCTTCAATTGAATCCGCCAGCGCAAATCCACCCGACGCCGCATCACACCGGTGTTGGAGCACGGGGCATCAATCAAAATGCGATCGAACAACTTCCCCTCACCCCGCCACTGGCCACCCTCTCTCCGCCCTGCGGGGAGAGGGATGCGACCAGGGGTGCTGAGCAGAGTTTCAACGCAGGTCACGCCAAGTCTTTCGCAATTTTGCCGAACCAGGTCTAGTCGTTCTTCCGAGATGTCTTGTGCAACGATGCGGCCCTGACGGTTGAGAAGCTGCGCCAGGTACGTGGTCTTGCCGCCGGGAGCGGCACAGAAGTCCAGGATCGTTTCGCCGGGCTGCGGATTCAATTCCCTCACCGCCAGCAGCGTGCCGGGGTCCTGAACATAAAACCAGCCGTCGCGAAAGCTGGCGAGCGATGTCAGGGGGGGATGCGATTTCAGCTCAAAGACCAAGTTCTCCTCCAGCCAATCGCGGCGGACGAAATCGTATTCAACATTCTCTTGGCGCCAGTGCGCGAGCAAATCGCCGGTATCCCGGGAGTGCCGGCTTCCCGCCGGCGTGTTGGCGTTCTCATGAAGAGGGTCGCCTGCCGGACGCCGGGGCTCCCGGTCCAAGGTGTTCACGCGCACAAAGGTCTTCGGCGGTGTGTTGTTCCACTCCAAAAGCCGCGCCGTCTTTTCGGCTCCCCAACGTTTCTCCCAGCGGGCTACGAGCCATTCGGGATGCGACCAGCCGAGCGCGGGTTGCGAAACTTTAAGTTCGGCCAGCAACTTCCTGACTGGCCCGACCTCGCGCAAACATCCGCGCAACAGGGCGTTTACAAAACCGGTTTGTGAACCAAAGCCGCCCTGTTTGGCGAGCTCGACGGTTTCATGCACGGCGGCGTGAGGGGGAATCCGGTCCAGCCAGAAAATCTGGTAAAGTCCTAGTCGCAGCAGATTTCGCAGGCCGGGTTTTTGTTCCCGGCCATCGGTTTTTCGGGAGATGAGCCAGTCGAGCGTCGCCTGCCAGCGGACGACGCCATAGACGAGTTCCTGGCACAACGCGCAATCAAGGGGTAAAAGCCGGGATTCGGCCAGCGCGCGTTCCAGCAAATCCTCGGTAAAGCGGCCGCCGGGGCGTCGTTGCAGTAAAACTCCCGCAGCAATTTGTCTTGGATTTTGGTCGTTCACGGCGTTTAATGGAGACATTGTGCTTCCATAATGTGATAAAAACGATGCTTTTATGAGAGAGGAATTTGAGAAATTGGCCGCCGCCGGCAAGATTGAGGGCCGGCACGTTGAGGCACTGACCCAACTATCGACCGGCGGTTTTTGCATGCACCGCAGCTGGGGATTCGGCCGGATCAAGACAGTCGACACGGTTTTCGCCCGGTTCACGATTGATTTTCCCGGCAAACCCGGGCACACGATGGACCTGGCGTTTGCGGCTGAATCCCTCAAGCCGATTTCCAAGGACCACATCCTGGCGCGGAAAGCCATGGATCTGGAAGGGTTGCGCCAGATGGCCGCGCGGCATCTGGATTTGATCAAGCTGGTGTTGAACAGCTACGGCGGGAGGGCGACCGCGGACCAGATTCAACAGGTGCTCGTGCCCGACGTCATTCGTGACGATTGGCGGAAATGGTGGGAAACCGCCCGGCGCGAAATGAAGAAAGACGGTCATTTTGTGGTGCCACTGAAAAAAACCGAGCCGGTGGTTTATCAGGAAAAGGAGACCTCGCTGCAAGACCGCCTGCTGACGGATTTTCGCACGGCGAAAGGATTGAAGGCGCGCGTGGCGGTGGTCGGCGAGCTGCTCAAAAACGCGGCGGATCTGGCCGACAAATTCGCGGCGGCCAACGAGATCATTCCCGCGTTGAACACAGACATTGCGTCCCATCAGCGCACCCAGCCGTCCGTTGCGCTCGAGGCGGTTTTTGTGCGGGACGAACTCCGCGCCGCCGCCGGATTGCCGGCCACCACCGACGAAATCACCACCACCCAAATCTGGGCGCAGGATAACGTCAAATTCGGCCCGGTCCTGGAATTGATCCCCTCCATCAAGCATCATCGCGCGCTGGAATCCTACAAGACGGCGAATCCGGAGCGCTGGCACGAAATTCTGCGCGGTTCGTTGAACATTGTCTCCGCCAAATTATGCCGCGAATTCGCCAGCCTGCTGATTCAGGAAGGCAAAATGGACTTGCTCAAGGAAACGCTCGCGCGCCTGATTAATCAACACACGGCCAGCAGTGAATTGCTCCTCTGGCTGGGCCGCGACCGCAGCGACGCCTATGCCGATATTTTGGGACCGGAGGTTTTTCGCGCCATGCTGACAGCAATGGAACGCGACCAATTCAACGAGAAACGCTCCAACCGCCTGCGGGAATTCATCCTCGACGACCACGAATTGCTGGCCGAATTGACCGCGTCCGCTGACATCGATGTGGTCAAGGACCTCACCCGCGCCCTGCAATTTTCGCCCGTGTTCGACGATATGGACAAGCGGTCGTTGCTGGCGCGGCTGGTCAAAGCCCATCCGGCCGTACAATCGCTGGTCAGCGGTGAGCAAACCCGGCAGGACAGCGCACTCCTGGTTTCCTGGGAAAGCCTGGAACGCCGCCGCGGCGAGTACGAGGAATTGGTGCAGAAGAAAATTCCCGCCAACTCAAAGGAAATCGCCGTGGCCCGCAGTTATGGCGACCTCAGCGAAAACCACGAATACAAGGCGGCCAAGGAAATGCAAAAAATTCTCATGCGCCGCAAGGAAGAGCTGGAAACGCAACTCGCACGCGCCCGCGGCACGGATTTTTCCAATGCGAAAACCGAGGTGGTCGGCATCGGCACCATCGTCCAGGCCATCGACCTGGGCGCCAACCAGTCGGAGCGCTTTACGATCCTGGGCGCCTGGGATTCCGACCCGGAAAAAGGGATCATCAGCTACCTTTCGCCCGTGGCCCAATCGCTGTTGAATCGCAAGGTCGGCGAAGAGGTGGAATTCGAATTTCACGGCGCCATCCACCGGCATCGCATCGAGAAAATCGAACCGTGGAAAATGCCGGTCACTCCGCTGGCCGAGCCCACGGCGCCCGTCCCGGCGCCACAACCGCAGGCTTGACCGCCCGATCTATGATTTACGATTGATGATTGATGACTTGGTGCACCCAGTTTGCAAATCGCAAATCTCAAATCATAAATCGTAAATGCCGTTACGGCTTGCCGCCGAAGCTCGCGTAATCGTCCACGTCCAGCACGTCGAACCAGGTCGCGATGTCTTCGCGCTTCGGGGCGGCGGCCTTTTGGATATCGTTGAAATGCTCGCGCGATCCGGGATTGTCCGGTGCGGCTTGTTCCTGCCACGCCGACCAGGCCAGGATTTCCGGCATGGTGCGATTAAACTTGGCGTTCTTATTGATCCATTCCAATACTTCCGAGTCGCTCTTGTTCAGTTGTTTCTTCAAGACTTCCGGATCGATGCCCACGAACTCCAGGAAGCCCTGGTCGAGGGGACAGGCGTAATGGTACTCCCCGTTCTTGCCGGCGAGCGTCGCCCGGCCCTTGTCCAACATGCGCGGCAGAATCGTATAGCCGCCCAACCGCACACGCGGACTGCGCGGCGGGTACTTCGTCAAATCAGGTGCATTCAGTCCCATAATCGGTCTCCATTCGTTTTGTTCCGCGGCGCCTCCGGCCCTTTGCCGGATTTTGCAGCATGGGCTTAAGTTGCCGCTAAAATGTCGAATTGCAAGTCGCGCGCAAAATTTCTACTCTGATTGCATGAAATACTCAGGCAGAGCCATGCTCGCCGCCCTCCGCCTAGTCAGCCTGGCGGGAGCGGCGGTTCTGGTGTTGCTGGGGGGGGCGTTTCTGGCCAAATGGACTGCCTTCTTCATTTTGCACTATTTGCCGTGGGTGCTGGTCGCATTGTGGAGCCTTTTTACCGCGTTCACGTTCTATTTCTTCCGCGACCCTGATCCGTTGGTGCCATCCGGACCCAACCTCGTCATTTCCCCGGCGCACGGCAAGGTGGACGTGATTGACACCACCGCCGAGCCTGACTATATCGGCGGCGAATGCCAGCGCATCTCGGTTTTCCTTTCCGTGATTGACGTGCATGTCCAATGTGCGCCGTTGAACGGCCGGGTCGCGTTTTACAAATACACGACCGGCCAGTTTCTCAGCGCCTTGAAGACCGAATCGGCGCAGTTCAACGAGAATCTGCTCATCGGCTTTGACGCCAGCGAACCGCGGGGCGAAAAAATCGGCGTGCGGCTCATCGCCGGCCTGATCGCACGCCGCATCGTGCCGTGGCTCAAGGAAAACGACATCGTCCAGCGCGGCGAGCGGATCAGCCTGATTCAATTTGGATCGCGGGTGGAGGTTTACCTGCCGCGCCACGCCAAGATCAAGGTGAAGCTGGGCGACCGGGTGGTCGGTGGCCAAACCGTGATTGCCGCCTTTGATTGAAACTCGATTATGAGCGCGTCCAATTCCCCCATTCCGCCGGCTGACTCACCTGAGCATCATCAGTTGAAAATTTATTTCCTGCCGAACCTGCTGACGGCGGGGAATCTGTTCTGTGGTTTCGTGGCGCTCACAAAAATCGTGGAGGCCGATCCGGCCAGCGACAACTATTTCGCCCAGATCAAGCTTGCCCTGGCTTTCATTTTGCTCGCGTGCATTTTCGACCTGCTGGATGGCCGGGTGGCGCGGCTGGGTGGCACGGACAGCCCGTTCGGGCGCGAATTTGATTCACTGGCCGACCTGGTTTCGTTTGGCATCGCACCGGCGTTTCTGGTGCAACGGGTCGTGCTGGCGGATGTGTTCGGCCCCTACCGGCAAATCAGCTGGTTCATCGCCTCCATCTACCTGCTGTGCGGCGCGTTCCGGCTGGCGCGATTCAACGTCCTGTCCACCTATGCGCACAGCGGGGGCAAGGATTTTCTCGGCTTTCCCATCCCCTCAGCCGCGGGTCTGGTCGCGTCCCTTACCCTGCTCATCATCCATTTCCATGAAAAGGACAAAACTCTCGGCTACTGGAATTATCTGCTGGCGGTGGTCCTGGTATTCTTGTCGGCCATGATGGTGAGTACCGTGCGGTATCCCAGCTTCAAATCGCTGGGACTGCGTTCGACCAGTACGTTCACCAAGGCCATCGGTGCGGCGCTGTTTCTGGGCTGCCTGCTGGTACTGCGGGAACGGGTACTCTATTACGTGCTGCCGGCATTCTTCACCCTCTACCTCGTTTATGGTTTCGTCCGGCCGCGGCTTTCCCGCGCTTGGCGGCGGGAAATCGAGGAAGAAGACGAAAACGAACTGGACGAAGCGCATTGACCCCATGTCGGACCAGATGAGCATTTTCATTGCGGCGCCCACCGGCTTTCTCATCGGCCTGTTGCTGTCCATGCCCGTCGGCCCCGTGAATCTCACCATCATCAATGGCGCCGCGCAGAGGGGCTTTAAGTATGCCATACTCATCGGCTTTGGCGCAGCCACCATGGATGTGATTTACTGTACGATTGCTTTCACCAGCTTCTCGCCATTCTTTTACATTCGCATTGTCAGGACCTCGATGGAGGTGTTCACCTTTGTGTTCATGCTCTTTCTAGGCATGAAATTTCTCTCGGCCAAAACCGTGACCGGGCCGATGCACCTCGGCGGCGCCGCCAGCCGGATTGAAAAGCGCATTGACGAAAAACTGCACCCGCACTCGGCGTACATGATTGGTTTTACGCGCGTACTCGGCAATATGGGGGTGCTTGCGTTCTGGATCTTCGCCGCCGCATATTTCATGTCGCACGAGGCCTATTTCACAAACCACGAATGGGTCGAGGATACGGTGGCAGCCAAGGTCGCATTTATTGCCGGCGTCGCCCTCGGGGCAAGCAGCTTTTTCTGCGTACTGAGCTATATCGTGTCGCGCCGCGGTTACGGGCGGTTCAATGAACAGACGCTCGTGCGCATGCAGCACGTTTCGGGTTTTTGCCTGCTTGCGCTTGGCTTATACCACGGCGGGCATATCGCCTGGCAACTGGCTCACCTGGCACGACATCGAATATAATGACAACATCTTTCTGCACCTGTCCTTTCATGGCAACCCTTCGCACCTCCGCGTGTCTGCGGTAATTTATGCTTAAAGCCGGTATCGTCGGACTGCCCAATGTGGGCAAATCCACCCTGTTCAATGCCGTCACGCGCACCCGCAAAGCGGCGGCGGAGAATTATCCCTTTTGCACCATTGACCCGAACGTCGGCGTCGTCACCGTGCCGGACGCGCGACTCGAACCACTGGCCCGGATCGCCAGAACGGCCGTCATCATCCCGGCGGCCATCGAATTCGTGGACATCGCCGGCCTCGTGAAGGGCGCCAGCGCGGGGGAAGGCCTCGGCAACAAGTTCCTCAGCCATATCCGTGAGGTGGACGCCATCGTCCAGGTCGTCCGCTGTTTTGAAGATCCGGATATCCACCACGTCACCGGCAGCGTTGACCCCGTGCGCGACATTGAAATCATCAACACCGAACTGGCCATTGCCGACCTGGACAATGTGAAAAAACGCCGGGACAAACTGGCCAAGGACGTGAAACGCGGCGACAAGGCGGCGGTGGCCGAGGACGCCGTCCTGGCCAAAATTGAACCCGTGCTGGACACGGGCAAGTTGGCGCTCACCGTTCGGCTCACGCCGGAAGAAAAACAAGTCGCCAGAAACTTTTTCCTGCTGACCGACAAACCGACCATCTTCGCCTGCAACGTGAAGGAATCCGACCTCGCCACCGCTGACAGGAATCCGTTTGTCCAAAAGGTGCAGGACTATGTGAAGACGCACCTGGCCTGCGAAGCCGTCGTCATCAGCGCGCAAATTGAGAGTGATTTGATTGACCTGTCGCCAGACGAAGCAAAGCAGTTTCTCAAGGAACTAGGCGTGCCGGAATCCGGCGTCGGCGCGCTTATCCGCGCGACCTATCATCTGCTCGGCCTGCGCACCTTCCTGACTGCCGGCGAAAAGGAGGTACGCGCCTGGACCATTCACGTCGGCGACACTGCGCCCCGGGCGGCGGGGGTGATCCATACCGATTTCGAACGCGGCTTCATCAAGGCTGAAACCGTCGCGTACGACGATCTGGTTGAATGCGGTTCCATCGCCGCCGCCCGCGAAAAAGGGCTCTATCGCATGGAAGGCAAGGAATACGTCGTCCAGGACGGCGACGTGCTGTTGTTCAAATTCAATGTTTAGCTTTTGAACCGCTGAGACGCCGAGACGCCGAGTTAAAACAATTTATTCTCTGCGCCTCCGCACCTCTGCGGTGGACTTATCCAAGTTTGTATCGCCGCATCTTCGGATCCACTTCCTGTGCCCAGGCATCAATGCCACCGCGCAGACAACGCACATTCTGCAAACCGTGCCCCATAAAATATGCCGCCGCGTCCAACCCGTTTTTGCCGGTGTGGTCAATGACGACGATCGGGTTGGTATTGGAACCACTGGCCATGAGTTCCCGCATGACGTCCTGGGATAATAATGCCGAACCTTCAATGTGCACCGCCTCAAATTCCTCGCGGGAACGAACGTCCACCAGTTTCACCGATTGATCCTTTTGCAGAAGCCCGGCCAGATCCCGGGGAGAAATCAAAACTTTTGCGTCCTGCTCGTGGCCGGACTGGATGTGCGCCAGCACTTCAGCCACGTCCAGATTGCCGTTGCGCGCGCAGACTTGCGCCAGCGTTTCCTCCGGTGCAAACCCGCAACTGCTGCACCCGCCGATGTGATACCGCCGGAACAACGCCCGCTGCGCGCCCGGAAAAACTTCCAGCACTTCACGCATCGCTGAACTCGAACCAATTTTCTCGGTAGCCGTCATTGCCCGAAGAATTTCTGAATTTCCTTCACCACTTCCACAAACCGGTCCACTTCGGCTTTGGTGTTGTAGAAATAAAAACTCGCGCGGGCGGTGGATTCCACGCCGAGCTTGTGCATGAGCGGTTGGGTGCAATGATGGCCGCCGCGCAACGCCACGCCCGCCTGGTCCGCCAACGTCACCACGTCGTGCGCATGAACGTCCTTGAGCAAAAAGCTCACCAGCCCGCCGCGATCCAGTTTGGGGCCAAATAATCGGATGTCCTTGATCGCCGCCAGTTTGTCATAGGCGTAATACGCGAGTTCCTGGTCGTGCTTCCAGATGTTTTCACGCCCGATGTTGTCGAGATAATCCATCGCCACGTGCAGGCCAATCGGGCCGGAGATGTCCGGGGTTCCGGCTTCAAACCGGTGCGGCGCTTTCTTGAACTCGGTCTTCTGGTATTCCACCGATAAAATCATTTCACCGCCGCCCTGATACGGCGGCATGGCGTCGAGCAGTTCCAGTCGGCCCCACAACACACCAATGCCGGTCGGCCCGCAAATTTTGTGGCCGGAGAACACGAAGAAATCGCAGCCGATGGCCTGCACGTCCACCGGCATGTGCCCGGCGCTCTGAGCACCGTCCACAAGTGTCGTGATGCCGAGCTTGCGCGCCCGGGCGCAAAGGCCGGCGACCGGGTTCACCGTCCCCAGTGAGTTGGAGATGTGGACCATCGAGAAAATCTTCACCTGCTGCGTCAGCAATGAATCGAGCCGGGACAAGTCGAGAAGGCCATCGTCGCCGGTAACCGGCACGTAGGCGATTTTTGCGCCGGTGCGCTGGGCGAGCAATTGCCACGGCACGAGGTTGCTGTGATGCTCCATTTCCGTGAGTAGAATGAGATCGCCGGATTTCAAGTTTTTTGCGCCCCAGGAATTGGCGACCAGATTGATGCCTTCGGTCGTGCCACGCGTGAAAACGATTTCCTCGGTATTCCGGGCATGGATGAATTTGGCCGCTCGTGCCCGCGCCGCTTCGTAACCGGCCGTCGCCCGGTTGCTCAGTTCGTGGATGCCGCGATGGACGTTGGCATTGTCGCGCTCGTAGTAATGCTCCAGCGCTTCGATGACGACGCGTGGTTTCTGCGACGTGGCCGCGTTGTCGAAGTAAATCAGCGGCTTGCCGTGGACCTGCTGGTCGAGGATGGGGAAATCCTCTCGCAATGCTGTCCAGGCAGTTGTCTTCGCGTCAGTCATCCGAAAAATTTAACTGCGGATAAACACAGATGGACACAGATAAAGGACAGAACTCATCCGTGTTAATCCGTGTCCATCCGTGGTTGAAATCACATCAAACCCAGTTGCAGCTTGGCCGCCTCGGTCATCATGCCCTGGTTCCACGGCGGGTCCCAAACGAGCTCGACGTTCGCCTCGTCTATCGGCTCGAGGTTCAACAGTTTGTTCTGCACGTCCTGCGCGAGCATCGGTCCCATACCGCAGCCGGGAGCCGTCAGCGTCATTTTCACGTCCGCCTTGAAACTATTCTCGCCGGCGGGCGTCAGGTGACAATCGTAAATCAGGCCGAGGTCCACGATATTGACGGGAATCTCCGGGTCGTAACACGTCTTGAGCGCTTCCCAGACCTGCTTTTCAAGTTGCTCCGCCGTAACGGGGCCAGTCGTTGACGACACCGATTTGGTATCCGCCTCCACGCCCAATGCGTCGGCGTCCTTGCCGTCAATGCGGAACATGTTGCCGTTGACGATGACGGTATAGCTGCCGCCAAGCGATTGCGTGACGTAAGCCTGCTCACCCTTCTGCAACGTGACTTTCGTGCCGACGGGCACCACGGCGGCCTCGACGTCGCGGCTCAAAATCTTCGGTTCGGAGTTCATAAAGTACTTAAGTTCAATTTACTTCAGGTATCATCGCCGCAATCGCGGATGAAATCAATCAGGTCTGTTCGTTTTCCGTGGTGACCGGCCTGGCCTCGCCGTGCAACGCGGCCATGACGGCGTGCCACGCAAGGATGGCACATTTGACGCGTGCGGGAAATTTATGCACGCCGGCAAACACGGCCAGCTTGCCGACATCGCCCTGGACATTGCCTGTCGTCACCATTTCGTGCACCCGCTCGAACATCTGTTCCACATCCGTCTTCGTCTTGCCCCTGGCAAATTCCGTGAGCAGCGACGCCGACGCCTTGGAAATGCAGCACCCCGAACCGATAAAACTGATGTCCCGGATTTGGTCGCCGTCCAGCGCCAGAAACAGCTTCAATTGGTCGCCACATAACGGATTATGGCCCTGTGCGAGACGGGTCGCCGTGGGCATCTCGTGGTAATTCCGCGGCTGCCGGCAATGGTCAAGAATGACCTGCTGATATAGATCGTTGATGTCGTCAAACATGGCCAACTCCGTTGGAATGACTGATGACTAAATCCTGATGACTAACGAAGTTCCAAGCACAATTGACAAAATGGGCGCGTCTGGCTTCGTTTGATATTCGAATTTCGTGTCATTCTTTGGTGATTTGCCATTATGGTTGAGTCATTTCGAGTCTGCGAGATGCGGGTTGGCTTCCAGCCGGTCCCAAATGACCCTGTCCAACTCCTCGCGTACGGCGTCGTGCTTCACGCGCGCGATGATTTCGCCGGCGAAGGCGTGAATCAGCATCCGTCGCGCGGTGTCCTTGCCCAAGCCGCGCGAGCGCAGGTAGAAAATGGATTCATCGTTCAACTGGCCGACGGTGGCGCCGTGCGTGCATTTCACGTCGTCGGCGTAAATTTCCAGTTGCGGCTTGGTATCGGCGGTGGCGTCGTCGGAGAGCAACAAGTTTTTATTCGTCTGCTTCGCGTCGGTTTTTTGCGCGTGGGGATGGACGTAAATCCGCCCGTGGAACACGCCCTTGGATTTGTCGTCGAGGATGCCGTTGAAATACTCGTGGCTGGCGCAATGCGGCTGCGCATGCTCGACAATCATGTGGTGGTCGGCCAATTGCTCGCCGCGCGTCAGGTAGAGGCCGTTTAAAATGCATTCCAGACCTTCACCGGCGAGTTTCGCGCGGATATTATTGCGTGACAGTTTTGCGCCCAGCGCAAAGGAATGGACGTTCACGTTGCTGGCGCGGCCCAGGTTTCCGGCGATGGTCGCCAGATGAAATGCCTCCGACGCCTCGTCCTGAAATTTCACATGTTCCAGCGTGGCGTTGTCACCGGCGACAATTTCCGTGACGGCGTTGGTAAAATACGCGGCGTCACCCGCCGCCAGGTAGCTTTCGATGACCGTCGCCTTGCTGCCAGCTCCGGCGACGATGAGATTGCGCGGCTGGATCGTGTCGCCGTTGTGCCTGGCCGTGGAGATAAAAACAAGCTGGATGGGGGCCTCCACAGTTTGGTTGGCCGGAATATGGACGAAGCCGCCGTCGAGAAAGAACGCCTGGTTCAAAGCGGCAAACGAATTGCCGTCCGACAAAGCGAACCGGCCGAGTTGCTGCTCGATAAACGCGGAATCCGTCGTGAGCGCGGCGGCGAGGCTGGCAACCTTTACTCCAGCCGACATGCTCCCCACAGCCGATAGCGCGGCATGAAAATGTCCATTCACAAAAACCAGCCGCGAACCGGGCAGGTTGACGAAGACGTATTTCTCCAGTGCAGCCTGGGCGGCGGCATCAGCCGGTGATTCCGACATCGGCCTGAACGGCAACCGGGCGAGCGGGGCGACGTTGGTGAAGCGCCAGTCTTCGTCGTGAACCGTGGGAAAGCCGAGTTCGGCAAAGCGCGCCATGCCGGCCTTGCGGAGTGGCAACAACCACGACGGCTGCTGCGGTCCCGTTTCGAGGCGGCGGAATTTCTCCAGAAACGGTTCGGCGCCTTTGGCAGATGTATTGGTTGCGGTTTGCGTCATAATTCAGTGTCAGTTGCCAAAAATCAGACCGCCAATCTTCCATGCCCTTTACCCCCATGCAAGTCTGGAGCGCGCTTGTTTTCGGGCACGAAGCTGGCAACCTGATGGGACATGCTTACGCAAGCAGACATCCAAAACGCACTGAAAGCTGTCAAATACCCCGGCTTTTCACGCGATATCGTCTCGTTCGGGCTGGTGAAGGAAGTATCCTCCACGCACGATGCGGTGAGTGTTTTACTGCAACTGACCTCGCAAAATCCCGACGCCGCCCGGCAAATCAAGGAGGAATCCGAACGCGTGTTGAAGGTATTACCGGGGGTGAATCACGTTCATGTCGAAGTACGGCAACCTGCCGCCGGCCAGGCTGGGCCCGCCAATAATCCCTTTGCCGGCCAAAATCGCGTGGCGGGCGTGAAACGCGTCGTCGCCATCGCCAGCGGAAAGGGCGGCGTCGGTAAGTCCACGGTCGCGGCAAACCTGGCGTGCGCTTTAAAGCATCTCGGCGCACAGGTTGGATTGCTTGATTGCGACATTTACGGTCCCAGCATTCCCTTGATGATGGGCGTGCACGACCGTCCGACCATCAGCGCGCAGGAACAACTGGTGCCGCCGATGGGGCATGGTGTAAAGGTGATGAGCATCGGTTTGTTGCTCACGGATGAGCAACCGGTAATCTGGCGCGGGCCAATGATTGCCAAAACCATCCAGCAATTCCTGATGGCGGTGGAATGGGGTGAGCTGGAGTTTCTGCTCGTGGATCTGCCGCCGGGCACGGGCGACGCGCAACTGTCGCTCTGCCAGACGGTGCCCCTGGATGGTGGCGTCATCGTAACCACGCCGCAGGAGGCCTCCCTGGGTGTTGTGCGCAAAGGCATTGCGATGTTTAACAAGGTGAACGTGCCGATTCTTGGCATCGTTGAGAACATGAGTTATTTCACCGCGCCCAATGGTGAACGGGTGGAAATATTTGGCCATGGCGGTGGCAAAACCGAGGCGGGACGGCAGAATGTGCCTTTCCTCGGCGAGGTGCCGATTTTCACACAGATTCGGGAAGGTGGCGACCAAGGCGTGCCCGTGGTGGCATCGACGCCGAATAGTCCCGCAGCCCAGGTATTTATCGGAATTGCGGCATCCCTACGCAAGCGATTGGAGTAAATCAGGTTGCGCAACCTGTTTGTCCTGCGCTGGTTGCGATTCAAGGCTGAGATTTTTATTGCATTCCAGTTGAAAAACCCTGATTTTGCATAAAATTTCTATGTCGATCGCTATGAAAGCTGCATCTCCAGCGGACGATTTGCTGAAGAATTCCTCGCTTTACCGCGAGTTCCAGGCCGAGCGCGAGGAAATTCTCAAGCACAAGTGGATTGAGTCGGAAAAAGCCGGGCATGACATCGGGTTCGAACGGGCTTTGACGGATTGGATCATCAAACACCGTGCGAGCTGGCGTCGGGCACGTCAATCCACCGGCCACTGACCAGATCGAAAACAGGTTCCTTTAAGGTGGCCCTGTGAGGCCGCAAAGGATTTATGATTGATGATTTGCGATTTATGATTTTACGCCGGGCCGGGCCGGTGCGAAATTTCCCTGGTGGGGTCTCCCCCCGCCGCACCCTGATTAACACCCAATGGAACGGTGCGACCATCAGTGCACTCGTCAAATCATCCATCATCTATCATCCATCATAAATGTCTTCTCCCAATGTCATCCTCGATGCCGCCGCCATCCAGCGCGTGCTCACCCGCATCGCGCATGAGATAGCCGAGCGCAATGAGAACGGCGCGGAAGTTGTCCTGGCCGGCATTCCCGTGGGGGGCGACCATCTGGCCCGGCGGCTGGGCAAAATACTTTCCGAAATCTGGTCCCAGCCCGTCCCCGTAGGCATTCTCGACGTGTCCATGCACCGCGACGATCTCGATCAGCGCGCCGCACCGAAGATTCATCCCACCGTGATTCCGTTCGATGTGACCGGCAAAACGGTTGTGCTGGTGGACGACGTCCTGTTCAGCGGCCGCACCACCCGCGCCGCCATGGATGCGCTCAATGATTTTGGCCGGCCAAAAAATATCCAATTGGCGGTGGTGATTGACCGGGGACATCGCGAGTTGCCGATCAAGGCGGATTTCGTCGGCAAAAACGTGCCCACCGCCGGGAATGACAAAATCCGCGTACGACTGGTGGAGAATGACGGAGTGGACGAAGTCGTGCTGGAAAGGGCGGAATGACCTGGGCCCGCAAACATCTGCTCGATATCGAATCGCTCACGCCGGACGAAATCGTCACCGTGCTGGACACGGCGCGGGCGTTCAAGGCGGTCGGCGAGCGCGCCATCAAGAAGGTCCCCGCGCTGCGCGGCAGGACCGTCATCAACCTGTTCGTCGAACCGTCCACGCGGACGCGCATTAGTTTTGAACTGGCCGAGCAACGGTTGTCCGCCGACGTCATCAATTTCTCTGCCGAGGCCTCGTCCTTCAAAAAGGGCGAAACCCTCAAGGATACCGCACGCAATCTGGAGGCGCTCAACGCGGATTTCATCGTCATCCGCCACAGCGCCTCCGGCGCGCCGCATTTTCTGGCGCGGGTGCTCGACGTCCATGTCATCAACGCCGGCGACGGCGCCCACGAACATCCCACACAGGCGTTGCTGGACGTCTTCACCATTCGTGAGCACAAGGGAAGAATTGCGGGGCTGAACATCACGATTCTGGGCGACGTCCTCTACAGCCGGGTGGCGCGCTCGAACATCTGGGCGCTGATGAAACTGGGAGCCGCCGTAACCGTGTGCGGGCCGGCCACACTGGTGCCGAAAACCTTCGAGCAGATGGGTTGTCGCGTGACTTACGACGTGGACGAGGCGATCCGCAACGCGGACATCATCAACCTGCTGCGTATCCAGCACGAACGCCAGCGCAAAACCATGTTCCCCAGCATCAACGAATACATCCAACTCTTCGGACTCAACAAGGCGCGTCTGGCCAAGGCGAAACCCGACGCCCTGATCATGCATCCGGGACCGATCAACCGGGGGGTGGAGATTGACAGTGACATCGCGGACTCGGGCCGGTCGCTGGTTTTGGAGCAGGTGACCAACGGTCTGGCAGTGCGGATGGCGGTCCTGTTCCTGGTCAATGGTGGCAAAGGACCGCAGGAAGTGGCGGAAAATTAGATTATATTCCGCATCTCCAAATTCAAGCAGGCATCGAATAATCTCCCGGCCACCCGGTCATCCCTTCGCGGGTCGCCGGGTCATCACGGCTCTCCGACCGCGCGCCAGAATTGCTGGAACGGACCGGGAACGATCGGATTGGTAATAATCAAAACGCCGCCCGGCAGCTTGTTGGTAGACACGGAAACCCACTTCACAAGGTCTGGCGAATTCTGAACTACGTACGCCACGTTGGTATCGCCGAGGAGTTGGAAAACAAACTGACCGCCGGAGCCGGACAAAACCTTTAATTGCGGCGCCGCCGGCACTCCGGAAGAAATGGTGAATGAAATGGGCAAAGGGGTGACCGGCAACGAGGGATCGCTGGTATGGACGAACAGGGTGAAGTTATAAGTGCCGGGAACCAGGCCGGCCGGATTGAAAGCCAGATAAACCGTCAAGGCACTCGACTTCGACACATAGCCGTTGGTAGAGGAAAAACTCAGCCACGCCGGAGTGGCGCTGGTGGAGGACAGCGACCAGGACAGAGGCAGACCGCCGCTGTTGGTTATTACCAGCGGCAGGTTGAAGGCCGGCGCATTGGACACCACGGTCGGATTCAGATTGACCGTCGTGATTCCCGCTTGCGCGGGAATGCCAACATAAAGCGCCACGGAACGCAAAACCGGTGGTGTGGCCAGTGTCACCGGGGTATTGCTGCTGGTGACGCTAAAAGTGAAATTGCTGAGGGCGCCGGCGCCGAATGTATCCCACCAGGTCCCGGTATAAGTGCCTGGATCCAGGCCGGCAACGGTCACGGTGCCAGTGACGCTGGAACCCGGCGTGGCCGCGAGGACGTTGGTGCGGTTCCATATCCAGAGCGCCTGCCAGTTGTTGGTGCCAATCGCGTATGCCCCCAGCGCCGACACATAAGGGTTGAGCGTGATGTTGCCGAGCAGAATCCAATCCAGACCGTTGTTGGTAATATTGATGCTGTGCGAACCGGCGGAGACCGCAATCGATGCGGTAAAGTTGGTGGATGTGTCGCTCCCAAAAGAAGGGAAAGCAATGTTAGTCCGCAAATTGCCATCCAGAAAAATTTCCAGCCCGGCGCCAGCCGCCGCAATCTGCAATACCTGAACCGAAAAAGTTCCGTTTTGAGGATAATTAACAAGAAACGTGTATCCATAGGGGGTCATGGAAAGGTGATAATAACCCTGGAGATAGCTGGGGGCGGACCCGATGCCAGAGGGTGCGCCAGCCCCGACCGTAAACGTGGATTGCGTGGCCGTCCCCCAGCCGCCACCGGGCGAAAATGCCAGCGGACCGAGTACACCGCCGGTAACCTGTGGAGTAGACTTGGTCAGAGCGTTCTCATCAGCCAGACCGGAAGCGGCGACAAAATCCGCCGCAGCTTGAATCAGATAATAGTCATTGTTCGGGTCAATGGTGTCCCAATACCACGGCTGGGCGCCGCCGGATTGCGCTGCCATCAAACCGGCCCAGACCGGAGGACTGATGCCGACATGCGGTGTGAAATCGATGCCGCACTCGCCGCTGAAGGCCGGCGCGACCGGTTGCGACGACGTGATGTCCTGGGCATCGCGAATTCCAGTGATCAAATCGGACGGATAATCGTGGTGCTGATAATAATCCGTCTGGTCCCAAATCGGTTTGGTGAGGTCTGAACTGCTCGTAATCAGATGATGATAAACATCGTTCGTGCGGATGAACTGGGCCATTTCATTGTGCCAGGCCTCGATGTTGGTCCACTGGTTTGCATAGGCGGCATCGGTAAACTGAACTTCGTTGAACAACTCAAAGGCCATGATGGCCGGCGAATAACCCCAGCGCGCCACAATGTAACGCAATTTGCGTTTGGTCAGCGATTGGGCAGTCGGATCGGTAAAGAAATTTGTCGCGTAGGAAAGGAACCCGCCGTTGGCAACGTTGTACGGGTTCTGTTCCCAGTTCGGGTTGACGTCGCTGCCGTTGGTGCTCGAATACTGGCCATGATGCTGCAACACCATTTGAAAATGGATGCCGGCCTGATCGGCGGCGGCAACAATGGCGTCCCAATTTCGCGCGTTGGGAAGACTTAACTGCCCGAAGGTATTATTGACCTTGGGCCAGTCCAGGTTCAGCCCCAAACCTTGCCAATCGTAAAAGTGCGTCATCCATACCCGTGACCAGTTTTCGTGAGCGGCGCCCATTTTGGGAAAGATGGTAGTCACCCGGTAATCTGCGCTGGGGCTATTGCTGTAACCCCAGGCGACATCCTGTCCAACTGGAAAGTACCGGCGGCCGTTGCTGGTGATGAAGCGGCGCGGGTTGGCGGGGTCCACCCGCACAAAACCCGGGCTGGTCGGAAAGCCGGTCACCGTCCACGAAACCGGTGTCAGGTTGCTGAAGGAGAGCGGCGAACCGTTCAGGGTGATGTTGCTGACACTGTACACCCCGGCCATCGTTGGCGTGTGGCGAACACGCCAGGTGGCACCGCCGTCGAAAAAGGCGGGCAGGGAAACCGTGCTGGCATCCGGTTGAACCATCAGCACCCGCACATCGTTGCTGTAATCAAACGGATCCGTAATCGGGGTGTTGACCGTGAACGAAGCCTCGATTTTGGGATAAGTTCCTTGAGCCTGAATCGGAGCCGGAACGCAAATTGAAAGCAGTGCGATAATTACAACTCTAAAGGACCATATGGTTGCAGCGGTCCTCTGAAACAACGGGTACATTATCTGGTAAACTGGTGTATCGGGACGGATTTAGCAAGCCGGCAGCCTGTTAAAAAGCCGCCCATTGGGTGTAATGCTGCAAGTTAATCCGTGGAATTCCCGGAGTAACGGATTTTATCTTCGCCGATTCACATCGGCGGCTACGGTTTGAACACAGACCGCCACCGCGAAGGAAGCTAAATCTGCAGTAACTTGATTTGTTCGTTGTCCTTCTCCACCGCTTCGCCGAGCGTTTGCGCGTGGCGGCGGCGGTGCTCGATGATGTGCTTGTCCAGCACCGGATCGTAGGGCACGGGATAATTTCCGTCATAACAGGCCATGCAAAAGGATTCTTGTGGCAAACCGGTCGCCGCAACCATGCCCGCCTGCGAAAGGTAGTGGAGTGAATCGGCATTCAAATAACGCCGGATTTCATCCACGCTGTGGTTGGCCGCCATGAGTTTGCTGCGGTCGGGAAAATCGATGCCGTAAACGCACGGGTTCATGTGCGGCGGACAGCTCACCAGCACGTGAACTTCCCTGGCACCGGCTTCCTTGAGCGTCTTTACCCGCGCTTTGCAGGTCGTGCCGCGCACAATGGAATCGTCCACAATCACGACCCGTTTGTCCTTCACCAGCGAGGCAATGAGGTTCAGCTTCACACGCACGTCGAAGTCGCGGATGAGTTGCGACGGTTGTAGGAAGCTGCGCCCGACGTAGTGATTGCGGATGAACGCCATCTCGAACGGGATGCCGGATTGCTCGGAATAACCGAGCGCCGCGCACACGCCGCTGTCCGGCACCGGAATCACCAAGTCGGCCTGGACGGGGTGTTCGCGCGCGAGCTGGCGACCCATTTCCTTGCGCACGTCATAGACGCTGCGTCCGCCGATGTTGCTGTCCGGCCGCGCAAAATAAACGTATTCAAAGATGCAAAATGCCCGGCGCTTGTGCTCGGGGAACGCCTGCAGGCTGACCAACCCTTTTTCGTTGATGATGACGATTTCGCCTGGTTCCACGTCGCGGACGAATTCCGCCTGAATCTGGTCCAACGCCACCGATTCGCTGGCCAGCACCCAGGAGCCGTTCACCCGGCCCAGCGCCAAGGGACGGAACCCGAACGGATCGCGCGCACCAATCAATTCCTTTTCCGTCATGATAATCAATGAATACGCGCCTTCGATGCGGCGGACCGTCTGCACCAGCGTGTTTTCAACCCCGTTGAGCGACGGTTGCGCGAGCATCATGATGATGATTTCGCTGTCCACGCTCGTTTGAAACACCAGCCCGTGATTTTCCAGTTCGTCGCGGAGCTGCGCCGCGTTGGTCAGGTTGCCGTTGTGGGCGATGGCAATCTGGCCGCGCGTGCAATCCACCGTGAGCGGCTGCGCGTTGCGGAGATTGGACGTGCCGGTGGTCGAATAACGCGTGTGGCCGATGGCCATGTTGCCGACCAGATCGTGCAACAACCTTGGATTAAACACCTGCGACACCAGTCCCATGCCGTGGTGCTTGAAAAATTTCCCGTCGTGGCAGGTGACAATGCCGGCGCTTTCCTGTCCGCGATGCTGCAGGGCGTAGAGACCGTAGTAGGTGAGTTCCGCGGCATTCGGATGTCCGAAAATGCCGAACACGCCGCAATAATGTTTGGGGTAATCTTGTTGCATCGTTTACTCGCGCCCGCCGCTGAATTGTCGCAGACAGAAACGCGGTGCGCAAGGCGGAAGGGAACAAATGAAGAAGGAAGAATGCAGAAACAAAATCAGCAACGCTGCTGAAGCTCGGCGAACCGGTTGCAAAACGCCAGAGGGTTGGCGCAGTCCAAGACGCTACTGCATTTTGCAAAGTTTCCTGCCCGCGCGAAGCGTGATGGAATGCGGTGGCCCTCCATCGCTTTCCTCCATGCAACCAACGAGGCGTATGCGAAAAGAACTGCCCGGTTTGTGCCCGAACCGGCTGATTCATGGCTCAAAAACCGATTTCATTCTTGACGCACCAGTCACGCTAATGATATACCGGAAGCCTCCGGAAAGGAACTTATGAAAAGTTGGCGAGCGCTTGGGGCTGCGATGCTTCTCACGTTTCTCCACTTCCACGTCTCGGCGGCGCTTTACGTCAGCCTGAACAGCACCAATCCCGTGCCGCCTTACGCCAATTGGAGCACCGCCGCCACCAACATTCAGGATGCGATTGATGGTGCCAGCAATGGTGATCTAAATTGAATTCGCATAAAAATGGCTTCAACTCTGTTAGACCCACGAACAATGAAAAATCTAATCGGAGCAAATCACGAAAAACCGCCCATGCTGCGAGTGGGAAAGGAATCACATGGGAAGTATCAATTGAAAACCAAAAATGCCTTTTGCTTTTTGGTTGCTGCGGTCACTTTGCTGTTCGAAGTGCTTGCTTGCTCCGCTCAGACCGGCGCATACCTGTTTACCGGTTCGGAAACAAACATCACTTTGGAACCGGGCACTTACAACATTACTGCTTACGGCGCGCAAGGCGGCAGCAGCGGCGGATATAGCGGCGGCCTCGGAGCAGAAATGGAAGCCCAATTTACCTTCACAAATCCTACAACGCTGACCCTTCTTGTCGGCGGGACTCGCGCAGGCGGAAGCGGCGGCGGCGGTGGCGGCGGCGGAAGTTTCGTGGTCAAAGGCACCACACCACTTGTCGTTGCCGGTGGCGGTGGCGGTACCGGTAATGGCGACAATGGTGGCAACGGCGGCACTGGCAGTAGCGGCGGCGCCGGCCACGGCTTTGCCGGCGGTGCTGGTGGCAGCGGCGGCAACGGTGGTTTCGGCGTCAACAATAGCGGCGGCGCCGGCGGCGGCGGCTACAGTGGTAATGGTGTCAGCTACGGCGGCTACTTCACTGGTGGCGGTGGTAGCAGTTTTCTCAATGGCGGCGGCGGCGGCAGCAGCTGGGGGGAAAACGGACCTGGCGGCTACGGCGGTGGTGGTGGTGCTGGAAGCGGAGGAGGAGGAGGAGGCGGCGGCTACAGCGGCGGCGGCGGCGGCACCCTCGGTGGCGGCGGCGGAGGTTCCATCATTGATTCATCTGCAATAACGATTCTCGCCGGGATTTCCGGCGTCTCCAGTCCCGATGGTTTCCCAAATGGCGAGATTATAATTACGCTTCCGCCCACCTTTATCGAGCAACCGTCCGTTACCGCTGTATTCACTTCTAATGTCACGTTTCAAGCAGCCGTGCAGGGGGCAGCCCCGTTAAGTTTCCAATGGTATCTGAACGGGACGCCACTGTCAGACAATGGTCACTACATTGGCTCAATGGGAACGAACCTTACGATTATAGATTTCGAGCCTGGGGACATAGGAAATTATACCCTGGTCGTGACCAATTATGCTGGTTCAATCACCAGCGCCGTGGCGACGATCAACATTCTCAATCCTATCATCACGTCGCAGCCACAAAGCCAATCAGCGATAGGGGGTGACACCGTGACTTTTAACATAAGCGCTACCGGCCAACAACCTTTCAGCTATCAATGGGAGTTTGACGGCACAAATATCATCGGGGCTACAAACGGCATCCTCACTCTAAACAATGTTCAAATGGATCAAGCCGGTCCGTATGATGTGCTGGTCAGCAACACTTATAGCGGCGTAACAAGTTCCAACGCCATCCTGATGGTGGTTCCTTCAACGGTCACAATTCAACCAACAAACCAGTCAGCCCAGGAGCGAACTACCGTGTCGTTCAACGCCATGGTCAGCGGTCAGGGACCGTTTAGTTATCAATGGCAGTTCGGCACGACCAACCTCGCCAACGCCACCAATGGCACGTTGACCTTGACCGATCTGCAGCTTGGCCAGTCGGGCGCTTACACCGTGGTCGTAAGCAACAGCTTCGGCGTGGTGACCAGCGGGAGCGCTGAACTTACGGTGATTCCCTGGCCGATGATCCAACCGCCGAGTCAAACCAATCTAATTGGAACTACTGCTTCCTTCTCCGCGATCTACGACGGAGGCACACCACTTTCTTACCAATGGTATTTTGACGGAACGAATTTATCTGACGGCGGACAATATAGCGGGGCCGCGACTTCCCTTTTGAGTATTTCCAATGTTCAAAATTACAACATTGGCAGCTATCAGGTTGTAATAAATGACGCGGGAAGCATGAAAACCAGTTCGCCGGCATTTTTGACCGTCACCAATTACAGCTCTGTTGTGCGCTACGTAAATCAAAACAATCCCAACCCAGCCTACCCCTATGTGGACTGGAGCACGGCGGCCACAAACATTCAGCAGGCCATTGACGCTGCTTTCAGTGGCGACAGGGTAGTAGTGAGCAACGGGGTTTATGCGAGCGGGGCCGTAGCGATTTACGGAATGAGCAACCGGCTGGCTGTGACCAAGCCTTTGACGGTGGTGAGCGTTAGCGGGCCAAACGTCACGATCGTTCAGGGTTACCAGGTGCCGGGAGGTACGAACGGAGCGGCGGCAATCCGTTGTGTCTACCTGACCAACGGGGCGGTGTTGTCAGGCTTCACCCTAACCAGTGGAGCCACGCAGACCTCGGGCGACCTCTACAATCAGCAGTCTGGCGGGGGCGCGTGGTGTGAGTCCACGAACGCCGTCATGACCAATTGCGTAATCTCCGGCAATTCGGCTTATTACGACGGTGGCGGCATCTTCGTTGGCACGCTCAACAACTGTACGCTCACCGGAAACTCAGCATACGTCGGAGGCGGGGCCGTTGTCGTCACACTCAATAACTGCGCACTAACCGGCAATTCAGCTAACACCGGAGGCGCGGCTTACGGGTGTTTGGCCAGTAACTGCACGCTAAGAGGTAATTCAGGTTCTTCTGGTGGCGGAGCGTTCGCTGGCACGTACAACAACTGTACTCTGACGGGCAATTCGGCTTCGTCGTGTGGAGGAGGAGCCGCCCAAGCTACACTCAATAACTGCTTGTTGGCTACCAATTCGGCCGTCCATGGTGGTGGGACTTACAAAGCCACGCTTTACAACTGCACGCTCGTGGGCAATTCAGCATCCACAGACGGTGGTGGGGCTTACAACGGCGTGCTTTACAACTGCACGCTGACTGGTAATTCCGCTAACACGAACGCCGGCGGAGCTTGGTTGGCCAATTTTAACAATTGCGTCGTGTACTACAATGCGGCACCGCAAAATACCAACTACTTTTTAGGAAGGCTGAACAACTGCTGCACCACGCCATTGCCCTCGGTAGGCAGTAACAATATTACCGTTGAACCGCTCTTTGTGAATTTGGCGGGCGGTGATTATCATCTGTCATTCAACTCTCCTTGCATCAATTCCGGCAACAACGCTTACGTCGTCAGCGCAACAGATCTAGACGGAAACCCGCGCATCGTCGGCGGCACGGTGGACATCGGCGCTTATGAGTATCAAACGCCCACTTCCGTCATCTCATATGCCTGGCTTCAGCAGTATGGTTTGCCCACGGATGGCTCGGCAGATTATGCCGACCCGGATGGCGACGGCCTGAACAACTACCAAGAATGGATTGCCGGCACCAATCCCACCAATGCCTTGTCCGTTCTGGCCATGTTGCCGCCTGTCCCCACGGACAATCCGCCGGGTCTTGTCCTGGGCTGGCAAAGCGTGAGCAACCGGACTTACTTCCTCCAAAGCAGCACCAATCTCGCCGCGCCACCGGCGTTCTCGGCTATCCAAAGCAACATCGTTGGTCAAGTGGGCACAACCAGTTTCACGGACACCAGCGCT
The DNA here is from genome assembly GCA_035499615.1 of Candidatus Acidiferrales bacterium. Taxonomy (GTDB): domain Bacteria; phylum Verrucomicrobiota; class Verrucomicrobiia; order Limisphaerales; family UBA11358; genus UBA11358. Next base: position 7,493 of record DATJYM010000068.1, on the reverse strand, counting down.
ACCAACACAGGCCCTTATTACTACCGCGTCGGCGTACAATAATAGAAAAGAAACAGATGTGAAAACGTCGGTCATATTTTGCATTCTTCTATTGGTAGCAATCAGCTGCGCCCCGGGGGCGACACTTTATGTGAGCCTAAACAGCACCAATCCCGTGTCGCCTTACGCCGGTTGGCCCACAGCCGCCACAAATATTCAGGACGCCGTTAATGCCTCTTCGAACGCAGATTTGATTCTGGTGACCAATGGCGTTTATCGAAGTGGAATAGTAACAACCAACGCGATAACAATCCAAAGCGTTAACGGATCGGGTGCAACCATCATCGACGGCAACCAGGCAAACGCGTGTGCTCAATTGGCAGATGGCTCCACTTTGAACGGATTCACACTAACCAACGGTTATTCCTGGAGTGCGGGCGCGGGAGTGTTTTGCGCTTCCACTAACGTATTTATATTCAACTGTCTGATCATCAGTAACTCAGTTTATGGAAATTATGGAGCGGTGTATTCGGGCACGTTGAGCAATTGCACCATAAGCTACAATATCAGCCTGTACGGCGGTGGCGTTGGTGCTGCTTTTTCCGTGCTGAATAACTGCACGCTTTCCGGCAATACGGTCCCCCAGAGACTCAGCCAGGGAGGCGGTGCCGGCGAGGGAGGAGGCGCGTTGGAATGCACGTTAAACCGGTGTGTCCTGGTCGGTAACCAGTCGGCGTGGGGTGCTGGTGCGGCCGCTTGCGTCTTGAATAATTGCCTGGTGGCCAATAACAATGCAATTAACTACTTTGCTCCGGAGGGCGATGCGATTGGCGGCGGGCTTTTTGCCTGCTACGCAACCAATTGTACCATTGTCAACAATGCTGTTTACTTTCCACAAAATACTTCGCCCCGCGGCGGTGGCGTTTATGGAGGGATATCGGATAATTGCATTATCTTCGCCAACAAATTCATCTATTATTCTCTCGTTTATCTGGACAATTACTCGGGCGGGACATTCTACAATTGTTGTACCACCCCGCTTCCTGCCAGCGGCCAGAACAACTTCATCAACTCGCCTCTCTTTGTAAACCAGAACGGCGGCGATTATCATCTGCAACCACTTTCACCTTGCATCAACTCCGGCAACAATGCTTACGTCACCGGCGCCACGGATCTGGACGGTAATCCGCGCATTGTCGGCGGCACGGTGGACATCGGCGCTTATGAGTATCAAACGCCCACTTCCGTCATCTCATATGCCTGGCTTCAGCAGTATGGTTTGCCCACGGATGGCTCGGCAGATTATGCCGACCCGGATGGCGACAGCCTGAACAATTACCAGGAATGGATTGCCGGGACCAATCCCACCAACGCCATGTCCGTCCTGGCCATGTTAACACCAGTTCCGACAAACAATCCGTCGGGCCTGATCCTGAGCTGGCAAAGTGTAAACAACCGGACTTATTTCCTCCAAACAAGTACCAATCTGGGAATGCAGCCGGCGTTCTCGGCTATCCAAAGCAACATCGTTGGTCAAGTGGGCACAACCAGTTTCACGGACACCAGCGCCACCAACACAGGCCCTTATTTCTACCGGGTCGGCGTGCAGTAAAGACAGGTAATCTTTGTCTTCCCGGCGTAGCGGCTTTCGGCAGAAAGCCGCTGACTTGTCCTTCCAAAAGACGAATGCGGCGCTCTGCCGGGACACCGCTACGAGGAACTAATCACCCGTTTTTGGCCTCAAAAAGACCAAAAAATCCCCGTTGCAGGAATCGCCTTTAGGGTTATCTTGCGGGGTAAACCGGTCCGGGCGGTTTCGCCCGGCGCTTGCGTATTCAATATTTTGAGATACTGTTTCAATCATGGCCTTAACCAAAGTTAGTTCTACGGTGCATTTCATTTCGCGCGGTGCGACGGTGGGCGGACGCGGAGAAACTGCCAGTGGTCACTGGGTCCCCAATACGGATGTTTATACCACGGACGGCAATCTGGTCATCAAGGTGGAGTTGGCTGGCATGAAAAGTGATAGTCTGGAGATCACAGTGGAAGGCAACCGCCTCCGCATTGCCGGCACCCGTCCGGATGGCTGTAGGGCCAATAAGTGCAATTTTTTGGTGATGGAGATCAGTTACGGGCCGTTCGAGAGTGTGCTCGAACTGCCGCCAGGTTACGATCTCAGCCAGGCCAAGGCCATTTATGTGAACGGTTTTCTGCGGATTGACGTGCCCGTGGCACAACCGCACTCCAAGACGACCAAGGTGCCAATTGCCGAGGGGAATTAGCCGCACGCGCGAACTTTTCCAGCGCCGCGGCCTCTAATTAGTATAACTGGCAGAAACGACGATGACATCGCCGGAGACAGAGTTTGTCAGCATTTTGGGCACTGATAATTCCGGACCGCCCCCGCGAATTTCTTCACGCTCACTGCCCGATGCTTTGCCCATCCTCGGTTTGTCGGACATCGTCATCTTCCCCGGCGCCCTGGTCCCGCTGCTGGTCGAGACGGGGCCAAGTCTGAAGCTGATTGACGACGTCGTGGCCGGCGACCGGCTGCTGGGCGTGGTCTTACAGCGCCAGCCGGAAGTCATCGAGCCCAAACCGGAAGATTTGTACGATGTCGGCTGCGTGTCGCGCCTGGTGAAAATGGTGAAGTTTCCCGACGGCACCGCGCGGGTGCTGGTCGAGGGTCTGTGGCGCATTCATGTCGGGGATTTTTCGGCGACCTCCCCCTATTTGTCCGCGCACTTCGAACTGCTCCGTGACGAGACGGAAGACTCGGTCGAATTGCAGGCCATGTTGCGCAGTGCGCACAAGCAGTTTGACGAAATTTCCAAGCTTTCGCCCGCGCTTTCGGACCAGGTCAAGATTGCGGCGCTGAACACCGAACATCCCGGTCACTTTGCCGACCTCATCGCCGGAAATCTGAATCTCAGCCTGGAAGACCGGCAGAAACTGCTGGAAACCATTTCCGTCCGGGAACGGCTCCAGAAATTACTGCCCATGCTCAACCGCGAGCACGAGGTGCTGACGCTCAGTTCCAAAATCCAAAATGACGTCGCCTCATCCATTGCCAAGACGCAGCGCGATTTTTTCCTGCGCGAACAGATGCGCGCCATCCAACGCGAGCTGGGCGAGGGCGAAGCCGGCGGCGGCGAGACCCGGTCGCTGCGCGAAAAAATTGACCAGACGCCGATGCCCGACGAGGCCCGCAAGGCCGCCTTGCAGGAGCTGGAGCGGTTGCAGCAGACGCCGCCGGCCGCCGCCGAGTACGCCGTCGCGCGCAATTATCTCGACTGGATCCTGAACCTGCCGTGGGAAAAGGAAACCGAGGACAAGATTGATTTGAAGGAATCCGAGCGCATCCTGGACGAACAACACTTTGGTTTGACGAAAATCAAGGAGCGCCTCCTGGAATTTCTCGCGGTTATCAAACGCCGTAAACAAATCAAAGGACCGATCCTCTGCCTCGTCGGTCCGCCGGGCGTCGGCAAGACCTCGCTCGGCAAAAGCGTGGCCGACGCGCTGGGCCGCAAATTCGCGCACATCTCCCTCGGCGGCATGCGCGACGAGGCCGAAATCCGCGGCCACCGCCGGACGTACGTCGGTGCGATGCCGGGCAGAATCATCCAAACGCTGCGCCGCATCGAAAGCCGCAACCCGGTGATTTTGCTCGATGAACTGGACAAGGTTGGCGCGGATTTCCGCGGCGACCCGGCGGCGGCGCTGCTGGAAGTCCTGGATCCGGCGCAGAACCACACGTTCACCGACCATTACCTGGATTTGCAGTTCGATCTCTCGCGCGTGCTGTTCGTTGCCACCGCCAACTGGCTGGAACCCATTCACGCCGCGTTGCGCGACCGGCTCGAAGTCATCGAACTGCCCAGCTATACCGAATCGGAAAAGCTGGAAATCGCCAAGCGCTATCTGGTACCGCGTCAGATTGAGGAGCACGGCCTCACCCGGCAGGACATCAAATTCACCGACGCCGCGCTGCGCAAACTCATCCGGGAATACACCCGGGAGGCCGGCGTGCGGCAACTGGAACGCGAAATCGCCGCACTCTCGCGCAAGGCCGCGCGCAAAATCATCTCCCGCAACGGCGCGGCGGTGACCCTCAAACTCGACGCCAACGGTTTGAAAAATTATCTGGGTTATGCGCCGTTCGTTTCCGAAACAGCGGAGCGGATCACCGAATACGGCATCGCGACCGGTCTGGCCTGGACGCCGGTGGGCGGCGACGTGTTGTTCATCGAAGCCACCCGTATGCGCGGCCGGGGCAACCTGCTCCTGACCGGGTCGCTGGGGGAAGTGATGAAGGAAAGCGCGCAGACGGCGGTGAGTTATTTGAGGAGCCAGGCGAAGCTGCTCGACCTGGATCTGAGCAATTACGGCAAGTTCGACATTCACATCCACGTGCCGGCCGGCGCGACGCCCAAGGACGGGCCCAGTGCGGGCGTGCCGCTCGTCGCGGCCCTGGCGTCATTGCTGACCAAGCGGCTGGTGCATTCCCGGCTGGCCATGACCGGCGAAATCAGTTTGCGCGGCCGGGTCCTGCGCGTCGGCGGCATCAAGGAAAAGGTGCTCGCCGCGGTGCGGTTTGGCATGAAGGAAATCATTCTGCCGGAGCAAAACAAATCGGATTGGCTGGACGTGCCGGCCGAAGCGCGGGCGAAACTGAAAGTCCATTTCGTCCGGCACATTTCGGACGTCCTGCGCCTGGCATTGGAACCGAAATGAATTTCCTTTTCCGGGAGCGCCGGCATCTCGCCGTCCTTTTGCACCACTTTCCCTTGGAACATTCGCCGGCCAGATGCCGGCGCTCCCAGCGGTGGAATGTCATTGCGCCATGCGCTGGAATTTTCATCCTCTTGTTGACCGCCAGTGGCGCGATGGCAGCCACCACGAATGAATTATCCGACGCGGAAATTCGAGGGCGTCAACTGGCACAGCAGCTTTGTGAATTGCAGCCGACGGTGAATTTCACAAACCAGGGCGTCCTGCAAATCCGCCATGGTGACGGCAAGCACACGGGGGTTTCGGTCAGGTTTCAAACCATAGTGACAACCACAAATTGGCGGGTAATTTACGAAACCACCGACGAGACCAACCAGGTTCGACTCGTGGTCATTCATAGCGGCGGCCAGCCCAACCGATATCAATTTCTAAAGAACGACTTGAACGAAAATGAAATCATGGCTCCGTTTGCCGGCTCGGACTTTTGGATTGCCGACCTCGGCCTGCAATTCTTTCACTGGCCGCAACAAAAAATCTTGAAACACGAAATGCGGCGCGGCCGTTCCTGTCAGGTCCTGGAAAGCACGAATCCGGACCCGTCCCCGAACGGTTACTCGCGCGTGGTTTCGTGGATCGACAATGAAACACTCGGCATTGTCCAGGCCGAAGCGTATGATGCTAAAGGCCAACTGCTTAAGGAGTTTTACCCGAAAACCTTTAAAAAGGTAAACGGCCAATGGGAACTTCAGGAAATGGAAATTCGCAACGACCAGACCGGCTCGCGCACCCGGCTGGAATTTGATTTGAAGCAGAAGGATTGAAGTTGGGAATAAGTCATTAATAAGTCGTCCCGCCGGGCGCTTGACTTTAACCGGCCCGCCGCTCAGGCTCACGTCCACGGTATGCGCGCGACGTTTCGTTTCACGTTTTTAATCCTTTGCGCCTGCTGCATTTTTGGCGTCGGGCTGGACCAGTCGATTGTTGCCGGGGAAACCAACTCCGCCGATCTTCCCCCGCGCCAGGCCGGCGACAAAATTGCGCAGGATACCCTGAACGCCTTTCTGCAGATTCAGGAGCAAATTCATTCCACGCAATTGCTCGTCGAAAGCAACCGGGTGGTCGCCGCTGCCGAAGCGCAGCGCAATACGGCCGAGATGACCGCGCGCATTCAGATGCTCGAGCAGACCGTGGCAACGCAACGCGCCAGTGAAATCGAGGCGACGCAAAAGGCGCAGCGGCTGACATTGATTCTGGCAGGTGTTTTCGGGGCAGTCGGCCTGGCCGCCGCGCTTTTTATGGCCTATTTCCAGTGGCGCGCCGTCACCCGGCTGGTCGAACTCTCCCGGCCGCGCCCGGTCGCTCGGGCCTTGGATGAGCCGGGCGCGTCACCGCTCTTATCGGCGGGTGAAGTGCCGGCCGGACCGGGGCGTGCCGCCGTGGAATCTTCGAACGCGCGTCTGTTCAATGTCGTCGAGCAGTTGGAACAACGGCTGCTGGAACTGGAGCACACCGCACGCGCGCCGCTGGCCGAACCTGCTTCGCCGACCGTTGCTCCCCATAATGGCGCGCCGGCGCCGACCGACCGTGACCGGAGGTTGGCCGGCTTGCTGACGGAGGGCCAGTCGTACCTTAATGACAACGAACCGGAAAAGGCCCTGGAATGTTTTGACCGGGCCCTGTCATTGGACCCGAGGAGCGCCGAGACGCTGATCAAACGGGCGGGGGTACTGGAAAAATTAAACCGGTTTGAGGAAGCCATCAGTTGTTACGACGACGCCATCGCCGCGGATGGTTCCATGACGATTGCGTACCTGCACAAGGGCGGCTTGTTCAACCGGATGTCGCGTTACGAAGAAGCGCTGCAATGCTACGAGCACGCGCTGCATACGCATGACCAACGGACCGCCGGCGTGAAAACCGCGGCCTAATTCGCCGTGAACGCAAGGCGGTTGTGAACGCGTTCCACCTCCAACTGGCGCCGGATCATTTCAATCTTGAGCTTGAGCAGTTCGCGGTTTTCCTCATTTAACGCGCTGAGTTCCTTTTCCAATTCCTGAATCCGCGCCTCGTAGGAGTGCAATCGCTCCTGCAGGGGGGCTTGTACCGAATCAAACCGGCGGATCATGGCGGAAATTTCCGAAGCGGCTTCCTCCTGCGCCTTGAGCAATTCGCGGCGTTGCGTGGCCAGTTCCTGGACCACGGTCTCCTTGAGCACTTGGGCCAGGTGCGGCGCGAGATTGGCCCGCGTGGCGGCCTGGGCCTGTTCCGCCCGGCGTTCCGCCTCCAGGGCCCGCTGACGCCAGACGGCCGCCTCGGTCCTGGACTGGTCGGCCTCCACCGGCGGCGGGGCGCTCATCAGCGTTCGTGGGCGGATTATCAACGGCACCGGGGCGGTTGGCGGTGGCAACGGTGCGGAGGCTGTCGGAAGAGCAGGCGGGGTTGCGGTTGCCGATGCCTTGAGGGCGAGGGCGATGATTTCATCCGCCACCGCCGTGCTGTCCACGCCGCAAACGGGACATCGGATCGGCGAGGGCATGCGGCCGTTCAACGGATACACGTCGAAGGCGTATTTCTGACCGCAACCGCAAACGATTTTGACGGGAATTTTGACGTGCATCGTGCGGGCGCGCCCGTCTTTGTCGCCAGCCCGATGGAGAAAGTCAAGCCAGCGAGCCATTCCCGGCCAATGCAACTTTACCATAAAAATGATTTCTGCTCACTCAACTGTTGATCACCCGACCAGAGGGTGGCCCGCCATGCGACGAGTTCGCCAATGTCTT
>DATJYM010000067.1:0-3180 GCA_035499615.1 Candidatus Acidiferrales bacterium | reverse complement strand
GCCGTCGGGAAAATGACGATGCCCTGAATGTAGCCGGAAACCAGCACATATCCTCCGTTGTTTACCGTGTTGCACTCGGTGCAGGTGTACAATGCGCCGTCGTCCGACGGATTGATCGTGATCATGGCGGCCCGGCTTGTGATAATACCGCTGAGGCATAAGAAGAACACAAGCGCACGAAGAATGCTCGTTTTCATAAGTAAATAAGGCTGTGAAACCCCACCCTTGCGGACGTTTTCATGACGATTTGAAGATCGGCCCGGGCTGGCTGCTTTGGTTCTGGTTGCTTCCCAGAGCGTATCAAGTGCGACCGGCTTCTTTCAAGAAAAATCAGACTGCAAACCAATGTGTGTACAGGCGATTCCTGCTGGCAACCACGCTATGGTTAAGTCACCGGTCGGCGCGGGGAGTGTTCCGCCGTTTAGGGATCATTGTTGTTGCGCACCCAATTTTTCTTTGTCCTCCGCCGCGTGGACTTCGTCCCAAGAGGGCGCGTGCCAGAGATACAGGTCGCCATTTCCATTTACCCAGGCAAGGTCATTGCCATCGGGCGAGAATCCCACGCCGTTGAATCCGGTGCCGACTCCTGCCAGATTGAAGACGTTCTGCCAGCTTTCCGTGTCGTATAACCTCACGGCTTCCTTGCCGTCACTGGCGACGGCCAGCCGCCGGCTGTCCGGTGAAAAATTGACCCCGTGCACGCCGTTCAGAAAACCGCCCAAGGTGGCCACCCGCTGCCAAGTGGCGGTCTCCCAGACTCCGGCGAGGCCCAAGTCACTGCCCGCAGTCAACAGTTTTCCGTCCGGCGAAAAACTGGTCCATTCGGACTCCAAAAAATTAAAGTTCAGGTTCGTCTGGCTCTCCTCGGCCAGATTTCGCATTAAAACTTCCCCCTCATAACCGATGCTCAAACTGAACCGCCCATCCGTCGAAACATTCATGCCAAAATAATCCCGTCCCCACAGGCCCGGCCACGACTGGATTTTCAAGCCGGTGGTAAGATCCCATTCTTGATTCCGGTTGTCTTCGACCGAATAGGCCACCAGCCTTGTTCCATCGGCAAGAAAGCTCAAAGGATAAGTATGGCCGGGAGCATTCGTCAGCTGGCGCATCAAAATCCGGCGGGAGACATCCCACGCCTGAAGCATCCCGTTGGGGGCGGAGACCGCAAAAAATCGTCCGTCCGTGGAAAAGCAACTGGACAGCATATTGGTGAGCGTAACGAGCGCCAGTTCCGCCTGACTAAAATCCGGCCCGCTCCACCGCGTCAGCTGGCCCTGCGCATTTAGCGTCAGCAGCGAACGACCGTCGGCGGCGAAGCTCCAATTGTTGACGTTGGCGGGAATCGTGATGACCGGTTGGTGCGGGTGCGTCGCCGACGTGTCCCAGAAGCAAACTGTGCCGTCCTTGCAGCCACTGACCAGGGTTTTGGCGTCCGGCAGCAGGAGCAGCGACCAGACTTCCTGACGATTCCCGCGCAGCACATCCAGGCATTTGCCGCTGCCAAGGTCCCAGAGACGCAAGGTCTGGTCGGCACTGCCGGAAGCCAGCCATTTGCCGTCCGGTTGGAACACCAGCGAACTGATCCAGGAATCGTGGCCTTCCAGATGGCCGGTTTCCCGGCCGGTGGCGACATCCCACAGGCGGATTTCGGTATCGGAGAATCCATTGCCGGACGCCAGGGTTTTTCCGTCCGGTGAAAACGCCAGGGCCATGACATATTCCTTGGAGGCCGGGGCGCTCCACAATTCCTTGCCGGTGCGCAAATCCATGACACTGATCCGCTCTGGCGATGAACCAAAGGTGTAGGCCGCCAACTCCAGGTCGGGAGTGGTGGCAAAGTGGCTTCCGATCGGAGGACCTTCCAGCGGATTGTTCGGATAGCTCGCCAGCTTGGCACCATCGGGCATGCGCCATAGTGTGATCTCGCCGCCAAAGCCATCAAGTGTGCAGGTGACCAGGGTCCGGCCATCGCGGGAAAATGCCAGCCCGAGGCATTCGGTGGAGAGTGGAAATTCCGCCAGCGTCTGATGGGTCGTGAGGTTGCAGAGGCGCAAGGTGGACTGTTTTTGTCCGGATGACGAGACGGCGAGGCTGGTGCACGCGAGCAACGGTTGGGTGGGTGAGAAAGCCGCGCGCGCTCTGATTTCGCCGGCAACCAGCCGGAACAACTCCTGCCGGGTCCGCAAATCCCAGACGGCCAGCCCGCCTTTGTGACGCGGTCCGGTCGCCAGAAAGTTGCCGTCAGGTGAAACCGCCAGCGCGTTGATTTCCGAAGCTTCCTGGCAAAGGGTGAAGCTGGCGTCGCTGCGGGTCTGCCCCCAGAGATAACGCCATTCCCAGCCGCGCAAATCTTTTTGCCCCGGCAGCGGCCGCTGCCGGTTGAGCAAATCGAGCGTGCGACCGAGATTGTTTCCCGCGAGGGCCTCCGCCGCGACGTTCATGTCCGAAGCGTAGGCACGCTGGCGCGCGGCCAGCTCCTCGGCCTGCGCCAGTTCGCGCAGTTTGGTTTCACTGGCCTGGGCGGCAACCGCCTTTTGTTCGTTTACCACCGCCTCCTTTTTGGCGCGCGTGGCCCGCACTGACTGCCAGGTCGTCATGACAATGCCAATGGCGAGAACGACGATGATCGCCGCTGTGGCCGCAAAACCGAATTTGTGCCGCCGGACGGTTTTCTGAAATTCGTAGAGCTTGCTCGGCGGCCGGGCGACGACGGTTTCGTTGTTCAAATGCCGCTTCAAATCCATCGCCACGCCGTTGGCCGTTTCGTAACGCCGCGTCCGGTCCTTCTCCAGACACTTCATCACGATCCAGTCCAGATCGCCGCGCAACTGGTTCACCAGTTTCGGCACGTCCACGCCGTGCCGCCGGGCCGTCGTCGTCAATTCCTCGCCCTGCAACGTATGCAGCTTGGTGGAAGGCTTCACCGGCTCCTTTTCCCGGATGGTCTTGCGCATCCCGTCAATGCCGAGCGACATCAATTCCTGACCATCAAACGGCGTCTTGCCGGTCAACAATTCGTAGAGAAGGACTCCCAAACTGTAGATGTCGCTCCGTGTGTCCACGTCCAGCCCGCTCATCTCCGCCTGCTCCGGACTCATGTACGCCGGTGTCCCGATGAACTGGTGCAACTGCGTATAGACTGTCGAATCGGTCAAACGTCCTTCCGTCGCCTTCGCA
>DATJYM010000066.1:0-27593 GCA_035499615.1 Candidatus Acidiferrales bacterium | reverse complement strand
GCTGTTCACCGAGAAACGCATCGAAAATCCACGGCTAATTCCCCGCGAATAACGCACCAACCGATGCTTGCGCCCAGGTGGGACGAGCTGAAAGGATTTACTCAAGTATCCCGCTAGATACCGCGCCAGCGCCGGGCCAGTCTTCTTGACGGGCAACAATTCCACTCGACCAAAACGATACTGACAGCACACTTGCCGCAACTCCCGCCACTCAGCCGCCAGAGCTTCATTCCGCAGACGCTTTCCCCGGCGCATGTAGTAAGGCAGCCTGTAATTCGACAGGACTTCAATATTTGTGCCTGTCCGAATGTCCTTTTTCGTGGCCACCACCACGTGCAGATGCCAAACCCCGTCCTTATGTGGCTCTAGAACGCAAATCCAATCCTGATAACGCTTCGAGACGACATTAGTATTAAATGAGTGCCAACGATTCTGGACGAAGTCTAAATCTTTTGCATGTTCCCGTAATTCCCGTGTCTCTTCAGACCCACAACCACTGCCAAGGACACCAAAGGACAGCGTGAGCAACCCAACATGCTCCAGACCGTATTTCTTAACCATCCATTCCACCGCCATGATGAGACGGTGACGGCTTTTCTTCCGGTAGGGAGACAGAGCAGCCGACGGATTCCTGCTATTCCACTTTCCAATGCAGTTATCACTCTCTTGACAAGGAAGGGCAGCGTCGGGCGCGGCTCCGCCGCGCTCCGACGCCGCCCCTTCCCCGTGCGCGTCGTTTCCACCAGTAGGAACGGAGGAAGGAGTGAGGCTTTCCTGCTCGCTGAGCTCGTCCCCACCGGAAAGCGAAGCCGACACCCCACCCCCTTGACTTAACGTTTCTTCTCGTGGTTCCCCAAGTGGAGAAATACCTTCAATCGCCCCCATAACCCACCCCTCTCCCAGTCGCTGTTCGTACCAGAGCCAAAACAGCGGCTCTCAACGGCGGGGAAAGAGACGGCCAAGCACAGACTATTTTTTGAAGGTCAGAATCCTTGTGTGCATTTTTGTGTGCATCGCGTTGGATTCCCTTGTGTTTACTGGCGCTTTTATCAGGTTCAACTCCTACTGGGTGCGCCATTTAATTGCAAGCACTTGCCGATTATAAAAACTCGGCAAGTGCTTTTTCTTCCTGACAAGGTCCTGACTATATTCCTGATCGTCTATGGTGGTTGTAGTTGGATTGTTTTAATCGGTTTTTCGACGTTGCTTACCTACCAACATCATTTTGTCGATATAGTCGGCGGATTTATCCTCGCTGCGATTTGTTTTTGTCTCTTCCGTGAAGGAAGTAAAGGGGCAATCCCACACCAAGGAGTCACTCCACAAATTGATCCCTAAATCCCACCGTTCATCATAATGCATGAGCCAACGGAGATTCTGGCATCGGTCGAGACATTGTCAAAATTGGGTGCTGGCAAGTTGTTACTTGGATTCGGTAAGTGGATTTGTCTTTTGTTGGGCTCCATTCTTTCACGGCGGGAGTATGGTACTCCGGCGATTATTTCCGAGGAGCACTGGGCAGCGGCTTTGAACGAGAGCTAACACAGCGCTGGAGCCTGCGGCGCAGCGCGAGGGGACACCCATCTTTGACATGTCAGTCCCAACAATTACGCTGTCGGCGCTTTAGGGGTTGGACAGGCGGAAGAACCGTCTCGTGCCGGAAATGCCGTTGGTCAGCACTTTGTTCGTGTTGACAACGACAGGAGCCGGTAAAGTGGCACTCCAAACCGTCGAAGCCAAGTTGGTTGAAAACTCCAAGGTGTATCCAGCCGCATTGGTTGGCCACTCCACAAGAACATTGGTTCCCGAAGGAATGATGGTCAACAGCGGCGCTGCTGATGTGGGAGTCGTAATAATGTTGAAATAGGTCGCGCTCCCCATAATCGCCGTGGTTGCGGTCCCGCTGCCGGTCGTGAAAGCAACGTGAGCAAAGACCACAAAGGCATCGTTGGTCGAATCGGGCGGCAAAATATTGGCGGGAATCGTGACAGACGTGGCGGTGCCGTCCAAACCGACGGGTGGACCGTTGTAGGATGTCTGGAATAAAAGAGTTCCGGAATTTCCTATTCCGCCAGTGGAAGGTTCATTGATTTGAACCACAATCCGATCCGCGCCGCCGCCATTGGTAAAGGTATTCCAGTTCAGGGTGAACGGTTGAGACGGATTAACGGCTTGCGTGTTGGTGTAGTTGGTGATCTGGGGCGCATTCGGCAGCGAGTAGTTTGGCAGGTTCACCGTTACCTGCTGGTTGGAGCCGGTGATGCTGTTAGTGACTTTGAAGACATAATTTCCGACGGTCGGGAAGTTCGTGTCAAGATTCGTGAGATAGGGTGTGAAAACATTCGTTTGGAATTGCTCAGGATACAGTAAGTTCTCAGCGAGGAGGTTCGTGTGGAGTGGCGTGGCGGGTATTGTCAACGAAATGGCGGTGGCCGTGCGATTTGAAGCAAGGGCTGATTGTCCAACGAATTCATAGGTGAATAGCGGAGGCGGCGCATTGGTGGTTTGCCTATAAAGGGCGTATCGGCCTAACAGAAATGTTGTGAGGGCATTCGTCCCCGACCCGCCATTGACGCCCAAAACCGTCGTAAAATTACCCCCCGTGGTGCCGCCCAAAGGATTCCCCACCGCGTCCTGCCCGATGACATTCCATTCAATGTAGTGATTATTGGCGAATTGAGGCGATGGCGTGCAAGTGAGTACTGTGTTGCCCGCACCCCAGCTCAAAACCACGGTTGGTGACTCGTTACTCGCAGTAACATCAGAGAAGACTACGTAGGTTGTGGCTGGATTCATGGCCGTGCTGAAAGTGAACACCACTGCCGCACCGGGCGAAACGCCCATTGCCCCGTTGTTTGGAACATTCGTAACAATCGTGGGCTGCGCCACCGCCGGGCCAGGACTGGCCAGTAACATCAGCAGCACGATCAGGGTGGAGTACAACGGAGTTTTCATAAAGTTTGGCAAATCTGATTTCCTGCCAGTCACCAACGGCTCGCTGCGCGTGATTCTATCATCTTAAACGCGCGATTCAAGCACGGAAATAGATGGCTCCTGGGGAAACGCCCATCAAAAAGTTTCCACGGAACCTTCAACGATTTCTTCAATAACGGAGTAGGGATCCGTCTGATTGGACTTAAGATGTGAGCCCCGGAAGCCGCCCCTTGCCGGGAAGAATTGTTGACGCTCGTAATCTTCATGGCCACCGGAGGATGTTTGTTCAGGGTGAATGGAATGGGCGGCCTGCTTGAAAGAGCTTGAGTTGTGATTGCAGGCTCTCGGCCAGGGCCATGTCGGACCGGGCTTCAGCCAGGTGCAGCGCACGCTGCGCGGTTGCCACCGCTTCGGGAAAGCGCCCGGCCTCGGCATAAGCCGCCGCCAGGGTGTCCAACATGATCGGATTTCCATCGCCTGTAAGCTGATTCGCCCGCTGGGCCAGTGCCACCGCCTGGTTGCCGTCGCGGAGTGAAGCGTGCGGAGAGGTGGCCAGCACCCACGCCAGGTTGTTCTGCACTTCAGGCTTATCGGGCTTGATTTGCAATGCCCTCTGGTACTGGGCGATCGCTTCGTCCTCCTTGCCCTGGTGGAACAAGGCGGCGCCGAGATTGAAATGGGCTTCCGCGAAGTCGGGTTTGATTTGCAGCGCCTTCTGGTATTGGGCAATCGCTTCGTCCACTTTGCCCTGTCGGAGCAGTGCGTTGCCAAAGTTGTAACAGGCTTCTTCACTGCGGGGATCGATTTGCAAGGCGATTTGGTATTGGGCGATGGCTTCGTCCACGTTGCCTTTTTGGAGCAGCGCGTTGCCGAGGCTGCTGTGGGCTTTCGCGAGGCCGGGATTGAATACCAGCGCTTTCCGGAGTTGTGCAATCGCTTCGTCCACGTTGCCCGCTTGGAGCAACGCGTTGCCGAGGCCATAGCGGGCAGTGAAGTTATCCGGCGTGCAGGCGAGCGTGTGGGTCCATAGCAATTCACTATTTCGCCAATAAGCAGTCTGCGCCCGCGCGCAGAACATCAGGGCAATCAGAATGATCACGGCACCCCCGCCCAGCACCACGCGGCGGTGGCGCCGGCCGGCACACAGATCCGCCGCCGCCCAGGTCAGCAACAGGTACAAGCCGATCTGGGGGAGATATGTGTAGCGATCCGCCCGCGCCTGCAATCCGACTTGCACAATCCCGATCACCGGTAACAGCATGAGGAGATACCATGCCCAGCCGGTCAAAAGATAGGGGTAGCGGCGACGGAGGAGAAAAACTCCCATCGAAATGCCGGCCAACAGCACCAGTGACGGCGCCACGCCGGCAACCCTGACACCCCCGGCCGTCAACGGATATAAAACCGCCAGACCCGACGGCCAGAACATCTGGCCCATATAGGCTACATAAGCGAGCAAGGCATTCCCCAGTCGCGTGGACAGCGACAAATTCTCCGACGACTCGACGACCCTCATCTGGGCAAAGAGGGTGATCACAACCGATGCGATCGCCAGTGCGAACAAGGGCAGCTTTTCAAAAATCAGGCGCCGGGGAATTGGGCGGCGTGCCAGCCGGAAAACCGGTTCGGCGCCGGCCTGCGTTTGCAGCCGGTTCAGGGGCCAAACGTCCAGCAGCAGCAGCACCAAAGGCAGCGTCACCAGCATCGGCTTGCACATCAATCCCAGCGCAAACAAGAGCAGCACCAGTCCATAACGGGCCGGTGACCACGGGTGACGGGCATAATGGACGTAGACTCCGAGGGTCAGCATGAAGAACAACCCGCTGAGCACATCCTTGCGTTCTGCCACCCACGCCACCGATTCCACCCGCAAGGGATGAATCGCAAACACCGCCGCCACAAACGCGCTGCGCCACAGGCACCCCGTCATACGCCGCAGCACCAGAAACAGCAGGATCACCGTCGCTGTGTGCAGCAGGACGTTCGTTAAATGATGCCCGCCGGCATTCAATCCGTAGAACTGGCAGTCGAGCATGTGGGAAAGCCAGGTCAGCGGGTGCCAATTGGCGGCCCAAACGTGGGTGAACGCCCAGAGGATCCCCGGAAGCGTCAGGCCTTTCTCGACGATTGGATTATTATAGACATAATAGTTGTCGTCGTAATTGACGAAGCTAAACCCCAGCGTCTGGCCGAAGACCACCCAGACCATCGCCGCCAGCAAAACACAGACCCCCGGAACCGTCCAGCGGCCGGGCCAACCCGCCGGCGGGCTTCCGGTCTCGGCCGGGCGGGCAGTTGTTTTTTTCGGCATTTCCACGGCCGGCCTGACCAACGCACTCGAACGCCCGGGGGGGATTTCACCGGATTCGGTTTTCTTCTTTGATCTTCGGCTCATGAAGCGGAATACATGATAACCATGGCGGCGCAAAGGCAAGAAATCATCCCCCATACTTGCGGGGAAGATGCGGCCCGGACGTTTGCCAATGCCCGCGCCAAGGATACGGCTCATGCGATGCAACCGGGTGATGCCGTCAGCCGGCCAGCAGGATTAAAAGCGGTAACCGGGTCGGATGCGGGTCTCGCTGGCCCGGCTCTTGCTTGCAATCTGCCGGAAAAACCCAAATCAGAAGACCCAACGAACAGACCAGCACGAAGCAATGGAGGACCGCATTGTGAAACGAACCAGGCCGATACCGCAAAAGTCCAATCCCGCCAAACCAGATACCACTGCGAAACTCACCCCGGCCAGGCGGAAGCAGGGTGTCCGGACCAAATACAGTATGTACGCCTTTCAGGGTCCGGACCCGTTCCTGATGATATTCACGAACGTGTGACCCCACCACCAGACGATCCAAACTGGTTGCCGGGATTGGTTTGAATCAGTCGCGTTCACGCAGAACATTTTTTTCGTAGCGCTTCACTTCCGCCAGCCAGGCATCGCCGACGGGAACCTCCCTGGATTCACAATAAAAATCCCAGACCGCGCCGAACGGCAGGGATTTGATTTCCTCCTGTAAAGCCAAACGCGTGGTGTAATCACCGGCATTCTCGGCGGCCCGCAGCCGGGTCGTCGGTTCGAGCAGCGCGAACAGGAGCGCGCGGAGCATGTTGCGCATGCCGATAGTCCATGCCGCCACCCGGTTGATGCTGGCGTCGAAATAATCCAGCCCGATGTGTACCCGGCTGGCAAAGCCGTTCACCACAATTTCGCGGGCGATGGCCAATAAATCATCGTTTAAAATCACGACGTGGTCGCTGTCCCAGCGGACGCCGCGGCTGACATGCAACAAAATTTCCGGCAGGAACTGGAGGACCGACGAAATCTTGTCGGCGATGCCCTCGGTGGGATGATAGTGCCCGGCGTCCAGCGTCAGCAGTTTCTTCCGGCTCACGGCGTAACCAAGATAAAATTCGTGCGAACCGACGACGTAGCTTTCCGAGCCGATGCCGAATAGCTTGGGTTCGACCGCATCGAGGTTGAGCCGGGGCGAAATGGATTTTTTGAAAATCGCGTCGAGCGATTCCGCCAGCCGGACGCGCGGCGCGTGGCGGTCGGCCGGCGTATCCTTCATGCCGTCGGGAATCCAGACGTTGGTGATGCAAGGTTGGCCGAGCGCTTTGCCGAAGGCCGCACCGATGTCACGGCAACGAAGACAATGCCCGATCCAGAATCGCCGGATGGCCGCGCTCGGATGCGACAGCGTGAAACCGTCGGCGGCGTTCGGATGCGAAAAGCAGGTCGGATTGAAGTCCAGGCCGACGCCGTGCAGCCCGGCCCAGGCGATCCAGTTCCGGAAATGGTCCGGCGTGATTTCATCACGGTCCACTTTTTTGCCGTCGAATTCACCGTAGGACGCGTGCAGGTTCAGGCGGTGTCGGCCGGGAACGAGGGAAAGGACCTTCTCCACGTCGGCCCGGAGTTCTTCCGGTGTGCGGGCTTTGCCGGGATAACGGCCGGTGGCGACCAGGCCGCCGCCCAGGGTCGTGCGGGAATTTTCAAACCCGCCGACGTCATCACCCTGCCAGCAATGGAGGGAAATCGGGATGCGCGCCAGCGCCTGCAGCGCCGCGTCAACCTCCACGCCGATGGCGGCATAACGGTCCCTGGCCAGGAGAAAGGCTTTCCCGGTCCGATTTCGCAAGTTCATGACCTGCTGGTTAAAAGGGCTTTGGGTTTTGCGCAAGGCTATTCGGAGGTCGCGCGGCCCGGCCTTCTGTTTGAGGCCGGCCGGTTGTGGAAATGCGGGTCGTCCGGCTCTTCAGGATTCTGGAAGAAATTGCCTGCTCCGGATTGACATCAGGGTTTTCAAAGGTAGTCTTTTTTATTTTCCACAGAAATAGTGTGTGTATATTTGAGCCGTGGCTGAGAAAGACGATTATTTGGCGGATGTGCTGGTGGACTTGGGTATTGTAGATGCCGATCAGGTCGCCAAAGCGCGCCAGGAAGCCGAAGCCTCCGGAGTGGGGGTGGTGGATTTGTTGCTGGCCAACAAACTCGTCCGCCCCGCCGATGTCACCCAGGCCAAGGCTGCCCAATTCGGTGCGGAGGTCATCCAGCTCAGCGGTCTGAAGATTCCCGACGACGTCATTTCCATCATCCCGCGCCACATCGCCAAAAAATACCGGGTGGTTCCCGTTTTCCGAAGCGACGGCAAGGTCGCCGTGGCCATCGCCGATCCGTCGGACCTGAACACCATCGACACGCTCACGCATCTGCTCAACGCCGAGATCGAATTGCGTGTGGCGTCGGAACCGGACATCGAGAACGCGCTGAACAAGTATTACGGCGGCACGGGGCAGACGGTGGTGGACAAGGCCATCCAGGAGCTCACCGAAAGCGAAGTCGAGGTGCCGCTGGGCGGACTGGGTGACGACAGCGCCGTGGTGGACGCGGACGCTCCGCTCATCCGGCTGGTCAACCAGATCATTGTGGACGCCTTCAAGATGCGGGCCTCAGACATACATCTGGAACCGTTGAGCAAACGTTTCCGGCTGCGCTACCGCATTGACGGCGTCCTGCACGAGATGAAGGCCCCGCCCAAGCGGTTGCAGGCGTCCATCATCACCCGGTTGAAGATTCAGTCGAACATGTCCATTTCCGAGCATCGCATCCCCCAGGACGGACGCATTCAAAGCAAGGTGGGGAGCAAGCTGATCGACCTGCGCGTGTCGTGCCTGCCGACCTATCACGGCGAAAGCATCGTCATGCGTATCCTGGACAAGGAAGGCCTGCGGCTCGGTCTGGCCGAACTGGGATTTTTCACCGACGACCAGCAGACGTTCGAGCGCATGATCGGCCTGCCGGATGGCATCCTGCTGGTGACCGGGCCGACCGGTTCCGGCAAAACCACCACGTTGTATTCCTGCCTGCACTTCATCAACCGGCCCGACCGCAAAATCATCACCGTCGAGGACCCGGTGGAATACATCCTGTCCGGCATCAACCAGGTCCAGGTGAATGAAACCGTCGGCCTCACCTTCGCCGCGGCCTTGCGTTCCATCCTGCGCCAGGCGCCGAACGTGGTGATGATCGGTGAAATTCGCGACCTGGAAACCGCGTCCATCGCCATCAACGCGTCGCTGACCGGCCATCTGGTTTTCTCCACGCTGCACACCAACGATGCGCCCAGCGCGGTCACCCGCCTCGTGGACATCGGCGTCAAACCCTTTTTGGTCGCGTCATCCACGCGTTGTCTCATGGCCCAACGCCTGGTGCGCAAGGTCTGCCGTCAATGCGCGCAGCCCTACCAGGCCACCGAACAGGAACTGCGCGCGCTGAACCTGACGTCCGAGAATGTGCAAACCGCGACGATGCAGAAGGGCCGCGGTTGCAGCAATTGTTCCAACACGGGCTGCCGCGGGCGCATGGGCATCTTTGAGGTTTTCGTCATTGACGACGAGGCGCGGAAACTGATTTACGACAAGGCCAGCTCGTCGGTTCTGCGCGCCCGGGCCCGCGAAATGGGCATGCGCACGCTGCGGGAAGACGGCATTCGCAAGGTGCTGGCCGGCTTGACCACGCCCGAAGAGGTCATCCGGGCGACCGTCGGCGACGAATCGTGAGGGAAAGGAAGAATTAAGAATGAAGAATGCAGAACGTACATCAGACTTTGCGGCGGAAATGAATTTCTGCCTTCTGCCTTCCGCCTTCAGCAGGAAGTGCACCGTGCGGTTTCCGTGGTTAAACTGTCCAAACCGAAAATAGACTCACATGTCCTATTCCATGTCCGATTTGTTGCAGTTGGTGGTGTCGGAAGGCGCCTCCGACCTGCATATCCGCGTGGGCACGCCGCCGACCATCCGGGTGCACGGCATCCTACACCGGGTCGAAGGTCCGGCGCTCAAGCCGGAGGATTCCGAGGAACTGATGCGCAGCATCACCTCCGAGGAACACATCCAGAGCACGCGCGAACACGGCGGGGCCGACTTCGGTTTTGCCTTTGGCGACGTGGCGCGGTTCCGGGTCAGTGTGTTCAAGGAAAAGGGCAACTTCGCCCTGGTGCTCCGCCAGATTCCCAACAAGCTGTTGACCCTGGAACAGATCGGAGTTCCCCCCAGCACCAAGGAGCTGCTGTACAAGCCGCGCGGCCTGGTGCTGGTGACCGGGCCGACCGGTTCGGGCAAAACGACCACGCTCGCCTCCATGCTCAACGTCATCAATGAGGAACGCGATGAGGCGCACATCGTCACCATCGAGGACCCGATCGAATATTATCATCATCACAAAAAGGCGCTGGTCACGCAGCGTGAAATCGGCGTGGACGTGCCGAACTTCGCCGAAGGCCTGCGCCGCGTGCTGCGCCAGGACCCGGACATCATTCTGGTGGGGGAAATGCGCGATTTGGAAACCATCGAGGCGGCCATCACGGCGGCGGAAACGGGCCACCTGGTTTTTGGCACGCTGCATACGACGGGCGCGGCCAAGACGATTGACCGCATCACCAACGCGTTTCCGACCAACCAGCAGGAAATGGTGCGGATCCAGCTTTCCACCGTCATGCAGGCGGTGATTTCCCAGTTGCTGATTCCCCGGATCGACAAGCCGGGCCGCGTGGCGGTTTTTGAAGTCATGGTCAACACGCCCTCCATTGCCGCCCTGATCCGCGACAATAAAACATTCCGCATCAATTCGGACATCCAGACCGGCGCCAAATACGGCATGGTGACCCTCGACTCGTTCCTGATGGACAAGTACCAGCAGGGCATGATTGCGCGCGAAGAGGTCATCACCAAGGCGCAGGATCCGACGACGATCCAGCAAAAGTTGCAGGAGCTGGAGCTGGCCCAGTCCCTGAGCGCCGAGGCCGCCCCGTCCAAACCGAAATCCAAATGATGCTTTCCTGAAATGGCCGAAGAAGTATCCAATCCATTGCTGTCACTCGTCCGCGAGTTGGGGCTGATTGACGACCTGCAATACGAGGAGGTCGCCTCCGAATTCAAGCGCAGCGGCACCCCCGTCATCACGTTGCTGCAGGATTTCGGCATCATGCAGCTGGACGACGTGCTGCAGGTGATGGCGAATTATCTGGGCACCAAGGTCGTCGCCCTGCGCGATGTCCGCTTTACGCCCGAATTGCTGCAGACGATTCCGGCGAATGTCGCGCGCATGTATCAATGCCTGCCGGTCGGCGCCGAGAACGGCACGGTGCAGGTGGCGCTGGCCGACCCGCTGGACCCGGGCCGCCCGGACGAAATCCATTTTGCCATCAAAAAGGACATCCAGGTGGTGGTGGCCGATCCGGTCGACATCGAGAAGGCGATCGAACAGCATTACGGCCAGGAGACGGGGGATGTTTCCGAGATCCTCAAGGAACTGGGGGCGGACGCGGAAATTGCCCGCGAAGCGAGCGAAGCCGCCGACGACGCGAAGCTGGCGGAGGATCTGGCCAACCAGGCGCCCATCGTGAAATTTGTGAACCTGGTTTTGTTCCAGGCCATCCAGGACCGGGCGAGTGACATTCATTTCGAACCGTTTGAAACCGAATTCCGCATCCGTTACCGCGTGGACGGCGCCCTCTACGAAATGTCGCCACCGCCGAAACACCTGGCCCTGCCGGTGATTTCGCGCATCAAGGTCATGTCCGGCCTGAACATTTCCGAAAAGCGGCTGCCGCAGGACGGGCGCATCAATTTCGCCATGGCCAACCGTCAGATTGATTTGCGCGTGTCCACGCTGCCGACGCAGTTCGGGGAGTCCGTCGTGCTGCGCGTGCTCGACCGGGGCGCGGTCAACCTGGACATTGAAACCCTGGGCTTTCCCAAATACGTGCATGATTACGTGACCGAGGCCATCCAGCGGCCCAATGGCATCATGATTGTCACCGGCCCGACCGGGTCGGGCAAAACCACGACGCTCTATTCCTGTTTGCGGCGCATCAACACCCTGGATGCCAAATTGCTCACCGCCGAAGACCCGGTCGAATACGACATCGAGGGCATCATGCAGGTGGCCATCAACGATGCGGCCGGTATGACCTTTGGCAAGGCACTGCGCTCCTTTCTGCGCCAGGACCCGGATATCATCATGGTGGGGGAAATGCGCGACCTGGAGACGGCGCAGATTTCCATTCAGGCCTCACTGACCGGGCACCTGGTCCTGAGCACGCTGCACACCAACGACGCGCCGGGAGCAGTGACGCGCCTGCTGGACATGGGCGTCGAGCCGTTTTTGATTTCCTCGACCCTGATGGCGGTGCTCGCTCAGCGGCTGGTGCGGACCATCTGCCCCAATTGCCGGACACCGTTCGAACCGACGGAGGATCAGCTGGGCCTGTTGAATCTCTCGCCGCACGATCTGGGCGACAAGGTCTTTCATTACGGCCGCGGCTGTTCGACCTGCAACGACACCGGCTACAAGGGCCGCAAGGGCATCTTCGAACTGCTCATCATCAGCGAAGCGATCCGGACCTTGATCAATGAGCGGGCGCCGACCGTGGTCGTGCGCCAGAAAGCGGTCGAGCTGGGGATGGTGACCTTGCGCGAAGACGGCTTGCGCAGTATTTTTGAAGGTGATACCACTATTGAGGAAATCGTCAAATATACTTAACGGGTGGCGGGTGCCGGGTGGCGCGTGACGCGGGTTGCCAATCACGTCACGCCACACAGGCCGCTCGTTACCACAACAGTTATGCCGAAATACAGCTACGTGGCGCTGGATGCGCACGGTAAGGAAACCAAAGGCACGATCGAGGTCGCCAGCCAGAACGAGGCCATCGGTCGGGTCAAGGAAATGGGTTTCTTCCCGACCAAGATTGTTGAATCGGAAAAGCCGCAGGAAAAGACCGCCCGCAAAAAAGCCAAGGCGGCCGCCAAGCCGGCCGGCGGCAAAAGGAGAGGGTCGCTCGACATCCAGATTAAGATCCCGGGTCTGAGCGGACGGGTAAAGCCCAAGGTGCTGACGACCTTCACCCGCCAGCTGGCCACGCTGGTGGACGCGGGCCTGCCGCTCCTGCGCGGGTTGCGCGTGCTCGAAAAACAGGAACGCAACGCCACGCTCCGGGGCATTCTCGGCGAGCTGGCCCTCGCCATCGAAGGCGGCAGCACATTTTCCGAGGCCCTGGCGCAGCATCCCAAGGTTTTCAACCGCCTGTTCGTGAACATGGTCAAGGCGGGTGAATTGGGCGGCGTGCTGGAGGTGGTGCTCAAACGTCTCGCGGAGTTTTCCGAAAAGGCGCAGAAGATCAAAGGCAAGGTCAAGGCGGCCATGTTTTATCCGGTGGCCGTGCTCATCGTGGCCACCGGCATCATGATCCTGCTGCTGACGTTCGTGATCCCCAGGTTTCAGGGCGTCTTTGAAGGCATGGGCGTCACGATGCCGAAATTCACCCTGTTTGTGCTCGCGGTCAGCGCGGCCGTGAAGGACCACTTTTTTGTGACCTCCATGTGCGTCGCGGCCGGTGTGGTGGTGTTTTTATTGATCATCCGGACCAAGTTCGGCCGGCTGGTCTGGGACAAATTCCAATTAAAAGTTCCGGTCCTGGGCCCGGTGATCAGCAAGGTGGCCATCGCCCGCTTCACCCGCACCCTCGGCACGCTGGTCAGCAGCGGTGTTCCCATTTTGCAGGCGCTGACCATCGTCAAGGAAACCGCCGGGAACGTCGTCATCGCCAACGCCGTCTCCGGCGTTCATGAAGCGGTCAAGGAAGGCGAAACCATTACCGCACCGTTGGAAGGTTCCGGGGTCTTTCCGCCCATGGTCGTCAGCATGGTGGACGTGGGTGAGCAGACCGGCGCCCTGCCCGAAATGTTGCTGCGCATTGCCGATGGCTACGACGAAGAAGTGGACAATGCCGTGTCCGCCATGACTTCGCTGCTGGAACCCATCATGATTATTTTTCTGGCCGTTATCGTGGGCAGCATCGTCATCGCCATGTTCCTGCCGCTGATTGCAATGATCAACAACCTGTCCGGCAATGGCGGCGGCGGCGGTTGACCATCATTTTTGTTCAACCAAACATCAGCTGGCTTCGGTTCGATAAAAAACCGTTGACAAAGAACAGCATCCATGCGTAAATACATTGTAAAGACATTGCATTGGCGTATTATTTACAGTTAGCTCGTTATGGAGTTTGATTGGAATAACGCGCCGTTTGAGACGGATAGCTCTTTGACTCAGTTGGAAATTGAAGAGTCGTTTGAAGACCCTTTTGCCATCCGGTTGTTGCCGGACTCCTCGCGCTTCGGCGTCCAGGCGCGCTTTTTCAACCTGGGCCTGTCGGCGGGGGGCGTCGGCGTCTTCAGCGTGTATCGCACAAATGGGCGGCTGGTGCGCGTGCTGCTGGCCCGCCCGTTCGAGCCGGAGGAACGATTCTTCTATCAACGGAAGATGGATCAGACTTTGAGCACAGGTGAAAGGTGACGCGTGATCCGGCGGGCTGCGGCAATTCCTCCTCGTCGTCGTCCTCGCCCTCGTAATCGAAAACTGAAACGAGGATGAGGACGAGAACGAGAACAAACCGGATATGCGAACTTTTGCCAGATGGGAAGAAGTGCCGCTCTTCGACAGCGAAGAGGCGGAGGCGGATTATTGGGCGGAGAACCGGCCCGACCTGCGCCTGATGGAGACGGCGGTGGCCGGCAGCGCCGAGTCCGCCGAGTCCGTGACCATCACGCTGCGGATTGACCCGCGGATGCTGGCGCGGATCAAGCGCCTGGCGCGCTCGCGCTATTTGAATTACCAGAGCATGATCAAGCAGTGGCTCAGCGAACGAATGGAACACGAAGTGCGTGAACGATGAAAACAAAAAACAAATTGCCGATTGCCGATTGCCGATCGTTGATTAACCCGCAAAGGTTCATGGGCTTTCCCGGTTCAATCGTAAATCGTAAATCACCAATCGTAAATATTTGGGCCTTCACCCTGATCGAACTGCTCACCGTCATTGCGGTCATCGCCATCATTGCCGCCCTCATTTTTCCGGTCGCGAGCACCGTGAAACGGCAGACGATTCTTCACAGTGCGCAGGCCCAGATGGCCCAGTTGGAGACCGCGCTCGAGCGTTATAAATCCGTGTACGGCTTTTATCCGCCGGGCTCGTCCCGGGTCCTGACCAACCAGCTTTACTATGAACTCGTGGGGATGACCAATGTCGCCTTGCCTCCCGCTACCCCGATTTATCAGCCGTTGGGCGATGTCAGTCAGCAACTCACCCTCGCCCAGTTGAATGCGGCGTTTGGCGTCAGTGGTTTCATGAATTGCACCAAACCCGGCTCGGACGAAGCCGCGGGCCGCGCGGAGGATTTTCTTCCGGATCTCAACACCAATCAATTCGGTGCGATGTCGGTGGGCGGGACAATGGTCAACCTGCTGGTGACTCCCGTCGGCGGGCCGGATTCGTCCTATAATCCACTGGGGACCGCCAACGCCGGCCTGAATCCGTGGCGTTATGCCTACCCCGGAACCAACAATCCGGGCTCGTATGATTTATGGATCCAACTCGAAATCGCCGGGAAAACCAACCTGGTCTGCAACTGGACCAAATCGGTGCAGATTAACAACAACTCGATGCCCTGACTTTTATGTGCCGCCGCGTCCCATCCAAATCCAGCCGGCCGGTAGTGATACATTTTGAAACTTTCGGCGGGGCGAGCGTACTCGCGAGCCGCAGCCGCCGGGTTTTGACGCCCCAAAGCCGGCTCGTCAGCAGCCTCGCCCCACCAAATTTTGCCACTGGTCGCCGGTTGCCCTGCTGCCTGACCATTGACTGGCACGACTGTGCCTGGCGACCGCGCGTTATCCGGGCGGCACCGGTCTCCGATCCGGCGTTCTGGCGTCCGGCGTTGGGCGGGTCCCGGGACAGACTCATACTGAATTGCCTGCGGCCGGTGGCCGCCGGGCGGGAGGCCGGCGTTCCGTCGGCGGAACCATTCCGTGTCGTCCGGCCCTCGCCGCGTCGAAGAACCCCTTTTATCTTATGAAAAGCATTCCTTTAAACTTCGAAATCCAAAATCAACCGCCTGGGGCGATGTCCTCAATCGTAAATCGTAAATCGCCAATCGTAAATGAGCGGGCTTTCACCATCGTGGAACTACTCACCGTCATCGCCATCATCGCCATTCTGGCGGCCATCCTGTTGCCGGCCTTGGCGGCGGCCAGAGTCCAGGCCCAGAAAAAGCAGGCGCTGCTGCAAATCCGCGACCTCGCCACGCAGATTCAAAATTACGATTCGGCCTACAGTCGGATGCCGATTTCCCCTGCCGCTCAGGCGGCGGCAATGCAAACCGGCAACAGCGGCATGTTTACTTACGGCGGTCTGTTTGCGACTCCCGTCAACGGGGTGACGTGGCCGCCCGCTCCGGTTCCGGCGAATTATTATCCGAGCAACAACGAGGTGATTGCCATTTTGATGGACATCACCAACACCACGGTGACGATGGTCAACCAGAACCACCAAAAGAATCCGCAACAGACCGCTTTCCTGAACGCGAAGATGTCGGGCTGGGATCCGACGCAGGGCGGTACGCCGCAGGCCGGTGTGGGCAACGACCTGATTTACCGCGATCCGTGGGGGAATCCGTATGTCATCACCATGGACTTGAATGCGGACAATCAGTGCCTGGACGCCTTTTATCGCCTGCAGGCGGTGTCGGGTACCGGCAGCGTGACCGGGCTTAACGGCCTGATTAATTCAACCGATGCCAATGGGGCGGGCAACAACTTCGCTTTCCACGGCAACGTGATGGTCTGGTCCGCCGGGCCGGATGGGAAGGTGGATCCCAGTTCCGGCGCCAACAGCGGCGTGAACAAGGACAACATCCTGAGCTGGCAATGATCCTTCCATTTACGATTTACGATTTACGATTTACGATTTGTAGAAAGTCGGAGGAGTTTTCGGCTTTCAATCATCAATCATCAATCATCAATCATAAATTCCGGCGGGCTTTTACCATCATTGAATTGTTGACGGTGCTGGGCATCATGGCGGTGCTGGCGGCGCTGGCGGTGCCGGCGCTCAAGAATTTCGGGCGGGCGGACGCCATGACCGCCGCCACGCAGCAGATGCTCAACGACGTTTCCCGCGCCCGCCAACTGGCCATCAGCCGGCGCACGACCGTGTACATGGTTTTCGTCCCGACCAATTTCTGGCAGGGCCTGAACACGTCGGTGCAAAGTGAGCCGGCCACAACCAATCTGTGTGACAAGCAAATGACCGGTTACACGTTTGCATCTTACGGCGCGGTCGGGGATCAGCCGGGCCAACATCTATGGCATTACCTCGCGCCGTGGCAGGCGCTGCCGGAGGGCGCGTGCATTGCCGAACAAAAGTTCAATCAAGGGACATGGCCCAACGCCCCATATACGGTTACCGATCCGTTTAACAACACCAGGGGCTACAACATTTACGGTTTTAATCTCACCAACAGCCTCCCGTTTCCGACGGAAACGAACAGCGTTCCTGTTAATTATTTCCTGCCGTACATCGCCTTTAACTACCTGGGCCAGTTGACCGATGACGGACAGACCATGGCGGCCCGGCACGAATACATCCCGCTGGCTCGGGCCAACATCGTGCCGGGGGTGGACGCGGAGACCAAGACCTTTCAACTCCGGTCGCCGCAGGTCATCGAATCTCCGCCCGGCAACAGCACCAACGCGTATAACATCATCGACATCGACCCGCTGACGGGCCGGGCGACGCTGCAGCAACCGAAAATGCAATGAGAACAAATGTGACACGTGGCAAGTGGCAGGTGACAAGCAACGTCACGATGGCAAATCGTGTCACGTGTCACATGTCACATGTCACCTGCCGCGGCTTCACCATGGTCGAAATCGCCATCTGCCTGGCCATCATCGGCATCGCCCTGGTCGCCATCATCGGCGTGCTGCCCATCGGCGTCAACGTCCAGAAGGACAATCGCGAGGAAACGATAATCGACCAGGATGCGTCCGTGTTCCTGGAGAACATCCGCAACGGCGCGCGCGGCCTCGATGACCTGACCAATTACGTCGTAGCCATCAGCAATTCGTGGACGTTGTACGACATCAACGGGAGGGCGAGGTCTTTCGGTTTTAACGGTTATAATTACACCAACGCTACAGCCTACGCACAGTCCGTTCCCGCCATGGCCCTCACCAACGGGGCGAACATCATCGGACTTCTGAGTCTGCCGGAATTCACAGACAACTTTGGCGTTCCCATTCCCAACCTGAATAACGGTGGTTATAGCAATTACGTCGTTGCCTACGTCCGTTCCCTGAGTGGGTCGGCAGTGGAAAAGCCGCCGCAGGACAATGACATCATTCGTGGTGATTCCTTCAGCTACAAGATGATTTGTCAAAACGTGCCGGTGGCGGTCTATGTTCCGCCGAACTGGCAGGGCCAATCGTACAACGCGGGTAGTGCGGTTTTTTATAATGGGAGCTTCTGGCGGGCAACCGCCAAGACCGGATCGGGGGATATCCCAGGCGAGTCTCCTGTGTGGGCTCGGGACTCCTATTCCCAGCAGTTGACCGCCAATTTGCGGGAACTACGCTTCACGTTCCTCTGGCCGTTGCTGCCCAATGGCAGCACCGGCAATGGCCGCCAGACTTTCCGCACTTCAGTTGACGGTCAGATTGCGCAAATCATTATTGATCCCAATAATGGAAAGAACGCCTTGTATTTCTTCCAGCCGGGATCCTTTGCCGCCGCGCCATGAAGCAAGACTTCCAGATTCCAGCTTCCGGGTTCCAGGTTCCGCAACGGAATTTGAAAGTCGCCGGCTTGCGCTGTCATTCAATCGTAAATCGCAAATCGCAAATCGTAAATGGCTTCACCCTGGTCGAGATCCTGACGACCATGGTCCTGTTGTCGCTGATTGTGCTGGCGTTGATGGCGATCTTTAACAGCACCCAGAAAGCCTTCCGCAGCGGCCTCACCCAGACCGACATCCTCGAATCCGGCCGCCTCGCCATGAGTCTGATTGCCAGCGATCTGGGAGCCATGACACCGTCGTTGAGTCCGGTTGATACCAATAGTCTTTGGGCCAATGTCCCGGACAATTACAACACGAACAATAACATCAATTTTTACGCTGTGTTGGCAAACTATAGAACGGCGCCGCCGCCACTGATACAATCATTGACTGCCAGCAGCGCGCAGCGGACGAACGTGCTGGAAAATTTTTTCAGCCTGAGCCGCCAAAACATCGGTGGCACTCCGACCTGGGTGGGCGTGGGTTACGCGGTCTTTACGAATACACCGGACACCAATGGCATCTATTCACTTTACCGTTTTTACTTGACCACGAATGCCTCATCCAATCCGGCATTGGTTTTTAACACCTTTGCCTTGGGCCAGTACACCAATACGGCGGTCTGGAGCTATTTGATGGATGGAGTCGTGAATTTGAGCATCCGGCCTTATGACCCCAACGGATTCGAGATGACGAATACCTGGGAGTATTATTACAACGGGGGAAACAATACGTTTACCAACCAAAGCACGATGTTTTGGCAAGGCTTGCCCGGCGTATATGGGTTTTACATGTACAGCAACACGGTGCCCGCCTCGGTGGAGGTGGAGCTGGGGGTGATGGAGGACGCCGTGCTCCAGCGCGCTGAAGGCCTGAACGGCGCGGCCCAGATGAATTATTTGTCAAACCAGGCCGGGCAGGTGCACCTCTTCCGCCAGCGCGTGATGATCCGCAATGTCGACCGGACGGCGTACCAATGAAGATTAAACCAACATCCAACATCCAACATCCAACATCGAACATCCAACTGTTTCGAAGCCGCGGGCTTTCATTCGATGTTGGGCGTTGGATGTTGGATGTTGGATGTTCTCAACGCTCCCGTCAGGGCGTTGCCCTGATCATCACGCTCATCCTGCTGGCGGTGGTGACGTTCATGGCCCTGACCTTCCTGGCCATCAGCCGGCGGGAACGCAATGCGGTGGCGACCACCACCGACAGCATCAGCGCGCAACTGGCCGCCGACGACGCGCTGGCGGCAGCCGAGGGACAAATCGTTGCCAACGCCCTGGCCACCACCAATCCCTACAACTTCGGCCTCCTGGTCTCGACCAATTACATCAATTCGGCCGGATTCACCACCGGCGTCGCCAGTCCGACGAATGTGAATTTTGATTATTACAGCACCGGCCCCGGCCCGCTTTCGGTGAACGATTTTCTCCAGAACCTGGCCAATTTGAATTACCTGCCGCGCACGCCGGTTTATATGAGCAATCTGGTTACCGGTGCGATGGAGAACCGGTTCTACCTCGACCTGAACCGGAATGGATTTTTTGATACAAACGGCGCGGTGGTGGATGCGGGCGGGACCGAGACCAATCTGGAAGTCGGCGACCCGGAATGGGTCGGCATCCTGCAGCATCCGGACCAGCCGTACGGGCCGAACAATCCATTTATAGCGCGCTATGCCTTCATCGCCTTGCCCATCGGCAATGAGCTGGATTTGAACGCCATTTACAACGACGCGGTGGGGATCAAACAAAATGCAGCCATGGTTCCGGCAAATGATGGGTTCATGCGCAATCAAGGTGTCGGCTCCTGGGAAATCAACCTGGCGGCGTTCCTCACTGATTTGAACACTTACGAATGGGACCCGTTAATAGCCGCCTACAATTATCGTGAACCGACCTTTGCCCTTCCCAATGTGGGCGCCGGTTTTGAAGACGCCCTGTCGCTTTTGAGCTATCGCTACGCTTTCAACTACAACACCTTGGCCCCTGTTGGAGGCCCCAACGGATTGTTTACGAACGGACTGGCCTTTCCGGCGTTTCAGAACAATATTGACGCGTATGGCGTGGGACCGTTGATGACGAGTCCCTTCGGCATCAATGCCGGCGCCCAGAGCATGATTCTGCCCTGGTCCGGCGCGAACAACCCCAACCAGTTCTTTGACCTGCAAGAGTTGTTTGACACAACCAAAACCTCCGCGGCATTCACCAACCGCCTGCTTTCGGCCGGTGACAGCTTCAACCTGGCCAACAGTGACCCCACCAACTTTTACAACCGCTATACATATTATCGGCTGCTTTCGCAGATGGGTGTGGAATCCGCTCCCGAACAGAACAAACTCAATCTTAATTACGTAAACGTGGACGCCCATGGCAATATCGTTCCCAACATGGAAACAAATTTCATTCCGTGGACGAATGCCCTGCAATTCTTTACCAATGCCGCCGACCGGATGTTGCGCCTGTATTAGCAGCAATGGCTGGTGGAAAGCCCTTCGAACTATCTGGCGACCTACGGCAGCTACACCAACATCAGCACGGCCGTCAACCCCTCGCTGAACCCCACGAACATGCCTTTGCCGTTTGGCATCACGAATATTCCGGTTTATGTGAATGGCCAGTTTGTTTACACCCCGGCGGTCCAGCGCGTCCTCCAGCTCGCTGCTAATATCTACGATGCGACGACAAATAATGCGCCTGTGCTGGGTGCTAATTTCCCGTCCGTTTTCCGTCCAATATTTTTGGTCACCAACGATACCGCCGGCTACACCAACGTTTACATCAGAGGCTACGAACAGGTGGAGTCGGTTCCAGGTGGAGTTTATGATTCTCAACTGTTGCTGCCGGTGGAGATCACTGATTTGGTGACTCCCCTTCGTACTCCGCCCAATCCATTCGGTTTTGGCCCCGGTCTTTACACCAACGTAAACGTCTATGGTGTGCCGTGGATTATCGGCGCGAAAAAGGGATTTCCGAATTTCAACAAATTCAATTTGCAAAGCGCATTCCAGCTAACGCGCAAATTGCAGGTCACACGTCAGAGCACCAACGACACTTACACCGACAATCCCGACCACTACAATTTTAACCAGATGTTTAATCTCAGCCTCAGCAACCAGTTCGGCGTGGAATTTTGGAATTCCTACACCAATGGGTACCGTCCAGGCAGTGAAAGCATGGTCATTTACGTCAGGGATGGCTTACGACACGCGGCCCTGTCGAACGATGAGAGATTTTCTGCCGACCTTCCCGTTTTCCCGATGTCCAACTCCATCGCGTTTCTCCCCGGAAACGTTTGGCCCGGCTATAATCTCGTGATCGATCCGCTCGGGTCTCTGCTTTCATTCCAGATTCCGCTTAACACGAACGTCATGGTCGTCACCAATTCGATCTATCGCTTCAATGTGGGGAACACAACCCCGGAGCCGGGTTTCGTCGCTGGTCAGCCCTACTTGACGACTAATCTGGCATCGCCCTACGAAGAAAACGTGATGTTCAACAATAATCAGCTTTATCCGCAGCCGCATTGGTTTCTAACAACCTCGAACGAGCTTCAGGTGTTCATGCTGGAGACAAGCCCGAGCGGTACGCATGTGATCGACTATGTGCAGTTGAGCGGACCGAACACCACACGCGATCTGACCAGTGAAATCATCACCAATTATGACGCGCCGGTCGTTTCGGCCCAGGCCAGCGGGAGCGAGCTGTGGAACACGAATTATGAAAGCGGACGGCCCATCGGTCTTCTCAGTCAGATAGGTATATCACTGGGGAATTATACGGCCAGCGCCGCCAGCGGTACCTGGGACCAGTCCTCCCCCAGCTTGCTGGCAAATGAAATCGCCGGGTTCAACGCCTTCTTCGGTTACACGCCACCGCCCCCTTACGTTCCTGGCGAAGTGCAGGCCATTGCCACGGCCCAAATGACCAACGCCATGCAGGCGCCCTATACGCCTACGGCCACGGTCGTCCAACACGTGTCCTGGCAGGCCAACGATCCGCTGGTGCACTATACCGCCAGCGATCTGAATTGGGGTTTGAATGGGGAAAGCACCATTGTTTCCGACCGGTATGTGGACACCCTCACGAATAACAGTCCCAATGGAAATCTGGGCGCCCTCAATCCAAGTTACCGGCCGTGGGGGGGCAACCCGGTGTTGACGACCGAAGACCAGAATCCCTCCAACCTTTCCATCAAAGACCCGCTGGTGCGGCAGTCGGACGACTGGGATTTTCCAACCTACAAAATGCCAACCGTCGGCTGGCTGGGCCGCGTCCATCGTGGAACGCCCTGGCAAACTGTCTATCTCAAGTCGGTAAACGTCCTTTACGGGATCCAGGTGACCGGGAACGTTACCAATTATGTCGGGACCAACGTTTGGGCGCTATGGACCGGCAATACCCGGTTGGTCAACGGCCAGAACTATGACGCCGTCAATACCGCGCCGGCGCAGGACCGGCTGTTGTTTGATGTTTTCAACACTTCGCTCAACGACAATGCCACGCGCGGCCAGCTCTCGGTGAATGTCGGGGCCAGTGACACGAACAACCTCCAGGCCGGGCTGGCGGCGTGGTCGGCTTTGTTCAGTGGCGTCCTCGTCCTTTCCAACAATGCCGCCGACGCCTTCATAAATGTGGCGGCGGGTGCACGCGGGCAACATAACGGCTCGCTCCGGACTTTTACGTGGTTTCCGATCAATCCCGCCGGGCCCGGCGCGGCGGGTTCGGCCCTGGGCCAAATCGTGACGGGCATCAATCAAACGCGCGCCAGCATTGTCAATGCGGACGGACTGGCCGGCTCGTTCGAGCACGTCGGCGACATTCTGACGGTGCCGCAACTGACCGCCCAATCGCCTTTCCTGAACTGGCGGGATACGATTCAGCAAACCAACGGCATCAGCGACGAGATGTATGAATGGCTGCCGCAACAGGTGATGTCGCTGTTGCACGTCAGTGACTCGCCGCGTTACGTGATTTACAGCTACGGCCAGACATTGAAACCCGCGCCGAACGGCATCAACACGGCCAATATCACGCTGGCCAATGGCCAGCCTGCTTTTGGCATGATCACCAATTACCAGGTGACGGCGGAGGCCGCGACCCGCGCCGTGGTGCGCTTTAACGGAACGCGGCTGAACAATGTTGTTCTGACCAACGACGGTAACATCGTCAACTTGATGATTATGCCCTCCATCACCAACAACAATGCGGTGGTGGAACAGTTTAACGTTTTGCCGTCGAATTAACCGCCAAGACGCCAGGATGAAGAATGAAGAAAATAAAGTGGTAGGGACATCCCGCCGGGATGTCCGTGCGGACGGCTCGATGAGGGGCTTAAAAGCCCGGGTAGGAGACGAGGTGACGAATCTCAATCTCCACCCGCGTTTTGAAAGACAAATTAGAGACTCCTTACGTCGTCTCCTGCTGTTCAACAGGCATTTCCTTTTTCGCTCAGCGGAAAACTTTGTGCAATACTAACTGACAACAAGGCCGTTTATGCGTACGCGATCATTCGTTTTGGGGGTGGTTTGTCTGCTTTGTGTGGCCGGGGTGTGGTTCCTTTGGCATCACTCCAGCCGGTCGCCGGCGCCCGCCCGGGTCGTTAATCCGTCCTCCGTGGCGGCCGCCCGCCCTGCTCCGGCTGCGCCCGCCGCACCCGCTCGCGGAGTGATTAGCACGAATGTGGCGCAAATCAGCCTGGCCGAGTGGAACACCAACAGGTTCGCCGGGCGCCTGAGCAACACCCTCAAACCCATCGGCCAGTTGGTCAACGACAGCCACGCCATCCTGCTGGAGAACGCATTGATTGACACGGGCGTGCCGCTCAATTTTGTCTTCCCCAAAAATCTCCAGCCGCAAGGCGATCCCGGCGCCTACATCGTCCAGGCCAATGGTCCGACTGACAATGCCTTCCGGGCACTGCTGACACAGGCGGGCGCAACGATTATTGCCTATATCCCCAATGACGCCTATCTGGTGCGCGCCACCGCGAGTGTCGCCGGCGCGCTCGGTGGCAATCCGCAAACGCAGGCGGTCATTCCCTACGAGCCCTATTATAAAATTCAGTCGTCGCTGCTTTATTCCGCGGTTGGGCAACTCCAACAGCCGGATGGCGCGTCATTGAAGCTGGGATTGTTTGCCGACGATGCGCCGGCAACGATTCAACAGATAGAAAAACTCGGCGGACAAGTCGTGGGTCGCGACCAATCCCCCTTCGGCCCCGTCGTCAGTGTGATTCCCCCCCGGAACTGGACCGTCTTGGCCACGCTGTCCGGGGTCCAAATCGTGGAACCGTTTCATCCACGGGCCGTGGCGAATGATCTCGCGCGCGCAACGGTGGGCGTGGCGCCCGACAGCCTGACTCCGACCAATTATCTGAATCTGACCGGCGCCAACGTCCTTGTGGAAATGAACGACACTGGCGTTGACGCCGTGCATCCTGACTTGGCCCCCGGAGGCAATTATGGGAAGGCCATAGGCGTCATTGGTGATGCACCGCAGAGCCTCGTGGATACCAATGGCCACGGTACGCATGTGGCGGGCATTATCGCCGGTGATGGTTTGGAATCCATGACCGTGACCAACGCACCGGGTTCGATATTAAATAGCGGACAGGGAACGAATTACCAGTTCCGTGGCATGGCGCCGGGGGCGACCTTGTATTCGGTGGGTGGCATTCAAGGCGGCGCGGACACCAACATTATTTCCGATCAATACTTCCAGGAAGTGCCGGCGCTGACCAACGCGCTCATTTCCAACAACAGTTGGGTCTACGAAGGCGACAGCGCGTATGATTTGTCGGCCGCGAGTTACGACGCGGCGGTGCGCGACGCCCTGCCCTTTGTGACCGGGTCGCAGCCGGTCTTGTTTGTGTTTGCCGCCGGCAACGCTGGCAATGGCAGTGACAGCGAAGACCTCGGCGGCGGCACCGCCGACTCAATCGAGTCGCCAGCCACAGCCAAGGACGTCATCACCGTAGGCGCCCTCCAGGAGGATCGTAATATCACCAACGTCGTCACGACGACCGTGGCCAACGCCGATGGCTCGCTTACCACCAACACCAGCCCGCCGTGGCAACAGGAAACCTCCACCGGTTATCGTGTGGCCGGATATTCCAGCCGGGGCAATGTCGGCATCGGCACCGAAGGCGTCTTTGGCCGGTACAAGCCGGATGTGTGTGCGCCGGGCACGTTCATCATCTCGACCCGCTCCGAGCAATGGGACATTAATTCCTATTTCTATCAAAATCCGACAAATGACCAGATCCAGATATTCAGTGGGTTCATCGTTCAGCCGGGGTCAAAGGTTGTCCGGCCATTTCCTTTTGTCCCGTCCAACGCGGTGCAATTGGTTATTGAGACATTCCCGAATGCGAATTCGCCGTTCAGCTTCGCCCTCCTGCCGACGTTGATCGGCTTGTTTGGCTCGCCGGGTTATCAGTACATAAGCACCAATGATCCGGTCCTCATTCCCCCCGATCCCAATGCGCCGACCATCTCGCAAATCCTCGCCTCGGGCCAGGGTTTCACCGGCGCTTTCAATTTTGCCATCAGCAACGATACTCCCGGCCAGGTCATCTTCGATTTGCTAACCGACATCATCACCACCAACGGCAGCGGAGATTATTTTCTACAGCTGAGCAACCTCGACCAGACCATCGGCACCCTCAACAACAACAGCACCGGTCCCGGTCCCTATTATCGCTACGAAACCGGGACGAGCATGGCCACGCCGATGGTATCCGGGACGCTGGCCCTGATGCAGGAATTTTACTCGAAAGCCTATGGTGTGCGGCCCAGCCCGGCGTTGCTCAAGGCGATGCTCATCAATGGCGCCCAGGCGACGGGTTTGTACAATTTCCAGGTCCAAAACACCCTCAATTATGAGGGCTGGGGGCTGATTAATTTGCCGGACTCTCTGCCGCCGGGTATTACCGATCAGCTCGGCAGTTCCTGTTCGACGTATGTGCAGGACCAGAGCCCGGCCAACGCGCTGGCCACCGGCGACAGCCAGACTTATTATGTTAATGTCACCTCGACCAACGACCAGCCATTACGCGTCACGCTGGCGTGGACGGATCCGCCGGGTGACCCTGCCGCCGCCATCAAGCTGGTGAACAATCTGGTTCTGGTCGTCAACAATCTCAGCAATCCGACCAATCCAATTGTCTATTTTGGCAACGATATCGGGCCGTCCAGCACCGTCAATAACCCTCACGGCACCAACACGCCGACGGTTTTTGATTCCATCAACAACGTGCAGAACGTCTATCTGCCGGTGGGCGCCGGCACCAGTTTCTCGGTCACCGTCATGGGTTACCGCGTCAACGTGAACGCCGTGACCGCGCAATCCAACAATGTGGTGCAGGATTACGCGCTGGTGGTCTCCTGTGGCAACGGACAGGATCCCGCCGCGATGACGGTCAGCGCCACACCGGCGCCCAGCCCGACCCCGCCAGTGACGGTTTCCAATCCCACCGGCGACCAGCAGATCGACTTTCTGTCAGGTACCAACGTGGATGCGCCCTTGATCAATGAGCTTGTCGGCGCCAACACGCCTTTGCTTGGCAACAACACGGTTCCGGTCGGGCCCATAACGGTGATGGATACAAACGGTGCCACCGTCCCCAGTTTCAGCTTTGCCGCCAATGCCGTCGTCACGGTGGGCATGACCAACCAGTGGCATTTCTACGTGGTGACGAATTCGTTTGCCGCCACCAATATCGCCTTCACCAACGCGGCCTTTGTTATCTTTAACCCAAATGCGCCGGATCCGGACACGCTTTCGGTTCCCCGCCTGGGTGTTTTCGGCGGCACGGTCGGGAATGCCACGCGGGAAGCGGACATTGACCTGTATGTCAGCACGAGTCCGGGGCTGACCAACCTGGATCCCAATGTGATTTCCCAGTGTGCTCACGGAACGCAGGTCGGCTTGTCCGCCGGGTCAACATTCGACGGTGCGTCCGTGGGCCGCGGGAGCACTGAGTTCGTGGTGGACATCGATTCCAAGCCCAATGAAGTCTATTACGTCGGCGTGAAGTCCGAGGACCAGATGGCGGCGGAGTATGGGTTCATATCCATTTTCAGCGCAACGCCTTTCAGCACGCCACAGAATGGCAACCAGCTGGTAAACGGGGTGCCGGTGCCGGTAAATATCCCCGACGGCAACCCGACCGTTCCGGGCAGGAATTATGTGTTTGGCCTGGCCATTTATCCCATCACCGTGGGAACGGTCACGGTTAACAATAACATTACGCATCAAAATTTCGGCGACCTGATCGGCACGCTCACGCTCAACGGTGGTCATCCCGTTGTGTTGAACAACCATGATTCCCTCGCCAATCCGCCCGGGCCCTATGACCTGATCTATGACGACAGCGCCGGCGGCGGCGTCGCCCATTCGCGCCGGTCGGATGGACCGGGCAGTTTGACTGGTTTCTTCGGTCAGCAGGGCATTGGGGTGTGGCAGTTGACCGAA
>DATJYM010000065.1:0-2158 GCA_035499615.1 Candidatus Acidiferrales bacterium | reverse complement strand
CGCTGGTAAACCGGATCTGCCCCCCCGGGAACGGATCTTTTCTCCCCCCGTCGAACCACGAATCCAGCGCCGGGTCGCTGCCGACTGTGCCCCAATAATTTCCGCCCTCGTAGCTTTTTTGAAGAGAGTCCATCATATGATTGGGAGTATCCAGCCGATAGCCAAACAGACCCGGCACCAACACGCTGAGCGTTTCGATTTTAGGTTCGCTCCAGGAAGTCGCCCAGAACCAATGCTGAGCCTTGGTTTCGCCCGTCTGCGCCGTGCCGGCGATGCCGACGATGGCCGCGCCTATCAGCGCTCCGATTGATTGCGTGGCGATAAATCCGGCAAATACGGCAATGATCGCCACGCGGGCGATGCCCCGCCCTACCTTTGCCCAAGCCACTCCGCTTTCGATAGCAATTGCTCGGTAGAAGACAAAAGCCGCAACGATTACGCTGAAGATCGCGCCGATGTCCGCGGCCTCCATCACGTTGATGCCAACCGCCAGTCCGGCCAGGGCCAGTCGCGTCCAGCGAATAAACCAGGGTGTTCCGGCAACATTGGACACCACCAATGCCAGCGCAAAAAAATCCATGCCGAAGGCAATTTCATGCGACGCCGTACCCCAGCAGGCATCCGCGAAAAGCGTTGAATTCAGTGTGACCGCCAAAGCGCCCAGGATGGCGGCCAGCGGCGAAAGCTGCAATTGCCGGAAAAACGTCCAGGCGCCCAATCCCAAAATAAACAGTGCCAGCGGCGCGAGGAATTTAGCATAACCAACCGGGCCCAGCGCCCAGAAAATCAACGCACTCGGCGCCGGGGTCATGGCTCCGGCACTGCTGCCGATGTCGTTGATATCATACCAGCTGCCGGTGAAGGCGGCGGGGAGCTGGCGCCAGGCCGCGTTTTGTTGTCCCAACGGCCCGTCGTTGGCAAAGTGGACGTAGCCCGGCAAAAAGCTCCTGGCGAACAACAAGGCCAGTACAACCACCAGCAGGCCGACGAAGACCAGTCCACTGGGCGGTACGGGACTCGCGGATTTTTCAATCTTCATAAATGAGCGGAAATATGAAACGGGTTTATTCTCAATTGCGTCCGACCAAGTGTCAAGACGGTGAGTCAGAATGGAAAAACCTCGCCGCCCGCCTGATTGCCTATTAGACTGCCCGCATGAGTTCACGGGTATTGGTCACTGGCGCGGCGGGATTCATTGGTTCCCATGTCTGCGCGCATTTGCTCCAACAAAAGCATCACGTGGTAGGGTTGGACGATTTGAGCGGCGGTTTTCAGGACCAGATTCCGGCGGGGACTGAGTTTGTTGAAGGCTCGGTCACGGACATGGTGCTGGTGCAACAATTGTTTGCCGACCATCGGTTCGAATATGTGTTCCATCTGGCAGCCTACGCTGCCGAGGGCTTGAGCCATTTCATCAAGCGATTCAATTACACCAACAACCTGCTGGGCAGCGTCAATCTCATCAACGCCGCCGTGAATCACGAGGTGAAATGTTTCGTGTTCACGTCGTCCATCGCGGTCTATGGCCGGAATCAACTGCCGATGTCCGAGGAACTGGTGCCGCAGCCGGAAGACCCTTACGGCATCGCCAAGTATGCGGTGGAACTTGACCTGCGTGAGGCGCATGAAATGTTTGGACTGAACCATGTCATCTTCCGGCCACACAATGTTTATG
Organism: Candidatus Acidiferrales bacterium; assembly: GCA_035499615.1. Taxonomy (GTDB): domain Bacteria; phylum Verrucomicrobiota; class Verrucomicrobiia; order Limisphaerales; family UBA11358; genus UBA11358. The sequence goes on along the minus strand of DATJYM010000065.1, from coordinate 483 downwards.
GTGAAAACCAGAATCTGGGCGACCGTTACCGCAACGTCATCGGCATTTTCATGAATCAGATCATGCAAGGCCAGCCGATGACGATTTTCGGCGACGGCAAACAGACCCGCGCGTTCAGTTACATTGATGACGTTGCGCCAGTGATCGCTGCCAGCATCGCGCGCCCGGCTTGTTACAATCAGGTTTTCAACGTCGGTGCCGACAAAGCCTATTCGGTTGCGGAGCTGGCGCAAGTTGTGGCTCGGGCGATGGGCGCGAAGCCGGCCATCCAACAGCTCGAGGCCCGTAATGAAGTCGTGCACGCCTACTCGGCGCATGAGAAGGTCCGGAGATTTTTCGGAGATCTGATCCAGAATGTTTCGCTCGAGGACGGGGTAGCTCGCATGGCAACTTGGGCGAAAATGACCGGTGCCCGTCAGGGCAAACCCTTCACCGCCATCGAAGTGCGCAAGAACATGCCACCTTCCTGGGCGGCACTGCTGC
>DATJYM010000064.1:0-4232 GCA_035499615.1 Candidatus Acidiferrales bacterium | reverse complement strand
CTTATAAAACCGGATCGCAGTAACGTACCCGGCCACATCGGAGCGTAACTTGACACCCACCTCCAATGAATTGTCAAAACCTTGGTCGATCGTGTTGGGCACGGCCGAACCGGGCCATAGGGTTACTAGCGGCACGGTGGTAATCGTGGCAACGAGTGTCTTGCTGGCCGTCTCTTGCGGATTACTCGAATCGGTCACTTGAATCGTGAAACTGAAAGAGCCGGCAGCTGTTGGTGCGCCGCTTACGGCACCGCTGTTGGTATCGAGTGTCAAACCAGGCGGCAACGAGCCGCCAAGCCGCGACCAGGTGTAAGGGGGAACTCCATTTTCAGCCGCCAGGTTCGCCGAATATGCGGTATTCAGTGTTCCGTATGGCAATGTGGCGGTATCGATGGTCACCGGCAGCAGGGCGGCCGCTTCCGAGGCGATTTGCTGGTAAACTGCGAGGGCAGCCGAGTAACGAGCCTGGGCCTGGGTCCGGTTGGTCACAAAGAATGAACTCCAGCCTCCACCGGGTGAAGTCAGAGCCAGCAGATTATTCATCCACTGCATATAAAACCGCGCGTCGTCCGCGCTGGCACGCACGGGGGCGTGGTTCACGGTTATGAAAACGGCGCTGGCTTGTATTGCGTGCTCTCCGCTGACGGGATCCATTCTCCGCGCACACAACCATCCGCTGTTGGTGAAACTGACGTTTGTATTGAGACTGGCTGGAGCTCCCGGCGCTGCCGAGGCTGGCAGGCTCGCGACCACGACGCCGTTTTTGACCAGCTCAATCGTCCCTGACAGGCTCTCCTGTGCTGTCCATTGAACTGTCACCTGCACGTTGCCGGCATTGGTCAACTGGATTTCGTCCCCCGGGCCGGCAGTGCCATTGACTTTCAAGTCAAGAAATTCGTTGTGCCCGTTGCGCGATACCACAGTCCTTCCCCTGGCGATGCTTTGAATCCAGTTGCTATACGTCAATTGTCCTCCGGAAATCCTGGCATAGGTGAGGGTCTGACCGACGGCCGAGCTGCAGGGATGGTCCGAACCTCCGGCAAAACCGGGCCGAAACCCACAGTTCAACAGCCGATAATAGCCATGAATGGCCGTATCGCCGCCAGCCACGTCTTCCGAGACAAAGTCACAACTGCCCAAGGCCACTTCCACCGGGTATTCCACCGGGGTGCAACAAGTGAGAGTCAGAGGAAAATCGTCACCGAGATATTGCATGTGTGCGAATCCAGCGATGGCACCTTGTTGATGCGCCCACTGGAAGATGGGATAGGTGTATTCAGCCCAGATTTGATAAGCATTGGTAAGGCCCAAAAGCACCAAATGCCCGCCCAAGGCTTGATGCGCATATTGCGTATAGGTGGCGTCCCAATGCCATTCAGCGTCCCAGTGTACAATTTGCCCCGGAGTCGAAACCGGATCGTCCTGTCCGTTCACAAGGGGGAGATCGGTCACCGGATTCTGCACCTCACCGTTGCCCATGTCCGCCAGCAGAGAAACCACGGCGAGGTTCTGACCGGACATTTCGCTATAAATGTCGGATACGGCTTCCGGAGCGCCGCCACAACTCCGATGCACATGCATGTCCCCAGCAAACCAGCCAGCCGGCTCCGGCCCGGCTGCCTGAACCAGCGGGCCAGACCCGCCGAGCAAGGCCAGAACCAACCAGAGCCCAAAGCGGCTTCGCTCGGCATTGTGTCTGGGGGAGTACATAAAATTCCCGGGAATAACCGGGTTTTGAATGCAATACGCACTCGCGTGCCATAAATATATATTATACAACGCCAATTGTCCAAGCAGAAATAGTACTGATTTTGCTGCATGAGAAAGATGAGGCCAATCCGATAATTTTCCCGGAGGCAGATTAATGTTCGTGTCGCACTCTACCTTTGAGCAACCGGAGCCGCAGGTGGCATGGACCGCTCCTTTGACCACCATTGCACCAGCCTGCGCAAGCCCTCTTCGAGCGTGACATGCGTGTGGAATCCGAGCAGCTGTTCGGCTTTGGTTACGTCTGCGAGTCTTCGAAAAACCGGCGTGGCCTTGCGGGCAGGACCATACTCCGGAGCACGATTGACACCCATAACGCGACCCAGCGTTTCAGCCAACTCGATCAGACTGGTCTCGGTGCCACTGGCAATATTGATCACATCATCGGTAATGGAAGACATCGCGGCCATCAGATTCGCCCGGGCGATGTCGTCAACGAACACGAAATCCATTGTTTGTTTGCCGTCACCCAGAATTAGGCAGGGCTGTCCCTTCGACAGCCGTTCCATCCAGCGAATCATCACTTCGGTATAAACGCCGAAAGCATCCATCCGGGGGCCATAGACATTGAAATAACGCAGCGCCACATAATTCAGCCCGTACATTTCATGAAAACTTCGCAGCAAACCTTCGCTGTACATTTTTGTCGCTCCATAGATCGTCCGGTTGCCATAACCATGGTGGGTCTCCGGGGTCGGAAATTCCTCGGCCTGTCCATAAATCGAGGCGGACGAGGCGGAAACCACCCGCTTGACTTTGGCAGCCACCGCTGCTTCCAAAAGGTTAAAGGTGCCGGTGGCCAAAACGTCATGGGCCAGCCGTGGATCTTCGGCGCACTGGGTGATGCGGATGGCGGCTTCATGAAACAGGATATCAACCCCATTCATCACGTCCTGTACCAGCTTGATATCCCGGATATCGCCATCCACCAACGTGACCTTGCCGGAGGCCATCGCCGATTCAAGGTTTTGTCGCCGGCCCCGGGTCCAGTTGTCCAACACCACAATTTCCTCGAGACCTTCAGTCACCAGTTGGTCCGCGATATGCGATCCGATCAATCCCGCCCCACCCGTTATCAATGCCCTTTTGTATTTCATGAAGTTTTCCTTCTGCTCGCTTTCTGTTGTTTCGCCGGTTTGTGCCCCTCCCGCCAGTGCAGGAAGCGTGCCGGGACGCCGGCCACGACTGAAAAGGGGGCGACCTCACGCGTCACGACTGCTCCGGCACCAATGATACTCCCTTTCCCGATGGTGACGCCGGGCAATATTATGGCGCCCGTGCCGACATCCGCCCAGGCCCCGATATGGACCGGTCGAATCTCAAGATCGGTTTCAATAATCGGCCGGTCCACCGGGAGACCGGTGTGGACGGAACCCAGCACCTTGGCGCCCGGACCCCAACCCACATTATCTTCAATGATAAGGTGCCGCGCATCAAAATACGCCTGCGGTCCAATCCACACATGATTGCCAATTTTAGCCGTTCCATCGAAACGCCCCTGAAGGTACGCCTGTGCCCCGATGAAAACCCCGTCGCCGATTTCGAAAGTCTCCAGGTGTTTAAACCCGACGCCGGGACCGATCCGGACCCCATTGCCGAATTTGCGCGCTACCGCTCGCCAGATGGCCCGGCGCAGGAGCCCGTCCAATTCTCCATCGCCATTCGCAAATCGCGAATAATGCTCCAGGAGAGCGGACGAAGAGTAACTGCGCCCGAGATGCCGGGATAAATCCACCTCGAATGACGGGTCTCGTTCCAACTGTCGCCGGCCATGAACGGCCGGTGCAATCCGGGAATTATTTGCAGTGGTAAGAGGCATGGTTGGACTTGCTAGGGCAATATATTGTCAAAGCCAAAGAGCTTTATGCGCATCACGGTAACTTTTCACGGCAAAGGGACAACCATGACACGGTAAAACTGTTGCGTTGAATTGCCGGTGCCGTTGGTCACCGTTGCGGTTGATCCGGTCGCCTGCACATCCGGCACCACGCTGGTCCAGTTGGTACGAGTCAGATCTCCATTGTATTGTAGCCGGTAAATGCCCGGCGGCACTGTACTCCAGGTTACGATGGCAACGCCGTTAGACACGATAATGGATTGTATCGCCGGGGCGGGTATGATCGGCGCCGGATTGACAATCACCTCAAACGAGTTCGTCGCGCTGAATGGAGGCGAGCCGTCATCGGTCACAACCGTGACGAACTGGTTGGTGGTGCCGCCTTGCGCTGAGAGCGGCATCCAGGTAATCACTCCATGGTCGTCGATACTCGCATTGGCAGGCGCAGCCGTTAGCATATAAGTCAGAGTATTGGCTGGAATGTCACTATCGGTGGCGGTGTTTGTAACGACCAGTGTGGTCAATACATCAATTGTCCGGCTCGTCTGGTTGGGCAACACCGGCCCGTTATGGATCGCAGTCACTGTCACCGTGAAGCTCTTGGTTGCCGTCAGTTGCGGATTGATCA
>DATJYM010000063.1:0-26124 GCA_035499615.1 Candidatus Acidiferrales bacterium | reverse complement strand
CGCCATCGGCGGACCGCTGAGTGGAACCGTCGGCGGACTATTCTGGGTGGTTTATCCCATCCTGCTGCTGGTCTTCATGTTGCGCCCAAAAGTGGTGGCGGCGTTTCGACCGCCTCCTCGGCCCCAGACCTAAGACGGTTTCTACGATCTCCTGGATCCGTGTCTTGATACCCGGATGGCCGTATACGTTCCTACAGCTTACTCGTGTCCGGTGGGGTTCGGTGGGATGGATTGTGGCGTCTCGAGCGTCCATGTGCAGGTGTCACCCAAGGCCTTTCCGTCGCGCTCAGCCCGGGCGGTGACCTGGTTTTCACCCGGCCTTAGACTGACGTTCTTCCAGAGGAACACGCCGTCCACGGCATTCCGGTGATAGCCCTCCGATTTTCCATTTAATAACAACTCGACGGTTCGGGCATTGGAATAAATTTTTACATCGGTGACGGCATTCGTACGTTCAGTGAATCGGCGGTCGGTGATGTATAACACGGGTTCATCGGACCAGTTGGCCTTGTAAAAATAAAACGCGTCCTTCTTGGTTTTGCGATCATAGGTCACCAGCCCCTTGTCGTTGCGCCCGGGAATACCACCTTCGTGGCGGGTGTTGACGGCGAAGTCGAACATGTTCCAGACAAAGGTGCCCCAGACGTAGGGTTTGGACGCCATCACCGCCCACATTTGTTCATGGACCATGGCCTGCCATTCCTCAGGGTGCCATTGGCCGTCGGTGCGCGGTTGGGTCGGATTCTGTTCATGCTGTGCCACATTTGCACCCGCACCATATTCGCTCACGCAGAAGCCGCCGTGCTGGCTGTCGTAACGGTGTTTCTCCAGCAAGGTGCCGAAGTTGGTCAAGGAACCCCAGCCGGAATACCAGCCGGGATAAAAGTTCCAACCGAGCAGGTCGGGAATCTTATTCATTTGCGGATATTTATCCGTGCAGGTGGCGCCGATGGTCGGGCGGGTCGGGTCTTCGCTGTGGGCAAGATTGTTCAGGTCCTGTAACTCGCGTTCGGGATCCGGCGTGGTCCTCAACCCGATTTCGTTGAACAAACTCCAGGTGAAAATCGACGGGTGATTGACGTTCTGCCGGATGAGATCGAGCAACTGGCCGCGCGACGTCTCGGCAAAGCGCAACGAGGTGTTGATTTCGTTGACCTGGGGAATTTCCGCCCAGACCAATATGCCCGCTTTGTCGCAAAGGCTGTAAAAATAATCACTGTGTTGGTAATGTGCGCAACGGACGACCGTCGCGCCGATTTCCCGGATGAGCTGCATGTCTTCGTCCATGTCCGCGTCGGAAATGGCCCAACCCCGGTTCCAGCGGTCTTGATGCCGGTCCACTCCGTGCAAGGCGTAGGGTTTGCCGTTGAGGAAGAATCCCTTGTCCGGGTCCACCCGGTAAAATCGCAGGCCGAGCGGTTGCGTGACCGAATCCACGACGCCATTCGTCGAGCGCAATTCCACCACCGCCCGATAGAGGTAAGGATCCAGTCGCCCGTTCCACAAATGCGGGCGCGTCATCTCCATGTGCAACCAGTACGGCGCCGTCGCATTCGGCGTCAAAACGACTGGTTGTTTGGTTTCGACAACCTTTTTCCCGTTGGCATCGAACACCGTGGCGACCAGTATCAATGGCCGACTGTCGCGCGTGCCGTTGGAAATCTGGGCGGTGACATCCAGCACGGCCTTTTTCTTCGTGACACTCGTTTGCCTCCAGATGACGCCGGGTGAACCGTGGTCGGTGGGAGTGAAGTTTTCTGCCGCGGTTTCCAATAGATGTACCGGCCGATAAATGCCGCCGTAGACCGAAAAGTCACCACTCAGCGGCGCGATGTCCGGTTCCCAGGAATTGCTCACGCGCACGGCAATTACATTCGTGCCGCTGGCCGCCAGGTGCCCGCTGATTTCAAAACAGAACGCGCCAAACCCGCCGCGGTGCTCACCCAGAAAGTCGCCGTTCACGTAGACGTCGGCAAACAGGCTCGCGGCTTCGAATCGTAGAAAGTACCGCTTGCCGGCTTGCGGCTTCAGGTCCAGTTCGCGCCGGTACCAGCCCGGCCCGCGATAATAATCCTTTCCCTGTTGGGCCTCTTGCCAGCCCCAGTTGTGGGGAATGGAAACCGTTTCCCAATTCGTGTCGCTCAAGTCCACGGCTTCCGCGCCTGAAATGTCACCGGATTTGAATCGCCAGTTTGAATCCAGCAGGGTGTCCTGGCGGGCAAAGGAATTCCCGGCCAGCAGAAGTGTGGAAATGAAAACGAGAATGTTGCGCATGGAGCGAAATTTTGCCGGTAATTTCCCCGAAGGCAAATGCAATGTTGGCGCCGGGCGCCGGGCGCCGATACTCGTCAACGCCGCCGCCGTTTTACTTTGAGTTGCGTGGCGGCGTGCGTGAGCGCGGCCTGAACCCGGGCGGACTCCTCGTCGCTGATCTTCTCCGCCAGACGCGCCTCGGCAAGGCGTAATGCCTCCTCGGCCTTGGCTTCATCAATGTTATCGGCTTTGATGGCCATGTCGGTAAGCACCGCCACCCGGTCGCCGGTGACCTGCACAAAACCGTCGCCCACGCAGATGAAAATGGTCTCGCCGGCCTTCTGCACGACGATTTCGCCGGCGACGAGTTGCGTCATCAAAGGCATATGCTGCGGCAGGATGCCCATCTCGCCTTCGGTCCCGGTGAGCGTCACCATGTCCACGTCCTCGGAGTAGATTTTCGCCTCCGGAGTAACGATTTCGAGTTTCAGGGTTCCAGCCATTTTTATTGGGAGGGTTGCCGTGTCGGCGACCCAGTTTGGGGGACGGCGAAACGCCGTCCCTCCCGCCTACGTTTCTTTGATCTCTTCAATTCCGCCCTTCATGTAAAAATTCTGCTCGGCCACCTCGTCGTGTTTGCCCTCAAGAATTTCCTTGAAACCGCGGACGGTATCGGCCACGGGCACCTGTTTGCCCGGGCGGCCGGTAAACACTTCCGCCACCGAGAACGGCTGGCTCAGGAAACGCTGGATTTTGCGCGCCCGGTATACGGTGAGCTTGTCGTCCGGCGAAAGTTCATCCATGCCGAGAATCGCGATGATGTCCTGCAAGTCCTTGTAACGCTGCAGCACCTTTTGGACGCCCCGGGCCACGTCATAATGTTCCTGCCCGACAATTTCCGGCGCCAGCGCGCGGGAGTTCGAAGCCAGCGGGTCCACGGCGGGATATATCCCGAGTTCCGAGATGGAACGGTCCAGCACGATGGTCGCGTCCAGGTGCGCAAACGTCGTGGCCGGCGCCGGGTCGGTCAGGTCGTCGGCGGGCACGTAAACGGCCTGAAAGCTGGTGATGGAACCTTTGTTGGTGGAGGTGATGCGTTCCTGCAAATCACCCATTTCGGCGGCGAGCGTCGGCTGGTAACCGACGGCGCTCGGTGTGCGGCCGAGCAGCGCCGAGACTTCGGACCCGGCCTGCGAGAAACGGAAAATGTTGTCAATAAACAGGAGCACGTCCTGGTTTTTTTCGTCACGGAAATATTCCGTGACCGCGAGGGCCGACAGCGCCACGCGCAGACGCGCGCCGGGCGGCTCGTTCATCTGGCCATAGACGAGGCCGATTTTCGAACCGCCTTCGATGATCGGCAGGCCCTTTTCATTTTTGACGGGATGTCCCTTGGCGTCTTTCCTGACCTTGATGACGCCGGCTTCAATCATTTCGTTGTAGAGGTCGTTGCCCTCACGCGTGCGTTCGCCGACACCCGCAAACATCGAGATGCCGCCGTGCAGCTTCGCGATGTTGTTGATGAGTTCCATGATGACGACGGTCTTGCCGACGCCGGCGCCGCCGAAGGCGCCGACCTTGCCGCCCTTCAGGAACGGACAAATGAGGTCAATGACCTTGATGCCGGTGGTCAAAATCTGCGGACTGGTGGATTGGTCTATCAGCGTCGGCGCCGCCCGATGAATGGGATTGAACTTGTCCGCCTTTACCGGGCCTTGTTCATCCACGGCTTCGCCGGTGACATTGAACACGCGGCCCATGACGGCTTCGCCGACCGGCATGGCAATGGGACCACCGTTGTCCGTGGCTTCATAACCACGCTTCATGCCTTCGGTCGAACCCATGCAGACGCAGCGCACCCAGTTGTCACCCAGGTGTTGTTCCACTTCCAGGATCCGTTTGGCACGGCCCTCGCCGGGCACGTCAAATTCCACGGTCAGGGCGTTATAAATGGCAGGCAGCGGTTCGGGAAATTCCACGTCCACGACCGGTCCGATGATTTGAACGACTTTGCCTTTGTTCATAAGCGAAATGATTTCCTAGCCGACCGCCATTTGCGCAGTGGCGATTTCCAACAGTTCCTTCGTGATGTTTGACTGGCGCAATTTGTTGTATTCGAGTGTCAGGTCCTTGATGATTTGCTGGGCGTTGTCGGTGGCATTCTTCATCGCCACCATGCGCGCACTCTGTTCACTGGCCTTTGCTTCCAGCAAAATCTGGTGCATCTGAAAATTCAGGCTGTGCGGAAGCAATTCACCCAACACCGACTTTTCGTCCGGTTCAAATTCGAAAACATCGGTGCGCGGACTGCGGGGAGCGGCCAGTTCCTGGTCGGCGTGCGGAATGCCGGCCGTGACCGCCTGGATTTTGCCGATCGGCAAAAAAGGTACCACCGTCGGCTGCTGTACCAGGGTTGAAACGAATTTGGTAAACAACACGTCCACGGCATCCACCTCACGCTTTAAAAACAAGTCCTGGGCGAATTTGGAAATGGCCCGCGCCTCGGCAAACTGTGGCGTGTCCTTGTAGGCAAACTCGGCGGCGAGTTGCCGTTTCGTGCGCGCGATGAACTGCGCGCCCTTTTTTCCGGCGGCAATGAAAGCCGTCGCGCCTTTGTCCAGCTTCGTCGCTTCCCGGAGCAAATTACCGTTCAAACCGCCGCACAAACCACGGTCCGTGGTGACCAGAATGACCGCGCGTTTGGTCACGGGGCGCGGCTCCATCAGCGGATGCTGAAACGACACGATCCGCGGCGCCGCTTCGGCCAGAATCTGGTTCAGCAAATCCGCGTAGGGCCGGCCGACCAGGGCGGCCTGCTGCGCCTTGCGCATCTTGGCCGCCGCCACCATCTGCATCGCCTTGGTGATTTGGGCCGTGTTCCGGACCGACTTGATTCGCCGGCGTATGTCGCGTGTGCTGGGCATTAATTTTTAATGATACGTCGGCTTGAATTCCGTCACCGCCGCCTTCAACTCGGCCGCCAGCGCGTCGCCGATGGCTTTTTCGTTGCGAATTTTGGCGAGCAAATCGGTTTTGCGCGTCACAAGGAAATCCGTGAGTTTGGCCTGGAAATCCTTCACCTTTTCCACCGGCACGTCGTCGAGGAAATTGTTTTGCGCCGCCCACAACACCGCCACCTGCACTTCGACTGGTTGCGGATGGTATTGGTTCTGTTTGAACAATTCCACGATGCGCTTGCCGCGATCGAGCAGGGCCTGCGTTTTTGCGTCGAGGTCGGACCCGAACTGGGCAAACGCCGCGAGTTCGCGGAATTGCGCCAGGTCCCCTTTGATGCGTCCGGCAACCTGTTTCATCGCCTTTACCTGCGCGGCCGAACCGACGCGCGACACCGACAAGCCGACGGAAATCGCCGGCCGCACGCCCTGATAGAACAAATCCGTCTCCAGATAAATCTGGCCGTCGGTGATGGAAATCACGTTGGTCGGGATGTAGGCCGAAACGTCACCGGCCTGCGTCTCAATGATGGGCAGCGCCGTGAGCGAGCCATTGCCATATTTCTCGCCGACGCGCGCGCTGCGTTCGAGCAAACGGCTGTGCAGGTAAAATACGTCGCCGGGATACGCCTCGCGGCCCGAGGGACGCTTGAGCACAAGGGACACCTGGCGGTACGCCACGGCGTGTTTGGACAAATCGTCGAAAATAATGAGCGCGTCCATGCCGTTGTCCATGAACCATTCGCCGATTGCGGCGCCGGCGAACGGCGAGAGGTATTGGTTCGTTGCCGAATCCGAGGCCGCTGCCACGACAACGATCGTATAAGGCATGGCGTTCTCCTCTTCGAGCACGCTCAACACGCGCGCGACGCTCGACTGCTTCTGGCCGATCGCAACGTAAATGCAGTACAGCGGGCGAAAATCTTTGTCGCCGGAACTTTCCGCGGCCTTGTTCAGCCGCGCGTTGTTGATAATGGTGTCAATGCCGAGCGTGGTTTTGCCCGTCGAACGGTCGCCGATGATCAATTCCCGCTGGCCGCGGCCGATCGGAATCATCGCGTCAATCGCCATGATGCCGGTCTGCACCGGCTGGCTGACCGGCCGTCGCTTCACAATGCCCGGCGCGATTTTTTCGACCGGATAAAACGTTTCACTTTTCACCGGGCCTTTGCCGTCGAGCGGCTCGCCGAGGGAATTGACCACCCGGCCTAGCAACCCTTTTCCCACCGGCACCTGCAACAGCTTGCCGGTGGTGCGGACTTCGGTGCCTTCCTTGATCCGGGTGTAATCTCCCAGAATGATGGCGCCGACCTCGGTTTCCTCGAGGTTGAGAGCAATGCCGGTGATGCCATTGCCGAAATCCAGCATCTCGTTGAGCATGGCGTCGGTCAGGCCTTCTATCTTGGCCACGCCGTCGCCGATTTCCCGGACGGTGCCGACATTTTGTTTGGCGGTCGCGAGTTTCGCGCCGGCGATTTGGGCCTCAATTTCCTGCAGTACGTTGCTCATAAAATTCCGTTAAAAACTCTGCTCCAGTTTTTCCAGGCGGGTTTTGACACTCCCGTCGTAAAGGTCGCTCCCGACCTGGATTCTTAGTCCGCCAATCAACGCCGGGTTCTGGCTGAATAAAATGTCCAGTCCGGCGCCGTAATTTTTTTTGATGTGATCCGACACGTCGGCCTGCACATCGGCGGGCAATAGCGTCGCGCTTTCCACCCGTGCCGTGTGCTGTTCCACGTCCAGTTTCACCAGCCGGTGCAGACGCGACAGAATTTCCACGTAGCCCCGCGGTTTCCGCGCGGCCAGCAGCGAGACCACCTGCCGGAGGCGATTGGGATCCAGCAAACCGTTGACCTGGCAGCTGCGGAACAGTTGCCGGGCTTCACGCAATGCTTGTTTGGAAATTTTCATTTCACTCTTTGGCGGGGACACGCCGCTCCGCGTCCGGCTGACCGGCTGGTCAGCGCTACCGGTTATTTTTTACGCGGATAATTGTTTTTCCGTTTCCTCGGCAAGCCTCCGCTGATCTTCCGGTGTGAGTACCTTGCCGGTGACGGTCGAGGTGGTTTGCACCACCAGGCGGCCGACTTCCCGTTTCAACCCGGCGAGCATCTGCGCATGTTCCTGCGCGGCGGCCTCGCGGGCTTTGGCGATGATTTGCTCCGCGGCGGCGACGGCCTTTTGGGTCTCGTCGGCGCGCACGCGCGCGGCGGCCCCGCGGGCTTCGTCAATCAATTTGTCCGCCTGGTCGCCGGCCTCGGCCAGAACTTTGAGGCGATCGGCCTCGGTTTTGGCCAGTTCGGTCTTGATTTTTTCCGCATTGGCCGTGGCTTCGGCGATTTTCTGCCGGCGCGCTTCGAGCATGGTGAAGACGGGCCGGTAGGCAAACCGCCACAGAACGAACAGCACCACGGAAAAGCTTATCGTCTGCGCGAGCAGGATTTGCCACTGGATTCCTAAATCGCTCATGGCGGAATTATTTGACGACCAGCCACGCGATGACCGCCCAGCCTTCGGCCAGCGCCATGCCGACAAACATGAACGTGAGGATTTTGCCGAACATTCCCGGATTGCGGCTCATGGCCATGACGCCACCGGCCGTGGCAATGCCGATGCCGATGGCCGCGCCGCCAAAGGCGAGACCGATGTGGATATTGCCGACTGTTTCTGCAAGCATCATAACTTATCTTTCTGTTGATTTTGGTTGTCACCCCGGCGCCCATGCCGGGGCAAATTCAAATATTCAATGGCCGTGCTCCTCCGCCGGCGTGCAGAGCGTGCCGACAAACGCCACGACCAGCATCGCGAATACAAAGGCCTGCACCAGGCAGACGAAGGTCTCGTAGAAATAGGTGAAGGTGGTCAGGAGCAAACCCACCCAAAACGATCCGCTGTGCGTCGTCATGTGCAGGATGGTTTCGCCGGCAAAAATGTTCCCGTAAAGACGCATCGCCAGCGCCACCGGCCGCGCAAACCCCACCGAGAGCAATTCCATGGCGCCAATGAAAAGGAACAGCAAAAAAAACAGGGGATAAATCCACCGGCTCGTCTCCATCTTTACGCCGAAAATGTGCTTTACCAGACCCCAAATGCCGTTGTACCGCGCGGCCCAAAAAAGGCTCATCACCAGAAAAATTCCCGCCATGGCCACGGTGAGGTTCGCGTCGGTCGTCGGCGGACGGAAGAACGGGGTGAATTGTCCCTGGTGATAGGCACCAATGCTGCCGACGCCGGGAACCAGATCCACGAAGTTCGACATGACGATGAAAATGAAAAACGTCGTGGCAAAGGGAAAGACCCAGCGCGCCACCCTGGCATCCAGGATATCGTTTATCAATCCCTCCCAGCCTTCGATTAGCGTCTCCATCACGTTCTGCGCGCCGGTCGGGATTTCCTTCATCCGCCAGGTGGTCGCGCGCACAATGACAATAATGAGGGCCGTGACAATCCAGGTGCAAATCATCGAGTTGGTAACCGGCAACCCCAGGACCGTGAAGATGGCGGGTGCGGCCTGCGGAACACCTTCCGTGGCATGCCCGGCTTCGGCCGGCGCCGGCGCCGGTACGGACACGATTTCCCCCGCCGCCGGTGCCGATGATTGCGCCCCTGCGCTCATTGCCAACACTGCGGCCATGAACGCGAAAACGAAAATGATTTGAATCAATCGCTTCATTTAAAATCCGGCCCTTCGAACGACACAAACGGCGTGGTCATTCAAACCAGGCTGTGTGTCAAAGGCCGCCCAGACTGGCTTATCGTGAAATAATTCACAAGCAATTTTTGGTGAATTTTTGGGCGGTGGCGGGGCGATCAGGACCAGGCCCGGCGCAATGATTCCGGCGTGCTTCCCCCGGCACGGAGCGCCCGCAGGCTCAAGACGTCATGCCGCTTGGCCAGTCGTACCCCCGCCGCATCGCGCAGGAGCGGACAGTGAAAAAATGCCGGCGGTTTCAAGTCCAGCGCCCGGTAAAGCAGGATTTGCCGCGCCGTGCTCACCAGAAGGTCCGCACCGCGTACCACCTCGGTAATGTGCATGGCCGCGTCGTCCACCACACACGCCAGTTGATAGGCCGGGGTGGCGTCGTGGCGCGATACCACAAAATCACCAAAATCTTTCCCGGCTACAAACGTCTGCAGGCCGAAATTTCCGTCCGTGAACGAAATGGCCTCGCCGTCGGGAACGCGAAAACGCCACGAGCATTTACGATTAACGAATTCGGATTTACGATTTTGCCGGCAGGTGCCGGGATAAACAGGCTCTTCCCCTTCGACGTTCGGCGCGCTGGCAGCATCGCGGATGTCCTTGCGCGAGCAAGTGCAAGGATAAATGAATCCGCGGGCGCACAATTCCTCCACAGCAGCGCGGTAAAACTCAAGCCGCTCGCTTTGGTTGTAAGGCGCAAATGGCCCGCCGCAATCCGGCCCTTCCTGCCACTGAAACCCAAACCACCGCAAGTCTTCAACCATGGCCGGCGCAAATTCCATTTTGAAGCGGGTGGCGTCCAGGTCGTCGTTCCGCAGAATCAACGTGCCGTCGTTTTTCTCCGCGCGCTGTTGCGCCGTCCAAAACGTCCGCGCGTGGCCAAGGTGCAGGTAGCCCGTTGGCGACGGCGCGAGCCGGCCGCGATAGGGGGAAGCGGCAAGCGCGGATTCCAGATTCATGAAGGGAATTAACAACGAAGGAACGAAGGAACAAAGTCTTTTCCGTTTGCTGGAAACCAATGTCACCGGGATTAGGGATGGACTTTTCCCGCAAAAAATTCATTTTTTTGCCATGCGCACGACCCATCTGCCGAAAATGCATTTGACCCCGCAACTTGCCCTTTTCCTGGCGGTCATTGCTGCCCCGGCAAGTCTGTCAAACGCCCAAACCAGTTCCGAGTCTGGAACCACAAATGCCACCGAAGCCCCTTCGGTCTCCATTCCGGTCCTGCAAATCAAGGCCGATCAGGTCACCGCCCATGTCAGCCCGATGCTTTACGGTTTGATGACCGAGGAAATCAATTATTCCTACGAAGGCGGGCTTTACGGCGAACTGGTGCGGAACCGGTCGTTCAAGGCGAATGCGGCAAATCCCGTTTTCTGGAACAACGTCGGCGGCGGCGTGATTTCGCTCGACACAAATCAGCCGCTCAATTCCGCGCTGCAGGTGAGCCTGAAATTGGACACGAGCAAGGCGTCGGCAAAGTCGCCTGCGGGAATCGCCAACGACGGCTACTGGGGAATCCCGGTCAGGCCGAACACGCCATATCGCGCATCGTTTTATGCCAAGGGGAAACACTTCCACGGCCCCTTGACTGTCGCGATCAAAAGCCGGGATGGGCAAACGATTTTCGCCAGCGCCACGGTCCCGAAGATTTCCGGCGAATGGCAAAAGTATGAAGTGACGTTGACCGTGGGCAATGTGGTTGCATCCAAAGACAACCAGGTGGTCATCTCGACGACCCGGCCCGGGACCTTCTGGCACCGGCATGGCACCGTTTGGTTTCAACAGGTTTCCCTGTTTCCACCTACGTGGAATAACCGTCCGAACGGCAATCGTCCGGACATCATGCAGTTGTTGGCGGACATGCAGCCGAAGTTTTTACGGTTCCCCGGCGGCAATTACCTCGAAGGCAGTATCATCGCGGAGCGTTTTAACTGGAAAGAAACCATCGGCGACATTTCACAGCGCCCCGGACATCGCAGTCCCTGGGGTTATTGGTCCACCGATGGTATGGGTCTGCTCGAATTTTTGGAGTGGTGCGAGGATTTGCATATGCAACCAGTGCTGGCGGTTTATGCCGGCTATTCATTGCGCCAGCAACATGTTGATCCGGGCCCGAAACTTGAACCTTATGTTCAGGACGCCCTGGACGAGATCGAATACGTGACCGGCGACGCGACCACAAAGTGGGGTGCGCAACGAGCTCGGGACGGGCACCCGACGCCGTTTGAGTTAAAATATGTTGAAATTGGAAACGAGGATGCCTTCGACCGCTCCCACAGTTACGACGGACGATTTGCGCAATTCTTCGATGCCATCAAGGCGAAATATCCGGATCTGCAACTCATCGCGACCACCCCGGTCAAAAGCCGCGTGCCGGACCTGGTGGATGAACATTACTACCGCTCGCAGGAAGAGATGGAAGCGCACGCGCTCGACTATGATCAACGTCCGCGCACCGGTCCGAAAATTTTCGTCGGTGAATGGGCCACGCGTGTCGGTTCGCCGACGCCGAATATGGCCGGCGCACTCGGTGATGCCGCCTGGATGACGGGGATGGAACGCAATTCCGACCTCGTCCTCATTTCCAGCTACGCGCCGTTGTTCGTGAACGTCAGCCGGTTGACGGGGCCGGACCATTCCATGCAATGGCGGCCGGATCTGATTGGCTACGACGCTTTGTCCAGCTATGGCTCGCCGGCCTACTACGCGCAAGTCATGTTCAGCACACATCATGGTGACGAAATTCTCGCGACTGATTCACAAAACATCCCGACGCGCGACTGGCATCCGCCAGCCCGGCGGCGCGGGGGTGTCGAACAACCGCAACCGTCCGTGCAGCAGATTCGACAGATTTTCTTCGATGCCACGCGCGATAGCCGGACTGGAACTGTTTATTTGAAAGTCGTCAACGAACTCGGCACGCCGCAACGGGTGAAAATTCAAATTAGCGGTGCCACCGGTGTGGAACCCGAAGGTACGGCGATTGTGCTACAGGCAGACAGCCTGAATGATACAAATTCCCTCCAGGAACCAGGGAAAGTTGTTCCCTTCACCGAATCCGTAACCGGGTTGGGAACGGATTTTACCCGCGAATTTCCGCCTTACTCCATCACGATTTTGGAGTTGAAGACGAGCGGACAGTAGGGTCGGCGCTACGCCGACCGGCCGTCGCAATGCGGCGTCCCTGCCTGTTCAAAATGGTTCACGGGGATTCGCCGTCAGCCACCCGACCAGGCCGGCGAGGGGCCGGGACAGGTCGTTCTGAATCCGGGAAATGTTCAAGGAGGTATCGGGTGCGCGCAGTGGTCCGGGAAAATCCCTGGACGAGCCGGGCTTGATGTCGGCTTTCAATTCCGGCCAGCGTCGGGCCAGAAGCCGGCCGATTTGCCAACGTGACAATCTTTCTGCGCCGGCGACGTGGAATAACCCGGCGCATCTTTTGGTGACAAGTTCCCAAACGGCGCGCGCGGTTTCGCCGGCAAAAATCGGGCTGCGGAATTCATCTTTAAACAATGTCGTTGGCCGACCCGATTTCCAGGCGAGCCGCAACTGTTCATTGAAGCCACGATTACCCGCGGGCGAAATGCCGCCGTTGATGGACGTGCGCACGACCAGATGGCGCGGGTTTTTCAGGACAATTTGTTCGGCGACGGCCTTGGTTTCACCGTAAACGTGAATGGGATTTACCGGGTCGGCTTCAGTATAATTTCCCTTCTGCCCGTCAAAAACCAGATCCGAGGAGAAGAAAACGAACTGGATTTCCGCCGCCGACTCCGCGAGCCGTTGAGTGGCTTCGACATTTACCCGCCGGGCGAGCGCAGGCGCGGCTTGTGCCTCGGCCACGCCGGTGATGGCGGCGCAATGAATGACCAGTCGGGGCCGATCTTCCTCGAATTTGCGGCGGACCGCGTTGAAATCAAGCAGGTCAAGTTGTGCACGCGTCACCGCTCGTACCCTCCAATTCGGGGCCAATTTCGGCGCGAGTCTTACGACGTAATTGCCGATCAGTCCGTTGGCGCCCGTAACCCAAACCAGGGGTTTTGAGTGCGATTCAGTCAACGAACCGTTTGGTGAGGATGCCATAGGCGTCAATCCGGCGGTCGCGCAGGAAAGGCCAGTGGGTGCGCGTCACATCCACCCTGGCAAGATCCACCGGCACAATTAAGACTTCCGCTCTCTTCGCGCCGGCCCGGGCCAGAATCTCACCAGACGTGCCCGCCACAAAACTTTGCCCCCAGAATTCGATGCCCCGGCCCGCCAGCTTTTCATGGCCGACGCGGTTGGACACGGCAACGTAACAGCCGTTGGCAATGGCATGGCTGCGCTGGATGGTCTCCCAGGCGTCGTGCTGGCGTTCGCCGTACTTTTTCTTCTCACCCGGATGCCAGCCGATCGCCGTCGGATAAAACAGGATTTGGGCCCCTTGCAGGGCCGTCAACCGCGCCGCTTCCGGATACCATTGGTCCCAACAGATGAGCACGCCGATTTTTCCGTACCGGGTCGGCCACGCCTTGAAGCCGAGATCGCCGGGCGCGAAATAAAATTTTTCATAATACAACGGGTCATCGGGAATGTGCATCTTGCGGTAGCTGCCCAGCAGGGATCCGTCGGCGTCAATGACGGCGGCGGTATTGTGGTAAACGCCGGCCGCCCGTTTCTCAAACAGTGAAGCGATGATCACCACCTGGTGTTTTTTTGCGAGTCGGCCCAAAGCCTCCGTGCTGGGGCCGGGGATGGGTTCGGCCAGTTTGAAATTGGCATGATCTTCCCTCTGGCAGAAATACTGCGAGCGGAACAATTCCTGGGTGCAGATGATTTGCGCGCCACGCCGCGCCGCACGCTCACCGAGCGCAAGGATTTGCCGGAGATTCGTGTCGGGGTTTGCTGAACAGGCGGTCTGGATCAACCCGATTTTTACAACACTGGCGGGGGCCCGTTTCATTCATTTGGCGCGTTGCTTGAGCCGGGCGGATTCTTCGAGAATGGTGGTCTCGGCGTGTTTGTCGCCGGCGCCGTCGCGCGGAGCGGCCTGGTTGAAGAGTTCGCGGATGAACTTGCCGAGCGTCTCATTCGTAGGTCCGTAACCGCCGTGGTAGATGTAATACTCAAGGTCATACATCAACTCATCCGCGGACGCGTAGCGGCGCTTCAGGTCGCGGGCGAGACAATGGTGCAGCAGGTCATTCAGCGCATCATCAATGCGCGCATCGAGCGTGCGGAAATCGGGAATCGGCTGGTTGATGATGCGCTGGCGGGATTCCTCGGCAGTGGGCCCCTTGAAGATGTTCCGCCCCAGCAACAAATGCGAGAGGACGACGCCCGTGGAAAACAGATCGGAACGCTTGTCGGTGACTTGAAAATTGGCCTGTTCCGGGCTCATGAAATCGGCTTTGCCCGCGACCACTTCGCCTTCCTGGTCGGTCAGGAACCCGCGGGCCTTGGCGATGCCAAAATCGGTCAGCTTCACATCGCCTTCAAACGCGATCATGATGTTCTTGAAACTCACGTCCCGGTGGACGATTCCCAGCGGCTTGCCATCCTTGTCGGTCTTGGCATGGGCGTAAGCCAGCCCGCGCGCCACGCGGCTGGTGATGAACACGGCCAGTTCCTTGGGCAGGGTGTGTTTCTTTTCAACCAGTTGGCGGGTGAATTGTTCCAGGTTCGCGCCGCGGATCAATTCCATGCAGATGAAACAGGCGCCGTTGGCCTCCCCCAGATGGTAGGTCTGGACGATGTTCGTGTGAATCAGGTCGGCTACCAGCTTGGCTTCGCCGATGAAATTCTCGATGAACATCTTTTGGCTGGCGAAATTGGGGCGAATGATTTTGATGGCCACGCGCTTGGCGAAATTGCGCGCGCCATGCTGCTCGGCTTCATAAACCACGCCCATGCCGCCTTCAAAAATTTTGCGGACCACGTCGTAGCTGAAATCGCTATTGATCGTGAAGAGCGCCATGGGGCGGATAGTGGGAAAACCGTCCGCGAAGTCAAGTCCCGGTGGTGATAAAAAACCGTGATTTTTTTATGTTTTTTGCTTGCACGCCACGAATGAAGGTCTTTAATTCGACGCGAGTCAAATGACTTTATAAACGAAACCAGACAATTAACACCACAACCGAAGGACACCGACAATATGTCAAAAGCCCTCTCCAAATCCCAACTCGCCGCCGCAGTTGCCGAAAAGGCTGCCATTTCCAAGAAGCAAGCGGTGGAAATTCTCGATTACATCGCTGAACTCGCCTACAAGCACGCAAAAAACACGTTCACGCTGCCTGGCATCGGCAAACTAGTGCTACGGGATCGCGCCGCCCGCTTGGGCCGCAATCCGAAGACCGGGGAGACCATCCAGATTCCCGCCAAACGCGTCGTGAAGTTCCGCGTCGCCAAGGCCGCGAAAGACGCCATTCTCGGCGCCAAGTAATTTTTGGATTTTACCGGGCGCTCTGAATCATTCGGAGCGCCCTTTTTTATTGGGGTATTGGATTGATGGAGTAATGGATTAATGTGCCGCCCCGTTTGCATGAATCCATCAATCCATTTATCCATCGATCCATGAAACTTGCCGTGGTTGGCTGCGGTGCGCTGGGCAGTTTTTATGGCGCCAAACTCTGCCGGAGCGGGCAGGACGTGCATTTTCTGCTTCGATCCGACTACGACATCGTCAGGCAGAAGGGTGTGACCATCCGCAGCATCGATGGTGATTTTCATGTTCAACCGCGCTGCGCCCGAACGCCGGACGAAATCGGGGTGTGCGACGTCGTCCTGATTGGACTTAAGACCACCGCCAACGACCAGTACCCAAAACTGCTCCCGCCACTGGTCGGTCCGCGCACGGCCGTCGTCACGCTCCAAAACGGCCTGGGCAACGAGGAACAACTGGCCGGCCTGTTCCCGCCGGAACAAATCCTGGGCGGCCTTTGCTTCGTTTGCCTTAATCGCATCGAACCGGGCGTCGTCCACCACACGGCACACGGAAAGGTTGTGCTCGGCGAATTTCAGGGGCCGTCACAACCGCGCACCCATGAACTGGCCGCGGTCTTCCGCCACGCCGGCATTCTGTGTAGCCTGACCGACAATCTTGCCCGTACCCATTGGGAAAAACTCGTCTGGAACATTCCCTTCAACGGTCTTGGCGTGGCCGGCACCGCCGGGTACGACGCGTTCATGAATCCATCTTGTCACGTGTCAGGTGTCACGTGTCACTCCGCTGTCCTGACCACCGACCTCCTGCTCGGCGATCCGCGTTGGGAGAAACTCGTTCGCGAACTGATGCTGGAAGTCATTGCCGCCGCCAACGCCCTGGGTTTTGAAGTTCCGCCATCGCTGGCCGGGGAAAACATCAATCGTACTCGCGTCATGGGCGCGTACAAGGCGTCCACGCTGCTTGATTTTGAGCGGGGCCAGCCGTTGGAACTGGAGAGCATGTTTCTCGAACCGCTGCGTCAGGCGCAAAAAGCCGGCGTGCCGGTGCCACGCCTGGTCAGCCTCTGCGAAGTGCTGCATCAATTGGACCCCTCGCGCTGATCATGAGATGGCGGCGGCATTTTATCCGTGTTCATCCGTGTTCATCCGTGGTTAAATCAAGCCCATGAAACCGCGTGTTCGTTTTGCCCCTTCGCCTACCGGTTACCTGCACATCGGCGGGGCGCGCACGGCCTTGTTCAACTGGCTTTACGCCCGCCACACCGGCGGCACCTTCATCCTCCGCATCGAGGACACCGACGCCGCGCGCAATTCGCAGGAGGCCGTGGACGTCATCCTGAACGGGCTGCGCTGGCTCGGCCTCGATTGGGATGAGGGCCCGCTGACCGATGACGCCACCGGCCCGGGCAAGGGCAATTGCGGTCCGTACTTTCAAAGTCAGCGCCGGGAAAATTACCAGCGTCGCGTCGAGGCATTACTGTCGCACGGGCTCGCTTACGAACATGAAGGCGCCGTCAAGTTCAGGATGACCCGCGAGCCGGTCGTAATTCAGGATGTCGTTGTCGGCGAGGTCGTCCGCAAACTGACCGACCGCGAGGAAACCGATCCCGATTTCGTCATCCAACGTTCCGACGGCCAGCCCGTGTTTCATCTGGTGAACGTGATTGATGATCTGGAGATGGACGTGACACATGTCATCCGCGGCGAGGATCATTTGAGCAACACGGCCAAACACATTGCGCTCTTTCGGGCGTTTGGCGTAAAGCCGCCGCATTATGCGCATATTCCCCTCATTCTGAACGCCGACGGCACCAAGATGAGCAAACGCGACACCGGCGCGTCGCTTTCAAATTATTTGGAAGAAGGGTTTCTGCCGGAAGCCGTCGTAAATTACCTGTGCCTGCTCGGCTGGTCGCCGAAGGACAATCGCGAAAAAATGTCGCTGGCCGAAACCGTCGAAGCCTTCGATTTGCCGCAAATCCTCCGGCACAACGCGCGGTTCGATCACGAAAAACTCCTCTGGTTGCAGGGCGAATACGCGCGGGAGTTGAACGACGACCGCTTTTACGAACTGGCCGTCCACGCCTTCGCCCGGGCGAAGATGGACACGAACCAATTTCCGTTAAGTTACGTCAAGGCTGCGCTCGACACCTGCAAGGGCAAATTCAAGCTCTTCAGCGAACTGCCCGGTTATGCGGGATTTTATTTCACCGACCGGGTGGCATACGACGCCGAAGCCGCGAAAAAGGACTTTGTACCGGAGAACAAACCGCGGCTGCAAAAACTTCGCGATGCATTTGCCGCCGCCCCGAAATTCGACGCCGCAACCCTTGAAGCCACGCTCAAGGAAACGGCGAAGACCCTCGGCGTAAAGGCAGGGGTATTGGTTCATCCCTGCCGTCTCGCCGTCGCCGGCAGACCCGCCGGCCCCAGCCTGTATCATTTGCTCGAAGTTTTGGGCAAAGAAAAGGTGGTGACGCGGATTGAGCGGGCGCTCGACAAATTCTAAATTTCCTCGTTATCCCGACGGGATTCCATCCTTCAGCCCAGGGTTGGCGCGCGGCGCCTACACTGGGCAACGTCCGAAAGAATCACCAGCCCGCAACGGGGTTGTATCAACGTATCACTGGCTGGATTCAACCCTTCCAGGGTTGAATTTGATTTGGTTTGCCCGCCCTCATCCCGGACTTCTCCCTCCGGAGAAGGTGTCGCTGTCGTTCATCCCTTGGTGGACGGAAAACCGTCCGGCCAATCCAGTCGCGCATCGTTGCAAAAACGCGGCGAATGATTCCCCTTCTCCTTGGGGAGAGGGCCGGGCGAGGGAGGCCGTGACCACTAACTATTTCTCAAATCTGTGTTTCATCTGTGGCTAAAAATCTTTCGCCCGCTTTGCGTCCTTCGCTGCCAGATTTATGGAACCCCGCTCATGCATAAGATTGCGCGCTCGCCTGTTTTAGCTAGAATTACGCGAAGCACATGCCGCTCAGAAAACAACCCAAGGTCTCTTCCGAAGCCGTCGTTGTCCTGTGCCTCCACTGGCTGTTGACCGTGGTGTTCACTGCCGTGTTTGTGCTGGTGGTGGTGTCGCTTTTCAAGCCATTGAAACTCCCGGGCAATCCCGGCTGGCCGGAATTGCTGCTGCTGGCCTCGGGGGCGGCTTGCACCGCCACCGCCCTGGCGCAACGATTACCGCTGCAAAACGTATTGCTGGCGGTGTTCATCATCGCCGTGCTGGGCGGCGCCGTGCATGCCCTGGGCGCCATCACCGGCATCCCGTTCGGTCCGTTCGAGTTCGGCGAGAGCATCGGTCCGCTGGTTTTCAAAACCCTGCCGTGGGCCGTGCCCCTGATCTGGATTCTGGCCATTTTGAACGCGCGCGGCGTGGCGCGGCTCATCCTGCGGCCATGGCGAAAAATTGGCGCCTATGGTTTTTGGCTCATCGGCTTGACGGCGGCGCTGGCGCTGCTCTTTGATCTCGCCATGGAACCGTTCGCTTCGCGGGTGAAACATTACTGGCTGTGGACGCCGACTAAATTTCCGGTGACGTGGCAGGGTGTTCCCTTGTCGAATTTTCTGGGTTGGGCGGCGGTATCGGTGCTTATCTCGGTGGTCATCGCGCCCGCCTTGATCAATAAACAGCCGGGCAAGAAAAACACCCCTGATTTTCATCCGTTCGCCGTCTGGCTGGGGATGGTTCTGCTGTTCGGCGCCGGTTGCGTGCAAAACGGGCTTTTGCCCGCGGCCGTGGCGGACGGATTCCTGGCCGCGATTGTCACCGTGTTCGCTATACGCGGCGGGACCTGGTGATTACCATCAAGTCCCCGGTTTTCTGAGGAATTCCGTTTCCGCGGAGTGCCTGGTAATTTTGAAACGCAATACGCGCGGGCCATCCACCTCTTCCACCCGCAATTCATAGGGACCGACCCGGACAATGTCGCCGGCTTTGGGAAAACCGCTGAGTTTGCGTGTCAGCCAGCCGCTGGCCGTGGCGATGCCTTCCTCGTGCGGCGTTTCGCCGATGATTTTTTCCAGGCCGTGCAACGGCAATGTGCCCGCGGCTTCCCAAATGTTTTCGTTGGTGCGCACCAGCTCCGGCTTTTCCTGGTCGAATTCGTCCTGAATCTGGCCGACCAGTTCCTCGATCACATTTTCGAGCGTTACCACGCCCACCGTGCCGCCATATTCATCCACGACGACGGCAAAGTGCAGTTTCCGTTCGAGAAACATCTGCAGCAATTTTTCCAGCCGGCCGGATTCGGGGACGTAAATCAGTTTGCGCGCCACCGGCAACAGATTCCCCGCTGACCGCCCTTCCCCGCGCGCGGCCGGATAAAGATCCTTGATGTGCACCACCCCGCGCGTCTTGTCCAGGTCCCCATTTTCGCAAAGCGGATAGCGCGAGTAGCGCGTTTCCTCCGCCAGGGCCACGCAGTCGGCCAGGCTCGCCGCGGTGTTGAAGGCGGTGATTTCGTGACGTGGCCTCATGACTTCGCGCACCACGCGGTGACGCAGGTCGAGTGCGTTCAGGATGAGATTGCGTCCGCCGGCCACGCTTCGGGCGGTGGCGAGCACCAGGCGCAATTCGTCCTCCGAAGGGGCGCTGCGCAGTTCCTCCGCGGTGAAACCCAGCCGCCGGATGATGAGCTGGGACGAGTGGTGCAACAACCAGATGAACGGGAAGGACAGCCGGTAAAACCAGTTCAAGGGCGCGGCCACCCACAATGACGTCTGCAGTGTGCGCCGGATGGCGATTGCCTTCGGCACCAGTTCCCCCACCACAATCAGCAGATAACAGTTTACGAAGAAGCCGACCCCGATGGCGATGCTGCGCTGTGCTTCCAGCGACGTTATTTTAAGCAGGTCAAAAAGCGGATTCAGCAAATCCCTGAATTCCGGCTCGACGACCACGCCGACCGCCATGCTGACGAGGGTGATGCCGAATTGCGTCGCACCGATATAGGCGTCGATTCGCGCGACGATTTGGCGCGCCATTTTTGCCCGGCGATTGCCCTTGGCCGCCAAGGCCGCCAGTTGCGTGTCCCGAATGCGCACCAGGGCAAGTTCTGCCGCCACAAAAAAGGCATTCAAGAGCACCAGCAGTACCACCGCCAGCAGGTTCAGCGCGTTGTGAATGAGCGGGTTTGGGTTCACAACTTTACCTCGCCAAACAAGACCTTGAGGATGTCTTCCAGCGCGACCACGCCCGATTCGTGCCGGTCGCGCCCCAGTACGATGGCCAGCCGCTCGCCGGCGCGCTGCATCCGCCGCAGCGCGACTTCCAGGCGTGCATCCTCATCCAGAAACAGCGCCGGGGTCATGTGGGCGGCGGCAGCCTTCTGCAAATCCAAATCATCCCGGAACAACAGTGGTCCCAGCATGAGCAGTCCGGCAATGCGGCGCCGGCCCTCGCGCGTTTCCCAAACCGGCAGGCGCGAAAATTTCCGTTCGCGCGCAAGGGCCAGCGCTTCGCCGATGGGCGTCTGGGTTTCCACGGTCACCACCTGGGTCAGCGGCATGGCGATTTGCCGGACGGTGAAGGTTTGCAGGTCAAGCACGCGATTGATCATGGCGCGTTCGCCGGTTGTGAAGGCCTGGGCAGATTCCTGCATGACGGCGCGCATCT
Source organism: Candidatus Acidiferrales bacterium (assembly GCA_035499615.1). Lineage (GTDB taxonomy): Bacteria > Verrucomicrobiota > Verrucomicrobiia > Limisphaerales > UBA11358 > UBA11358. Next base: position 5,162 of record DATJYM010000063.1, on the reverse strand, counting down.
CCTCGCGGTTGCCGAAGGGGCGGCCGGTGAACGCGTGCCCGCCGGTCCAGCGCAACCCGGCCGCCGCTGTGGTTTCCACCAGGGCCACCAGCGGACGCAACACAAAGTGGACAGGCCGGAAGACCCGGGCCGCCGAGAGACACAACTGATTGGGATGCGCCCGAAACAGCATCTTGGGCAAGAGATCAAACAGCGCGTAGAACAGAAATACAATCACGGCAAAAAAGCCGGTCACCAAACCGTAACGCCCCGGAAACCGGTCGTGCAGATTGGCGACAACCCATCCGAGGATGATGAAGTTGGCGAGGGTGTTGCCGACCAGGATGGTCCAGAGAAAGTTTTCCGGATGTTCAAGAAAATCGTGGAGCAATTGGGCCGACGGCAGGCCCGCGCGCGCCAGATGCCGCACCCGCAGCCGGTTTAGTGCAAACACACCCGCCTCCAGGCCTGACAACAGAAACGACAGGGCCAGGCATGCCGCCAAAAACAGTCCGGTCAGAACCGAGGTTTCCATTTCTATTTTACGGTTTCCACCAACAATTCACGGACACGCCGGTCATCCACTGCCTGCGCCGTCAGTTTCAGTCCATTGTACGTCGCGGATTCACCGGTATCGGGCACGACGCCCAGCAAATGCACGAGCAATCCGCCCATCGTTTCCACTTCGGCCACGTCGCCGAGAGCGGGATATTCCCGGCGGAAATCGTCCAGCCGCATCGTGCCGTTCACCCGCCAGCGGCCCGGGGTCAGTTTCTCCATCACAAACCCCTCCGGCTGCCGGGCTTCAGCGCGGATTTTGCCGACAATCAGGCCCAGAATGTCTTCCATGGTCACGATGCCCGCCGTGCTGCCGAATTCGTTCAACACGACCGCCAGCCCGCGTTGTTGTTTCTGCAAACTTTGAAACAATTGCAGCAAATTCATCGTCTCCGGCACAAACGACGGAAATTCAATCGCGTCGGCCAGGTCAATCGCCGGATCGAGCAGCAGCGCGCGTGTGTTCAGGATCCCCACGATGGTGTCCGGCGTTTCGTCGTAGATCGGCAGGCGGCGGTGTTTGAACCTTCTGGACGCGGCGATCATTTCCCCGACCGGCGCGTCGTCTGAAATACACGCCATGCCCGTGCGCGGCCGCATCACGTCACGCACCATGTGCTGGTCGAGGCTGATGATTTGCAGGATGATCTCCTTTTCCGACTCGGCGAGAGTTCCCTGCTGGTAGGCCATCTCGAGCAGTTCATGATAATCCCCGTCGGTGAGGGCGGGCGTTGGTCTCGCGAACTGCGGCGCGGCCACTTTCAAGATCACCTCGTTCATTTTCTGCGCCACGTAGCGCAGCGGCGTGGTGAATCGTTGGAACATCAGCAACAGCCAGCCGGTGCGCCGCGCCCAGCGTTCCGGCTGGCGTACCGCCAGTGCCTTGGGCAGGACTTCACAACCCAGGAGAATCAGCGCCAGCAACACGGCCACCGTCGCCAGGAACGGCCACCGGCCGTCAAACACCATCTGCAGCGCCACGGCGAGCATGGCGGCGTTGGCGAACGTGTTACCGAGCGCCATGGTGGCCAGCAAATCCTGCGGTTGTTCGAGCAACCGCGCCACCACGCCTCCGGCCCGCGGGTGGCGCTCGGCGAGTTGGTGCGCCTGCCATTTGCTGAGGGAAAGCAACGCTGCCTCGGCCAACGCGAAGAAGAAACTCGCGCCGGCAGAAATTAATATTACCGCCACCGCCGTTGTTACCGCGGGCTCCATGAAGACAGTCTAAAGAGGGACATCCAAAGTCAAAAGTCCAAACTCCGGTGGTGACTTCGACCGTTGGACCTCGAACTTTGGATTCATCAACCCTCCAGAATCGCCGTGGCTGCTGCGTGGTTCGACGTGTGACTCAGGCTGATGAGGAGCCGTTTCGCACCGCGCGAGGCAAACAATTGGTCACCTTTGCCATGCAGGACCACGTAGGGTTCACCGGATTCCTTGCGCCGGATTTCCATATCCTGCCACCCCAGCGCCGCGCCGATGCCGGTGCCGAACGCCTTGGAGATGGCTTCCTTGGCCGCGAACCGCGCCGCCAGAAATGGCCCCGGGTTCTTGTGCGATCGGCAATAGGCGATTTCGTCCGGCAACAGTATCCGGTTCACGAACCGCTCGCCGAATTTCTCGTAGGATGCGGCGATGCGCGCCACTTCAATGATGTCAATGCCGGTACCTAGGATCATTTGCGATTGACGATTTATGATTTGCGATGGGCGCGCAAGGAAACTTGCGTCGGACAGGCGTCGCGCCTGTCCTGCGAGTTTTATCCGCGATAATTTTTCATCAGCCGCAGCATGCCTTTGACGGCGGTATCCAATCCGACCAGCACCGCCCGACTGACGATGCTGTGGCCGATGTTCAGTTCCACCAAATGCGGCACATCGAAAAGGGTTGGTAAATTTGTATAATTCAACCCGTGCCCGGCGTTCACCTTTAATCCGAGCGCTTGCGCCCGTTTCGCGCCGGAAATAAGACGCTGCAGTTCCGGAAAATCGGTGGGGCGAGCGTCCTCGCGAGCCTTTTTTGCTTTATTTTGGCGCGCCGAGGCCGGCTCGTCAGTAGCCTCGCCCCACCGATGAAATTCCTCCGCGAACTGGCCGGTGTGCAGTTCAATAAACTGGCTGCCAACCCGCGCGCTGGCTTCAATCTGCTTTTCGTCCGGTGCAATGAACAGACTCACTTCAATGCCCGCGTCGTTCATTTTCTTGCGGGTCTCGGTCAAAGATTTTTCAGCAGCAGCAACTTCCAGTCCGCCTTCCGTCGTCACTTCCGTCCGTTTCTCCGGTACGATGCAGACGATGTCCGGTTTCAAATTCAGAGCCATGGCGATAATTTCAGGTACATTGGCCATCTCGAGGTTCAACCGGGTTTTGACGGTCTCGCGCAATTTCAAAATGTCGCGGTCCTGAATGTGTCGGCGGTCTTCCCGCAGGTGCGCGGTGATGCCGTGGGCGCCGGCGGCTTCGCAAATCCGCGCGGCCGCGACCGGGTCAGGCTCGCCGAATCCGCGTCCGCGATAGCGCGCCTCGCGCAGCGTGGCGATGTGGTCAATGTTGACGCCTAGTTTGAGCATAAATCGACCGGCGGGTTCTTGCCCGCGCGGCCCAAAATCCATAGCGGGCATTTCTGTGCCAAATGCGCCGCTGCTTGGCAAATGCAATTACAATCTAATTGCCTCAGCGGGACGAATCCGATTTTATCTGGCGTGCCAAACACCCGATGGTTTCTCAAATACTGGCTCCCGGTGCTGGTCTGGATGGCGGTCATATTCTCCGCCTCCAGCGATACGCATTCCTACGAACACTCGTCCCGGATCATCGCGCCGTTATTGTACTGGCTGTTTCCGCACATTTCGGCGAAGGCGGTGGACTGGGTGGTTTTCATCGCCCGCAAATGTGCGCACTTGGGTGAATACTCCGTATTCGCCTTGCTGCTCTGGCGCGCATTCCGCCGGCCCCAGAAAGGCAATCCGCGCCCTTGGAGCTGGCGTGAAACGGGCTGGGTGTTGCTGATTGTCGCAGCTTACGCGGCAACCGATGAATTTCATCAAATTTTTGTACCGACGCGCACACCGGCGGTGCATGATGTGATCATTGATACGCTGGGTGGCGCGGCAGGTTTGTTCCTGCTTTGGTTGATTGGCCGCTGGCGAAAACGCTGGTAATCTCAGAATGTGAAACGTCCGCTCGTCGCTGTCGTTTCGTGCTATGTCGTTGGTTTGCTGCTCGCCGGATTGTTTCAACTTCCCCTCGGCGCGCTGTTCGCTGTTTCGTTTCTGGTACTCGTCCTCGTCATTGTCCTGGCAAAACATCGTCCGTGGCTGATTTGGCTGCTCATTGCCCTCGCTGGTTGGACGAATCTGGCCACCCGCACGGCCGTCGTCTCACCGGATGATTTGCGCCGGATGCTGGGCGACGAGGCCGCCATTGTGACGGTGCGCGGGACATTGCAGGAAACCCCGCACATCAGAATCATTGAACGGGATGACCGGGAACTGGAGCATTCACTCGCCCGGGTTCGTGTGACCGAATTGCGCCGGGGAGACGACTGGCAGGCCGCGGCCGGCGAAGTTTTCGTCACCACGCCGGAGCCACTCCCGGCCAATTTCTTTGGCGGGCAGCCGGTGGAAGTTACCGGGGTCATCGCCCGCCCGCCGCCCCCGCTGGCCGAAGGACTTTTTGACTACCGCAATTATCTCGCCACCCGCGGCATTTTTTATCAGCTCAAGACCGATTCCACGAACGATTGGCAGTTGGGAACACTTGCGTTGACGAACCCGCCGTTGACCGACCGGTTTTTGAACTGGTCGAAAAAGACCCTCGCGCTGGGGTTGCCGGTGGAGGACGAGCCGTTGCGACTGCTTTGGGCCATGACCCTCGGCTGGCGGACGGCGCTCAGCGGCGATATCAGCGAACCGTTCCTGCGCGCCGGCACCATGCATCTGTTCGCCATTGACAATATGCTATTACTCGTGTATATTAAGCAGTATGAAAACAGCATATTTTTACACGAGATTAAGTTCCAAGAAGCAGTTGTCGGACAAGTCCACCGGACAGGAACGGCAGAAAAGAATTCAATCGATCTGCAAACAAAACGGCTGGACTCCTTCAAATATGACGTTCCAAGATTTGGGAGTCAGTGCCTATCGGGGAAAAAATCGTCTCAAAGGAGACCTATCCATCTTCATTAAACTTGCCAAAGAAAATAAATTGGCACCATCACCCGTGTTATGCGTCGAGGCACTTGACCGCTTCTCACGGCAAGATATAGATGAGTCCGAACCCGCCATAATTGATTTGCTTAAATGTGGAGTGGATATTTGCATCACATTACCGACAGTTCAGGTTTTTACTAATGAGAGCACCAAATCTTTAGCGGATAGAATTCAAATTCTTGTAGCACTAAAATCAGCATTTGATTATGCGGAACAACTGTCAAAGAGGATTAAGTCAGCACAAGCGATTAAACGTGAGCGGATGAATAACGGCGAAATTCTCAAGCACCATCACGCACCACATTATTACACTTACAACAAGGACAAGAGGCAATACGACCAGAATGAACTTACCCCGATAGTTAAACGTATTATCAAGGATTTCTTGAACGGTGAAAGTGTCTTTTCAATCGCA
>DATJYM010000062.1:0-18128 GCA_035499615.1 Candidatus Acidiferrales bacterium | reverse complement strand
CAGCATTTCGCCGCCCACCTCCACGCGATGCTTGTGCGGCACGCACTGGAAAGCGTTGACGGACAGGTTGAGCAGGATCTGGATCAGATCGGTTCCATTGATCTTGACGCTCATGTCCTCAGGCAAAGGCGTAATGCTGAACTCATTTTCCTGCACGCTGGGATGCACGCGCATCAGTTGCTCCAGGTCCTTGAGCAGTTGATTGACGCTGACTCGGGGCGCATGTTCGTCCGACTGGCGGCGAAGAAAACCGAGGTAACGCCGGGAAATTTCGATGCAGTTGCCCACCTGCCGGGCAATGATGCGCAGCCGGTCCTTGATAAATTCCAGGTCCTCCAGTTCCGGACGCACCGCCCGGTTGAGCCGCTGGTTGAGCACCTGCACAAAGCCCGAAATAACCGTCAGCGGACCGTTGATGTCGTGAATGATGCTGGCATAGATGTCGCCGCGGGTTTTGGCTATCTGCTCTTCAATGCGCTGGTTTTGCAATTCGGTCAAAAGTTCCTGGACTTTTTCCGCACTGCTGTGGATTTCGCCTTCAAGCATCCGGCGCTGCATGGCCTGGGCGACGGCGGTACGGATGGTCGCGATGTCGAACGGTTTGTTGATGTAATCGCACGCGCGCAACCGGAGGGCCTGCCGGATGGTGTCGGTGGTCTCAAACGCCGTAATCATGATCGCCTCGATTTCGGGGTTCACGAATTTGAGGCGTTCCAAAGCCTCGATGCCCGACATGCCGGCCATGCGAATGTCCAGCACCGCAACGTCCACCGGATGTTTCTGCGCCAGCTCAATCGCCGTCGGGCCATCCTCGGCCATCAGCAAATCGTATTCATCCTTGAAAATCACGCGCAACGATTGACGCGGGCCATCCTCGTCGTCCACGACCAACAACAGACCGCGGCGCTTGGGGGATATCGGTTCGGCGATTTCGGCGACGGCAACGTCCATTTCTGCCACTGGATCATCGGTCAAGGTCATAATTAAAAATCAGGTTGTTCGGTTCAATTCAACTGATAACGTCTTATCGCGTGATTTTACGTCAAACGTTCCTACCCTCAAGCGCAAAACGTGCCAGATTCACAGGTATAAATGCAAGAGTGCCAGTGCCTGCCGCGTCGTTACCTGCTTGAATTTCATGCGTTTATATGCATTTAATTTGCGTTCCACAATGGTTCCGCCTGCGCCGGCCAGGGCGATGAAGACCGTCCCCACTGGCTTCCGCTTCGTCCCTCCCGCGGGCCCGGCAATGCCGGTGACCCCCAAAGCGAAGTCCGTACCGAACCGATTTCGCGCACCTTCGGCCATTTCGCGAGCGACGGCTTCGCTCACCGCCCCATGCGCCGCCAGTGTCTGCGCCCGCACGCCAAGAAATTTTTTTTTGGCCGCGTTGCTGTAGGCCACCACGCCACCCAACAAAACCGCCGAGGCCCCGGGCACATTGGTGATCCGGTGCGCCAGACAACCGCCGGTACATGATTCGGCCAAGGCGAGCGTTTGCCTCCGTTCGGTGAGCAGACGCAGGATGACCGCTTCCGGAGCGCCACCGGCTTTCACGCCGGTTCGTTTCCCGGCGGGTTCTCCGGGTAGGGCAGCAGGGCGGCGTTTCACGGCGGGCGGCGCAGGGGAAACCTCTGGATTTCCGCAGTGAATGTCCCCGCCACGCAACTCTTCGCCTCATCCGGCAGGCAAAGATAGATTTTGCCCGGCAGTTTGCCGCCGGAAATCTTTCCGAACTCCAGTTTCATCGCGAAGCCGTTGGTGAACATTTGCATGACCCGCAAATCGCCTTCCCGCCAGAAGAGGGAAACGCTGGGCGCCAGGCCGGCGTGATTGGTGGTCACCGCAAAACTCCCTTCGCTCAGGATTTCGGGGGCATTGGTGGAGAAGGCGTTCGTGGAAATAAAAACGTTCGCGGCCATGACCGACTGCCATCCCCGTCCGCTCCGGAGCACCAGCAGTCCGTTTTGCAAAACCGCTTCCTGGCAGACAAAATCCTGGCCATGAATTTGTCCGGCCGCGGCCTTTTTCGGAAAAGTTGCCTTCGTCAAATCCAAAGTCCACAAAGGACTGACCGCCGCGGAAACCGCATTGGAGAGGGTCATTGCCTCCCGGGGCTGCGACCGCACAATTCTTTCGCGCAGGAACAACGCTGTGGCGGCGGCACACGCGAAAATCAGCACGAAAATCAGCACCGCGGATTTCCTTTGATGCACCACCGGCGGCGTTGACGGCGAGGGAATCGTCGGCGGGAGGATGACAGGCTTGATGTATTGCGTCGCGGACAGTTGGTATTTTGAACCTGCCGCCGGCGCCTTGGGCACGATAACGATCTGGAAACAGGTCGGGCATTCCACTTGCGCGCCGCTCGCACTCGAATCCACCGCCATGCGTTGGCCGCAAACCGGGCAGGCAAATTTGAACTCGCTCATGGCTGACGGAGAAACATTTCACATTCGCGCCACCGCAGCAATGAGGTTTTTAAGTAATTTTAATCCGTCTTTGGGATTGAATTTTGCCGCCGCATCTCAAAATCTGTGTTCATCCGCGTTCAGCGGCGATTGAGTCAAAGCGCATGAAAAAAAATTCTCCTGTATCCCGCAGCGGACGGTTTGCCGGCGGCCCGGCGAGGGACGTCGCCCAATTCACCGAGTCCGTCTCGTTTGACCGCCGGCTCTGGCGGCACGATATCCTCGGCTCGCTGGTCCATGCCGAGATGCTCCAAAAAATCGGCCTGCTCTCGTCCGCGGAACGGAACGCCATCGTGCACGGACTCAAAGCCATCGCCCGGGAAATCGAGCAGGGAAAATTTCACTGGAAAGCCACCCTCGAAGACGTACATATGAACCTCGAGGCCGAATTGACCCGGCGCGTGCCCGCCGGCGCGAAACTGCATACCGCGCGATCGCGCAACGACCAGGTCGCCCTGGATCTGCGACTCTGGCTGCGCGATGAAATTGTTCTGTTACTCGGTGAAATCACCGATTTGCAGCGGTCGCTGGTCACCCTGGGTGAGAAATATGCCGATGTGCTCATTCCCGGTTATACCCATCTGCAACGCGCGCAACCGGTTTATCTTGCGCATCACCTGCTGGCATACGTTGAGATGCTGGAACGGGATTGCGAACGGCTTTGGGACTGCCACTCGCGCGTGAATATCTGCCCGCTCGGCAGCGGCGCGATCGCCGGCTCCACACTGCCGCTCGACCGGGTGTTCGTCGCCAAATTGCTTGGCTTCGTCGACGCCAGCGGGCGGCCGCAACTCACGCAAAATTCCATGGATGCCGTCAGTGATCGGGATTTTGCCGTCGAATTCTGCGCCGCCGCCGCGTTACTCGCCGTGCACCTGTCGCGGCTGGCCGAGGATTTGATCCTTTGGGCAAGCGTGGAATTTAATTTCATCAAAATCGCGGATTCTTACACCACCGGTTCGTCGCTGATGCCGCAAAAGAAGAATCCCGATATTGCCGAACTGGCCCGAGGCAAATCCGGTCGCGTCATCGGCAATCTCGTCGCGCTGCTCACGCTGCTGAAGGGCCTGCCGATGACCTACAACCGCGATTTGCAGGAGGACAAGGAACGGGTGTTCGACACCGCCGACACCGTTCACGCCACCGTGCGCCTCATGGCCGCGATGTTGCGAAACACAAAAGTGAATCATGCCGCTTGTGCCTCCGCAGCGAGTGACCCGGCGTTATTGGCAACCGACCTTGCTGATTATCTTGTCAAGAAGGGAATGCCGTTCCGGCAGGCGCATCATGTCGTCGGCGCGGTGGTGGCGCTGGCGGAAAGGGCCGGCAAACCGCTGAACGGGCTCACGTTTGCCGAACTGCAATCCGTGGACAAAAACTTCGGCCGCGACGCGCTCGGCGTGTTCGATTTGAAACGCGCGATGGCGAAACGCAATCTCACCGGCGCGCCGGGCACCAGGGAAGTCGCGAAGCAGCTGGCCCGCTGGCGGGAACAGCTTTCGTGACGATTAGCGGCGGAGGGCTGCCGGTGTCCACGACGCCGGCGCGTTCATGCGAGTATCCAGTCAAAAAGGCGGCATGACTTTAGCTGGCGAAGGAGGTGGAAAGATTTATCCTGTGGTGGCAAATGGCGGCTGAATTGAAAAAACTGCTCAAGGCATCCTCGCGCTCGTTTTATCTGACCTTGCGCGTGCTGCCGCGGCGGGTGCGCCCGCAAATCAGCCTCGCCTACCTGCTCGCACGCACCACGGATACCATCGCCGACACCGAAATCCTGCCACTGGGCCAACGGCTCGACGCGCTACAGGAACTGCGCGAACGCATCCTGGGCAAATCCACCACTCCATTGAATTTCGGCGCGCTTATCAAGCATCAGTCGTCGCCGGCAGAGCGTTTGTTGTTGGAAAAGGTCGAGAAAAGTCTGGCCTTACTCCCAAAACTTTCGCCCGCCGACCTCCAACGGGTCCGTGGGGTGCTCGATATCATCACCACCGGTCAGGAACTGGATCTGGACCGTTTCGCCGGCGCATCCGCCGATAATATCATCGCGCTCAAATCGGCCGTCGAACTCGATGACTACACGTATCGCGTCGCCGGCTGTGTTGGCGAGTTCTGGACCCAAATGTGCCGGGCGCATTTGTTCCCGCACGCCGAACTCGAGGAAGCGCAACTGTTCGGGGACAGCATTCGTTTCGGGAAGGGATTGCAACTGGTCAACATCCTGCGGGATTTGTCGGCGGATTTGCACAGGGGCCGCTGTTATATGCCGTTGTTGGAACTGGACCAGGCCGGATTGATGCCTTCGGTCCTTCTGTCGCCCGCGAACGAATCCCGGTTCCGGCCGCTTTTTCATCGTTACCTCGATCTGGCGGAATCGCATCTGCAGGCCGGCTGGAATTATACCACCTCACTCCCGCGCGGGCAGATCCGTGTACGACTGGCCTGCGCCTGGCCGATCCTGATTGGCGCCAGGACGATTGAGCGGTTGCGGGCAGCCGATGTGCTTAAGCTAAGACAAGGTGTCAAAATTTCCCGGAGCGAAGTCCGGGGGATTTTGCAGCGTTCAGTGCTGCTTTATCCGCTGCAAACCGCATGGCAAAGGCAGATGGTCACCAGCTCAAAAGCTGTTGCATCCGGCCCTAAATTAGGGTAAGGAAAAGACATGCGACTTTCCAAGCTGTGCCTTGTAGTTTGCGCGGTCACCCTGTGTGCCACTATCCCGACCGTTCGCGCAGACGACAATCCGAATCAGGCCGCCGCCCGTGCCGCGCTGGAGCAGCAAATGCAGTCATTGGACGCGCAACAAGCGTCCCAGAACGCCCCGGCTGCGGCACCCGCAGCGCCGACCCGGCCGGCCCCACCGGTTGCCCCCGCAGCGTCTGCGACCCCGCCGCCGGCGACCAATCCACCGGCCGCAATGACTCAAGCGCCAACCAATCCGGCGGCGGCTTCAGTACCGCCGGTGACTGCCGCACCCACTGTTGCTCCGGCTCGAACGACAGCACCGGCAGCATCTGCGACTGCAAATTCCGGAAACAGTTTATTTGGCCCGGTGCCGCCACCTTCAGGCGGCATGCCGGCCGGCACTACGTTGGAGGAACCCACCCCATCCTCAACCACGTCCGCCGCACCAACCGCCGTTCAAACCCAGGCACCCGTTGCGGCCCCGTACTCACCGATGGCGTCGTCGCAAAACCAAAACGACAACAGTGCGAACAATCCGGGAAAGATATTGGGGTTGAAACCAATTGTGGCGCCGGCGCTCCCGATTTCCATCGACCAACAGGGACAACTCCAGGCCTTGCTTCAGAAATATGAGGCCGGCACGATCTCGCCGGTGGAATACCAGGCCGAGCGACAAAAAATTTTGAACCAGCCACATTAAGGACCGCCTGCTTTCCGGCCCGCCGGTCATTGTCGGCGGGCTTTTTCTTTGCCTGGCCAGCCTGGCAACTTTAAACTTTGAACGCACATGCATGATTTTCGTTACCGCGGCAACAGACTGTTCTGCGAAGGTGTCGCTGTAGAAGCGCTGGCGCGCCAGTTCGGCACGCCGCTTTACGTTTATTCGCAGCACACTTTGACGGACCATTTCCGGAAGCTGGACCGCGCGATGTCGCCGGTGGACCACCTGGTTTGCTACGCCGTCAAATCCAACTCCAATTTGTCCGTGCTGCGTGCACTCGCCGGTCTCGGAAGCGGTTTTGACATCGTCAGCGGCGGCGAATTGCGGCGCGTGCTCGCCGCCGGCGGGGATCCGCGGCGGTGCATCTTTGCGGGGGTGGGCAAAACGGAAGCGGAAATTGAATTTGCCCTGCGGCAGAACGTCTATTCGCTCAACGCGGAGAGCGAGGCGGAATTGCATCGCATCCATCGCGTGGCGGCGCGGCTGAAGCGGGTGGCGCCGGTCGCCGTGCGCGTGAACCCGAACGTGGAGGCGCACACGCACACCAAAATCACCACCGGCACCTACGAAAATAAATTCGGCATCGCCTTCGAACAAATTGAAGGCGTGTATGCCCGCGCGGCCCGGTTGAAGCACCTGCGCCTGCGCGGGCTGCAGATGCACATCGGTTCGCAATTAACCAGCGTGGCACCATTTGAACGGGCGGTGCGCAAAATCCTGCCGCTCGTGCGGCGGCTCGCGGAAACCTGCGGCCTGGAATTCCTGAGCATCGGTGGCGGGCTGGGGATTGTTTACCAGCCGGCACTGGCGAGCGGTTCGCCGGGATGGTGGCGGACCCCTGCCGCGAAAAACATTTTGACGCCGGCGGGTTATGCCGCGCGGCTGCTGCCACTGCTGCAATCGCTCGGCTTGAAAATCCTGCTGGAGCCGGGCCGTTTCATCTCCGGCAACGCGGGCATTCTCGTGACACGCGTCGAATACCTCAAACGCACCGGCCGGAAAAACTTTGTGATTGTGGACGCGGCGATGAATGATTTGATTCGCCCGGCGTTCTACGATGCCTATCACGAAATCGTGCCCGTTATCCGCCGGGGCGGCGCGGCCATCAAATCAGATGTGGTCGGCCCGATCTGTGAATCCGGGGATTATTTTTGTAAGGACCGCCCGTTGCCGAGGGTTGGGGAGGGCGATTATCTTGCGCTGTTAAGTGCTGGTGCTTATGGATTTGTGATGGCATCCACTTACAATGCGCGCCCGCTGGCTGCCGAGGTTCTGGTGAACGGCCGCCGGGCCGCCGTCGCCCGCCAACGCCAGCCGGTCAAAGAAATTTGGTCCGGTGAAAAAGTTGTGGCATGGTTAAGGTAATGTCGTGAACACCGAATTTTCCATTGCCGCGCATTGGCCGGAGGACTTCGATGAGAGCGGGCTTCGCCAGTGGGCTGAAAATCTGCGCACCCAGCTTCTGGCGCCCCAGGTCTCGTTGGGCCTGGTGTTCATGTCGCCGAAATTCTTTCCCCACGCGCGGCAGACACTGGAAATCTTGCGCGTCCATGCCCGAATTCCCCTGCTCGCGGGGTGTTCGAGCACCGGATTGATTGTCGGGACAAACGAAATCGAGGGTGCGACGGGCTTTGTGCTGGCGCTGTACTCCTTGCCGGGCGCGGAATTGAAGGGGTTTCGGTTCACGCAGAAACAGGTGGAAGAGGCCAACGGCCGGGCCTACTGGCACCTGGAAACCGGCGTTGAACCGAAACGCACGAACGGCTGGCTGGTCTTCATCGACCCGTTTCATCTCGACTCGGAAAGCTGGCTCCGTTCCTGGAATGAAGCATACGCGACGCAGCCGGCGCTCGGCGGGCTGGCCAGCGGCGTGTTCTCCGATCAAACCACGCAGATCTATTTGAACGGCGATGTGTTCGAAGACGGTGGCGTGGCCATTTCCGTTGGCGGTGACGTCAGGCTGGCGAGCGTCATTTCACAGGGTTGCACGCCCATTGGCGAGGCGTGGACGCTGACGCGCGTCGAGCACAATTTGATACGGCAGATTGCCAACCGGCCGGCTTACGCCGTGCTGGCGGAAACGTTTCAAAAGCTTCCACCCGCCGAACAGCAAAAGGCCCGCGGCAACCTGTTCATCGGCCTGGTGGTCAACGAATACCTCGAAGATTTTCACCGGGGTGATTTTCTCGTACGCAATCTCATCGGCGGCGACCCGAATTCCGGTGTCCTGTCCGTCGGCGCAATGCCGCGCGCCGGCCAGACCATGCAATTCCAGCGGCGTGACGCCGCGGCGGCAAATGAGGACATGAACGAGCTGCTGTCCCGGGCCCAAAAGCAGCTCACGGCCACGACGGTTTACGGGGGCTGTCTTTGCTCCTGTAACGGCCGCGGCCAAAACCTCTTTGGACGGCCAAATCATGATGCCGAAATGGTGCAGCAACGACTCGGTCCGCTGGGCCTCGCGGGATTTTTCTGCAACGGCGAAATCGGACCGGTGGGTGAAAAGAATTTCCTCCATGGTTACACCGCCTCGCTGGCGTTGTTTGTGAAAAAGTAATCGCAATTCGCCATTGCATTTGCCCGCCGACTCGCCATGCTCGCGGGAAAGATGGTTTCACCGGAAGAACAACCAACGGAATCAAATCCCATCGAGCCGCCGCATCGCCAGGGCGGCGGGCGAAGACGGGGCCGGCGCGGTGGACATGGGCGAGGTCGCGGTCGCGAGCAGCGCCACTCCCCGCCCGTCACGCCGCCGGAGCAGGCCGCGGGCACGGCTGCCGGGGTAGCAACTGCGTCCGCACCGGAAACGCCGGCCACTGCCCCGGCTGGAAAGGATTCTCCCGCCATCAACCGCGCAATTGACGAAGTGCGGCAAATTGTCCAGTCGCTGGAACAGGCTTTGGAGCAGATGGAAGAGGTGCAGGAGCTGATCGAACTGGCGGACCGTCAGAAATCCGCTGACGAGCGCGAAATCGAATCATTGCGCCGGGCGCTGCGAAGGATTCAACCGCCGCGCGGCCGCCAAGACGCGCCGGCCGAACACGGCAGCGACTAAAATCCCTCAACCACCCGTATCAGGCGGTGATTCACGTAGAGAACATTGCGGGAGCCGAACAATGATTTGCGCCGCTTTTCAATCCGCACCGGCCAGCGTTCGGTGTCACCGACCGTAAAGTCGAAAACTTCATGGATCGGCTCGTTTAAAAGGCGGGTGGCCCGGCGAATGGGTTTGTCATCCACGGAGATGAGCAGCGTGCCGTAGAGCTGGTTGAAGTTGAATTTGACTTGATGTTTCTCCACTTCGCCAACCTCAAAACTGAACTTCATAGATTTACTTGTTGTTTCGCCGCTCTTGGCGCAAATTCCATGCCGCCCCGGAGGATAAATTGACGGGAGAGCTTTCAACGATAATGTCTGGAGAATGGAGGCGTCGGACCCGACGCTGCGACTGTAGTCCCGACCACTGTCCCAAAACGGTTCAACCGTCAATCCATTCCTGGGGTTAACAAAGCAGCCGGCGCAGTTCCTCCGGCCGGTTCGCTGGCGGCTGGCATGCCTGGCCGGTGCAAAGATAGGCGACCACACCGTCCCGGGCCGGCAGGGTTCGCGCAAATTCCTCAACCGCCCCCGAATTGCCCAAAACAATTTTGTTGGGTTGATAAACCGAGTGCGCGGCTCGCACCAGGTCCCGAAATAACGAGGAGTCCGCAGCTCCGGTAACCACAATGCGGCGGGGTTCTTCGAGCCAGAAATCCGCCGCACCCAGTAGAAACGGCATGGCCTGCGGAAAGTTTTGGAGCCGGTATGCAAAATAGCGCAGCGTAGTTTCAGCCGGATTCCGCAGGTCTTGGCGACCGGTAATGGCAGCCAATTTCAGCAGGGCCAGCACCGCGACGGAATTCCCCGATGGCTCGGCGCCGTCGTAATCGTCCTTCACGCGCAAAATCAAATCCCTGGCGTCGGCCGTGCTTTTCCAGAAACCGCCACGGCCGGCGTCATAAAATTTCGTGATCATCGTTTCGGCGAGCGCGATCGCGAAATCCAGATGCTTCGGGAGGAGCGTCGCCTCATAGAGCTCGAGGACGCCCGCGAGCAGAAATGCGTAGCCTTCCACCAACTCCACATGATCTCGGCCCCCGTCGCGCCAGCGGTGAAACAGTGTTTTCGACCTGTCCTCCCATAATTTGTCGCGAAGGAACGCCAGATTCCTTTCCGCGGCCGCGAGGTATTTTTCTTCGCCCAGCACGGCAGAGGCTCGTGCCATGGCGCCGAGCATCAGGCCGTTCCAGGACGCGAGGATTTTATCGTCGAGGTGTGGGCGGGCGCGCCGGCAGCGGGCGTCGAACATTTTACGTTTGGCGGAAGCAAGCAAGGTTTCATCGCGAGGAGAGGACGGCGCCGCGTTGTCTCCGGCTCTTTCCGGGAGTGAACTTTGGGATGGCGCCACGCCGTTCCTCCCGAGGGGATTGACCACACTCAAAACGTTTTGCCCCGGTAATGGCTGCGGGTGGCTGTGGTCGATGAAGTTCCCGTTATCGGTGATGCCGAAAACATGGACGACCACCTTGAATTCTTCCGCGGTCAGCAATTTTGCGAGTTCATCTTTCGTCCAGCAGTAAAATTTCCCTTCGTGGCCTTCACTGTCGGCATCTTCAGCAGAGTAGAAGCCGCCATCGGGATGGGTCATGTCACGCAGCACATAATCGAGAATATCGCGGGCGACCCGGGCGAAGGGTGCTTCTTTGGGAGGGCCGATCTCCGCGAGTCCCAAACTGTCCCTGGTGTCAGGGACTCGGGCAACTTGTCCCTGAGAAATCAAGTGGGCATCGAGGTAAAGTTGTGCGAGTTGCGCATTGTCGTAGAGCATTTTTTCGAAATGCGGCACGAGCCACTCGGCATCCACGGCATAGCGCGCGAATCCGCCGCCGAGTTGATCGTGAATGCCGCCGGCCGCCATGCGCTCACAGGTCCGCAACACCATCCGGATCGCCTCCTCGTCATGGAAACGTCCGGCGCAACGCAGCAGAAACAACGGAACACTGGGTTGCGGAAATTTGGGCGCGCCCCCAAAACCGCCGTGGCGGGGATCGTAAGCCGCCTTGAAAACCGACGCCGCATGACGCAGCACCTCGGCCGTCGGTAAAAGATTGGATCCTGCGGGACCGGAGGCGGCGGCGGCGAGCCGCGCATGAATTTCCGCGGCGGAATCCGTGAGTTCACTGCGGTGTTCCCGCCAGAGTCCGGCGATTTGGTGGAGCAACCGGCCAAAACCCGGCCGGCCGTGACGGCCATCCGGCGGGAAGTAGGTGCCGCCAAAAAACGGCTTCAGGTCCGTCGCCAGGAAGACGCTCATCGGCCAGCCGCCGCCTCCGGTCGTGGCCTGGACGAAGGTCATGTAGATCTTGTCCACGTCGGGGCGTTCCTCGCGGTCCACCTTGATGCTGACGAAATGCTCATTGAGAAATTCGGCCACCGTTTTGTCCTCAAACGATTCCCGTTCCATCACGTGGCACCAATGGCAGGTGGAGTATCCAATGCTGAGAAAAATCGGCTTGTCTTCCCGGCGCGCCCGCTCAAAAGCCTCGTCACCCCACGCGAACCAGTCCACCGGGTTGTGGGCGTGTTGCAGCAGGTAAGGCGATTTCTCGCGGGCCAAGCGGTTTGGTCGCTCAACAGCCATCGCCCAAACATACGGCGCAAATGGAACGGCGGCAAAATGAAAGCGCGGGTAGTTTTGCGTCGTCTACCAGGCGTGATTGTGCCAGTCTGGCGGCATGTTATCCGCCAAGCCCTGGCGATGGGAAATGGTAATGTGGTTTTGTGCCGCGCAATTTGCCAGCCTTTGTGCGGGATTGACCGTCATCGGCGCGCTGCAGAAGGCCGGATTTACAGCGTTCCAACCCCTGACCGGCGCCGGTGCGGTATTGCTCGACACACTGGCTTTTCAAGGTGTGACCTGGCTGTTGATTTTCATTTTTCTGCGACTGCATGACGTGGACTGGCGCGACGCGTTTAGTCTGCATCGGACGGAATTGCAGCGCGCGTGGTTTCCCTCCGTGCCGGTGGTATTTGTTTTTTTGCCGGTGGCCTGGCTGTTACAAGGCCTGGCGTTGCACATACTCACGAGTCTGGGTTGGCCCGTCGAAAATGAAGCCGCCGTGACGGCGTTGATGAGCGCCAAGGCGTGGTGGTTGCGCGTTTATCTGGGTGTGTTCACCGTGGCCATCGCGCCCGTGGCCGAAGAATTCATTTTTCGCGGCATGCTGTATCCCCTCATCAAGCAATCAGGCTGGCCCCGGCTGGCGTGGTGGGGCGTCAGTTTCCTGTTTGCCCTGATTCACTGGGATGCGACGGCGTTCGTACCGCTCTTTTTGCTGGCACTGCTGCTGACGTGGCTTTATGAAAGGACCGACAGTCTGCTGGCGCCCATCACGGCCCATGCGCTCTTTAACGCGGTGAATCTTGTCCTGCTTTGCGTTTTTCAAAACGAAATCGGAACGGGCCGGTCATGAATGAATTCGAACTCATTGCCCGATTGACGAAGACGCTGCCCGCCAATGCAGCGGTCGTGACCGGCGCGGGCGACGATTGCGCCGTCCTAGATTTTGGCCTGCCGGACAAATTGTTTCTGTTCAAAACCGACGCCGTCGTCGAAGGTGTTCATTTTGACAAGGGCGCACCGCCGGAAAAAATCGGGAGGAAAGCGCTTGCCCGTTGCCTTAGTGACATTGCGGCCATGGCCGGGACGCCGGCCGCGGCCGTGGTCACCCTCGGATTACCGGAACCTTTCCAGCCCGAAACCGTTGAAAAGATTTATGACGGCCTGAACGCCCTCGCTCAAAAACATGGGGTCGCCATCGTTGGCGGGGAAACGACCGCCAACCAGGAATGCCTATTTATTTCCACCGCCCTGCTGGGAACCGTCGGCCGGGGGAGACAGATCCTCCGTTCGAACGCCCGGGCCGGGGATGTCATTTTTGTGACGGGCGAACTCGGCGGCGCGTCCGCGGGCAAACATTTCAATTTTGAACCGCGCCTGGCCGAGGCGCGCTGGCTGGCGGAACATTTCCCGATCCATGCGCTGATTGATTTGAGCGATGGTCTGGCCGGGGATTTGCGCCACATTTTGAAAGCCAGCGGTGTCGGCGCGGAACTGTTGAAATCCGCCATACCCGTCAGCCGGGCGGCGAAGGAAATCGCGCGCAAAAATCCCTTCGGAAAATCACCGCTGGCGGCCGCGCTATCCGACGGCGAGGATTTTGAATTATTGTTCACGGCGGCCGCCGGCGACGCTGTGAAATTGCTTGATGCGTGGAAAAAACGTTTTCCGAAACTGAAATTGAGTTGCATCGGAAAAACGGTCGCCGGCGAAAGCATCACCCTCCGCGATAAATCCGGCACCCAACCGTTAAATGCCCAAGGTTACGTTCATTTCGCATAGCCCGGCGGAAACCCGGTCGCTCGGCGAATCCTGGGGCCGGGTGGCGGAACGCGGCCGGGTGTTTGCCTTGTCGGGCGATTTGGGCGCCGGCAAAACTGAGCTGGTGAAAGGCATCGCGCGCGGGCTGGGCGCCGCCACGCGGGTGCATTCGCCGACCTTCACGCTGGTGAATGAGTACGGCGACGGGCGGTTGCCATTGTTTCATCTGGATTTGTACCGGCTGGAAACACCCGGGCAGATCATCGCCGCCGGACTGGAGGAATTTTTTCAACCGGAGGGTGTGACCGTTATTGAATGGGCCGAGCGCATTTACGATTTACAGTTTACGATTTGCGATTTGATGAAGGTCCAAATCGAAATTGTGAACGAGGCGGAACGAAGAATTGTTTATGACGATTCTGGCACTTGAATTTTCCTCAGCGCGACGCAGCGCCGCAGTGCTGGATTTGACGGAAGACAGCGCTTCACCACCGTCCCCCGGGGCAGGAACACGAACTCCGCAGCGCCCTCCCGCCAAGACGGCGGAAGCCATTGAAACCGGCGAGGGCGGAACAAAGGCGTTCGGCCTGATCGAAGAAGCTCTGGCCGGGGCCGGCCTGGCGCGCGAACAAATTGAAGTCATCGTGGTCGGACTCGGACCTGGTTCCTACACCGGTATCCGCGTCGCCCTGTCGATAGGGCAAGGCTGGCAATTGGCGCGCGGGGTGAAATTGCTGGGCGTCAGTAGTGCCGATTGTCTGGCGGCACAGGCGCAGGCGGAAAAGATTTTTGGCCGCGTAAATGTGGTGATTGACGCGCAGCGAAACGAATTCTACCTGGCGTCGTACGAAATTTCATCCCGCGATTGGAAGGAAACACGACCGTTGCGGATCATGTCCCTGGCCCAACTTGATCCACAGGCGAGCAATGACGAAATCTGGGTCGGTCCGGAAGTGACGCGGTGGTTTCCGAAAGGAAGCAGGCTGTTTCCATCGGCAGCGACCTTGGGACGGCTTGCTGTCGGTAGACGCGATTTTGTAAGCGGTGACAAACTGGCGCCGCTTTACCTGCGAGAGACAAACTTCATAAAAGCTCCACCCGTTAACCGGTTTTTGTTGTGAGGGCTCTCCCAGCACATTCAATTTCCGGACAGGCCCAACCAGAGCCGGAATTTGGAATCTTTTTGACGCAATCCCGTCAACTCCAGTTCACAGTGGCCTGCCAACACTCAGCCTGCTCAAAAAAAACGCATGGTCTCTCGTGCCATACAACGCGCCTTCACGCTTTGGAGGCAATGGGTTCGACCGTGATCGCGCGATTATTACTGTGCCTTGTTTTGCGGTCGGTTGTCGGATTTTCAGTTTACGGGGAAGAGGTCCATCAAACCCGCCTGAGCCGATACGGTGTGCTCTGCTGAATTACAAAAGAATTCGATTTGAGGCCCCTGATGCCACCCCTTAAACTGGCCGCGTGAAAGCGGCCATTCTCCACGGCAAGGAAGACATTCAAATCGAGGATATCGCGCCGCCACCGCTCCAACCCGGCGAAATCCGCATCCGTATCGAAGCCGCGTTGACTTGTGGAACGGATTTAAAGGTTTTCAAACGGGGTTATCATGCACGAATGATTCTGCCGCCCGCCGTGTTCGGGCACGAACTCGCGGGGGTCATTTCGGAATTGGGCGCAGACATCCCGGCTTCGGGATGGAAGCCCGGCGACCGCGTCGCGGTCGCCAACTCGGCACCCTGTGGCGAATGTTTTTTTTGTAAAAACCAGCAGGAGAATCTTTGCGAAGATTTGTTGTTCCTGAATGGCGCGTACGCCGAATCCATTGTCATCCCGGCGCGACTCGTCCAAAAGAACGTGCTGCGGCTCAAACCGGAGACCTCGTTCCGTGACGCCGCGCTGGTCGAACCGCTCGCCTGTGTGGTCCGGGGAGTGGAAGATACGAAGCTACGCGCCGGCCAAAATGTGCTGGTCGTCGGTGCCGGGCCGATTGGCCTGATGTTCGCTATTTTGGTGAAAAACCTCGGGTGCCACGTGACGGTGGCCGGGCGACGGGCGGTCAGATTGGAAGCGGCGCAGCGGCTGGGTGCCGGGCAGGCCATTGACATCGGTGATGGCCGCGAATTGTTTGCGAAAATACGCAACATCACCGACGCCCGCTTTGATGCGGTAATTGAAGCCGTCGGCCGGCCCGAAACGTGGGAGGCTGCGTTACGGCTTGTCCGCAAAGGCGGCACGGTCAATTTCTTTGGCGGTTGTCCCCCCGGCACCCAAGTGTCATTCGACACCGAATTGATTCACTATTCCAATCTGACTCTGTTGGCGAGTTTTCACCACACTCCACACACAATCCGGCAGGCGTTGGAGTTCATCGAGAACGGTTTGATTCGCGCGCGGGATTTCGTGGACGGCGAACATCCGCTCAGCCGGCTGCCGGAATTGTTCAATAAAATGGCTGCGGGAAATCATGCCATCAAGACCCTGATCCGGGTGCACGAATGACCGTCGCCCATCGGGGGGCTAGGGTGGTTACAGGTCGGGGGAGGATTTAAGGTTTCAGAAATTTTTCCAGGACCGCATGCAGCTTTTTCAAGTCCGGCAGATTGACATACATCATGTGGCCGGCCTCGAAGGTATCATACGTGATGTTGGTGCGATAGGCTGGGTCGAGTTGCATGTGGTCGAGTGCAAAACGCATTGTGTCCTGAGGGCAGACCAGGTCACACTGGCCGTTGAGCACCAGCACGCGCATGTACGGGTTTTGATTCATCACCGACGCAAGCTGGTCGCTCACGTTCGGATAATCATTGTGCGACCCGTAATTCCAGGGCTGCACCCCGGCGATGATTTCATAGGGCAAATCGTCCTCGAACTTTAATTCCTCGCGGGCATAGGCATTCATCGCCGCGGCGAACGGCCCGTACGTGGCCGCGTAGGACGGGTCAAAATCGGGATACGGTGAAGCGGGATCGTCGTCGCGGCCCGTGATGCGGGCATCGTAGGCGCCCAGAATCAGCCCCTCGTCGTGCAGCAATTGTTTGCGAAAAATGCCGCTGTCGATCCGCAGATGGTTGTCTTCAATCACCGGCGGTTTCAAACCGGTGAGCCGGGCCAGTTCGCTAACGATCTTCTCCTGTTCGGCGGCCGGCAACGCCGCGCCCTGCTGCAAGGCCGCGGCGTATTCGCCCTTCGCAAATTCACGGGCCTCGGCCAGAGCCTTGGGCAAATCACCCTGCAAATCCGCCGGCAGTTTTCTGAAGTAAAACGCCGTGGCGGTGTAGTTGGGCAGGAACAGTTCAAATGGCAGATCGTTGCCCGGTCCGTCATCAATCGTGGCGAAATCCAAAACGCCCGAGACCAGAATCAAGCCATTCAGGTACATGCCGTAACGCGAACGCAGGCGTTCCGCCAACCCCGCCGCGCGGAAGACGCCATAGCTTTCGCCGCAAAGATATTTCGGCGAAAGCCAGCGCTCGTGCCGTGTAGTCCATAACCGGATGAATTCACCCACGGAATCCAGATCGGCGGTCTGGCTGAAAAATTGATCCGGTTTTTCATCCTTCGCGGCACGACTGAAACCGGTGGCGATCGGGTCGATGAAAACCAGATCGCTTCCATCCAGGATTGAATAAGGGTTGTCCGCGAGACCAAACGGGGGTTTCGGCAAGGTACCGTCCTCGTTCATCTTCACCCGCCGCGGACCGAGGGCACCGAGGTGCAACCAGACAGAAGAGGAACCCGGACCGCCGTTAAAACAAAAAGTCACCGGCCGCCGGGCAGCGTCGGCTTCCTCAACCCGTGTATAAGCAACGTAAAAGACCGAGGCGCGCGACGCGCCGTCGGGCTTGAGAATTGGCAACATGCCGGTTTCGGCCACATAGGTCACCCGCTTTCCGGCAATGACCACCGCGTTGGTGGTAAAGACCGGTTTGTGGGTGGCATCCGGAATGGTGGCCACCTCCGACTTCTTCGCGGCGGGCGCGTTGGTTTCTTCGGCGGGAGCATTGGTCCTGGTCATTTCCGCTGCGGTGACATTCACGGCCAGCGTCAAGAGCAACAAACGGAGCATGGTTTTCATTTGCGTACCTGATTTTTACACCGGGAACCCGTTTCGACAACCATTTAGGCAAAATATGAGGGCGGGTCGAGCAGATTGCGTTGTGGCTCGGGCAGACCTTGCAAATTCATTCAACTGCTGCTAAGAGGTTAATATATGAAGACCTATCGGGTTATAACAAAAACGGAGGTTATTCTCGTCAAAGCGGACAGTGCGACTATCGGAGACGCCAACAAACTCATCTTTTTCTGGGACAACGAGGTCCTCATCGGGGCGTTTAACGTGGACGAAATTTACGGTTTCGTTCAGGTTGATAATCTCGGAGCATAAATCGCGAAGTGGAAAAGAAGGAATGACGGACGCGGGGGACCTCATCGAACCGCGTCCGCGGGCCCGGTGTTGACCAAACTTGCCTGTTGCTCCCGCCCGGTAATCTGTGAACAACTTCTCAGAAAAATGCTTGCCCGCAACCGGGACTATTGTTAGTGAATGTGATATTAATAGATATTAATATGTGCAGCTTTAATAGTTCAGAAGGCTGAAGGGTTGAATGGTAACAGCGGGCAGGTTCGATCTGGCAAGGCTCAATTTCGCAAACGCGTCCCCCAAGGCACGCGATCTTATTATTTGCCGCTTAAAGTCGGAAAATACCGCCGACAGAGGAGTCCCACCTGATTTCTTACAAACAAACCCCAAACCATCAAAACAAAATCAACATGAAACGAAACACGTCGTACCCCGGCTGCACGGTGTTGTTTCTCGCCGTGG
>DATJYM010000061.1:0-12564 GCA_035499615.1 Candidatus Acidiferrales bacterium | reverse complement strand
AGTGTTATTCGCTACCCGGTTGGTTCCGAGCCCGAAGATATTTTATTGCCCCAGTTTGGCGCGGATCGACGTTCAGGGTTCGTATGACTTTTACGCCGCTGTCGCCGGTATCTGGCCCTCGGTCTCCGGCAATCCGATTAGTAATCCTGGATATATCCGCGTGGGCTACGACTATTATCCCCAATTGCGCGGCTCCAACATTTATATCGGTGTCGGCCGGTTTGTTCCCCAAGCAGCTATCACTCCGACAAAGTGGACCGCGCTCGACACAAAAAGGAGTATTTTGACGGATTGGGTTTATGGTTACGACACTTTGGCCCATCGGTCATCCGGCCTGGTCGCTGGACTGAACGCACTCTTCCCGGACGGCCATGTGACATTTCAGAACGCCCGCAGCAATCCACAAAATTTCGACCCCCTGCAATGGGGTCGAGCCGGAGCACAGACTAGCATTGGCAATAATCCCAACTATTTCCGTTACATCATGTCGTTGTGGCAACCGTGAGTCTGACTCGATACCGCTCGCACTTCAGCCCGCTACTATGATATTCACCAGCTTTTTGGGGACAACAATGACTTTCTTGATGGCCTTGCCGGCGATGAATTGCTGAACCTTCTCGGAAGCCTTGGCAGCGGCTTCGAGCGCGGCGTTATCAGCATCGGCCGGAACTTTGATGACATCCCGCAGCTTGCCGTTCACTTGCACGGGAATTTCCATTTCGCTTTCGATGAGCAACGCCGGGTCAAACTTTGGCCAGTTCGCGTATGGCAAACTTGGATGTTGGATGTTGGATGTTGGATTTTGAATGCTCAGTTTGGCCCAAAGTTCCTCCGCCAGGTGCGGCACGAACGGTTGGAGTAAAATCAGGAAATCGCGCAGCACAGAAACCGGCTTCGTCTCCCAGGTCATCGCGTCGTTCACGAAAACCATCAGCGCCGAAATGGCTGTGTTAAAACGCAAACCGTCCAGGTCTTCGGTGACTTTCTTGATGCAGGCGTGGAGCGTTTTCGATTGTGCCGGCGTTGCTGCCACATCCTTGATGGCGGAATCTAATTTAATCAAATTTAGCAATTCCCCGCGTCTCTGCGTCTCTGCGGTTGTCTCGGCTTGCTCAAATTCCGTCTCACTCTTTTCGTCCACGAACAACCGCCAGACGCGGCCGAGGAAGCGATAGACGCCTTCAACGCCCCTGGTGCTCCAGGGCTTCACCATTTCCAGGGGGCCCATGAACATTTCAAAGAGACGCAGGGCGTCCGTGCCGACTTCCTGCACGGGCACGTCCACCGGAATCACGTTGCCACGTGATTTGGACATCTTCTGGTTGTCTTCGCCGAGCACCATGCCTTGATTGACGAGCTTGAAGAATGGTTCCGGCGTGGACACATAACCGAGGTCGTAAAGCACCTTGTGCCAGAACCGCGCGTAAAGCAGGTGCAGGACGGCGTGTTCGGTGCCGCCGACGTATAAATCCACGCCGGGCGTGGATTTGGGGTCTGGGGTCTGGGATTTCGGTTCTTGAGAACCCATCCAGTATTGCTCGGTATCCTTGCCGACGAATGCGTTCGGATTTTTTGCGTCGAGAAAACGCAGATAATACCAGCAGGAACCGGCCCATTGTGGCATGGTGTTCGTCTCGCGCTGCGAACCTTCAGGCAGATTTACCCAATCCTTCGCGCGGGCCAGCGGCGGCTCGCCGGTGGCCGTCGGCTTGTAATCGGTCAATTCCGGCGGCAGGACCGGCAAGGCGGATTCAGGCAACGCTTCATGATACGGGTGGCCGTCCGGGCCTTTTTTCCAAACGATGGGAAACGGTTCGCCCCAGTAACGCTGACGGCTGAAAAGCCAGTCGCGGAGCTTGTAATTGACGGTCTTTTTGCCAAGCCCTTTGGCTTCCAGCCAGGCGGTGATTTTCTTCTTGGCTTCGGGAGTCGCCAGGCCGGTGATGGAAATTTCCGGACCAGTCGAGTTTACCGAGGTCCCATCGTCCATAAAACCCTGCCAATCGGTCCTGGGATCGGGCGGCTGGACGACCTGCACAATCGGCAAATTGAATTTGGTGGCGAATTCGAAGTCGCGCGTATCATGCGCCGGCACGGCCATGATGGCGCCGGTGCCGTAACTGGCCAGCACATAGTCCGCAATCCAGATGGGAATCTTTTGGCCGTTGACCGGATTGATGGCGTAAGCGCCGGTGAAAGCGCCAGTCTTTTCTTTCGCCAGTTCGGTGCGTTCAAGGTCTGACTTGATAGATGCCGTCCATTGATACGCCGTGATTGCGTCGTTTGGGTTTTCCGCATTCCCCGTCCATTCATTGCGAGTCCCAGCAGGCCAGTGGGTCGGAATGACGCCACTTCTCTTCATTTGATCGATCAACGCGTGCTCGGGAGCGAGTACCATGTAGGTTGCGCCGAACAAGGTGTCTGGGCGGGTGGTAAAAACACGAATCGTTTCGGAGGGAGAGCCCGGGACTAACGACTTCTCTACCTCAAAATTCACTTCTGCTCCTTCGCTACGGCCAATCCAGTTGCGTTGCATCTCCTTGAGCGACGTGCTCCACTCAATCGTGTCGAGGTCGGCCAGCAGTTTCTCGGCATAAGCTGTGATGCGGAGCATCCACTGGCGCATCGGCTTGCGGACGACAGCAAATCCGCCAACTTCACTTTTGCCATCCACGACTTCTTCGTTGGCGAGCACGGTTCCGAGTTGCTCACACCACCATACCGGCTGTTCGCTGACATAGGCGAGGCGCCGGGAATCGCGATACTCGCGGCGCCGGTTCCAAAGCTTCAGAGCTTCAACATCAAAATCCTTCTTTTCTAATTTTGCCAATTCGAGGGCTTCTGGAGATTTTGCGATATCCTCTAAATCTAGCTCTTTTGGAAACTTTAATCTGCTGATCGGTTCAGCCTTGTTCGTTTCCGGATTGAACCATGAGTTGTAAAGCTTGAGAAAAATCCACTGGGTCCACCTGAAATAATCCGGGTCGGTGGTGGCGAGTTCGCGCGACCAGTCGTAGCTGAAGCCGAGTGATTGAATCTGCCGCTTGAACGTCGTGATGTTTTGTTCGGTGGTCTGGCGCGGATGCTGGCCGGTCTTGACCGCATATTGCTCGGCAGGCAGGCCGAAGGCGTCCCAGCCCATCGGGTGCAGCACATTAAAACCGAGCGCGCGTTTGTAGCGGGCGAGGATGTCCGTGGCCGTGTAACCTTCCGGGTGGCCGACGTGCAACCCCACGCCGCTGGGATAGGGAAACATGTCGAGGATGTAGCATTTCGGCGGCAATTGAGCGGCGGCCGGTTTGCCGGCAAGTTTGTGGCGCCGGGCGAAAGGATGGTTTTCCGGCATTTCCTCGCCAGGGTTAAAAGCGCGAAAAGTTTGCTGTATGTCCCAGATTTGCTGCCATTTGGGTTCGATCAGATGAAATGGATATTGCCTGCGACTGCTCGCCATAGAGGGGGGATTTTGCGGAAAGCGAGGCGATGGGGCAATCGCGGAATTGGTGCAATGCGCTTTGACAGGGCGCCAAAAAAAGCGTAAAAAAGATATCAATAAACGTCCCAGCGTTTTTTTTACGCCATGAATGCCCGTCCAGTTTCACGGGTACTGCCGTTGCTAACAGTTGGCTTCACGCTGATTGAGTTGCTGGTGGTAATCGCCATCATTGCCATCCTTGCGGCGATTTTGCTGCCGACCCTGGCCTCGGCGCGCGAACGGGCGCGGGGCCTGATTTGCCTCAGCAACACGCACCAACTCACGCTCGCGTGGCAGCTTTATGCCGATGACCATAACAGTCAGCTGGCCTACAATCTGGTCATGACCGAGTTTGGCAGCCGCACGAACCTCAATTGGGTCAATAATGTCATGACCTCGGACACCCTCCCCGACAACACGAACGCGACCACCATCACCCAGGCGAGCCTCGGCATTTATGCGCAGCGCGATTCGGCCATCTACCATTGTCCTTCCGACCGCGCATTGAGTTCCCTCCAACGCGCCGCCGGCTGGACCGCACGCGTCCGCAGTTATTCGATGAATGCGATGGTGGGCGATGCGGGCAGCGCCACCACCAACGGTTACAACATCAACAATCCGGATTACACGCAGTTTTTTAAAATCACACAAATTCTGCACCCGTCGGAAATCTTTGTCTTCCTCGACGAACAATCCGACACTCTGGACGACGGTTATTTCATCAACCGCGCCTATGTGTCGAAGTGGATCAATCTGCCGGCGTCGTATCACAACCGTGCCGCGGCGTTTTCCTTTGCCGACGGCCACAGCGAAATGCACCGTTGGTTGGAGCCCAGCACCATCCGCCTGCCCCAGCCCAATTCCGCCTACCTGCCCATTTCAATTCCGAACAACGAGTTGGGAGATTTTCAGTGGGTGATCTCCCACATGAGCGTTGAAAGCAATTAACCGCAGGTCCGCGCCACCGTTTTTACAGAAGTTGCCGGATTGCTTGTTCATCGCCTTCCGTACCCAGCAGATAAAGCTTGTCGCCTTCAGTCCAGGCGGCGGTGATGACTTGATTCACTTTGGCCAGTTGCGGTAGGCCCGCCGGCGGCGCGTTTTTGACCAACGTACGGTCAATGACAAACAGCCACAGATCGCTCTGTTCACCCGGGGCGAGCGGTTTGCCGGTGCGAAAACATATCATGGAGACTTTTGCCCCCTGCCAGCTTTGAATGGCGCAGCCGGTAACGGCAACTTTTGTCAGCGACGCCGGTAAAACATAATCCGCTGGCGCACGGTTTTGTTCGAGATAGGAGCGGATTTGCGCGGGATTGTCCGTGGTCAGGTCCATGGCGTAAGCACGCAAGGCCGCTCCCACCATCCGATCCCGGTAAAGGGCCAGGCTGTTATCACTGATCTGAGGCCGCAGCCAAAGGGTTGCCAGAACGAGCAGGGCCACCACCGCTGCCGCCACAGCCATGAGTCCGGTGTTTCGCCGCCAGACAATGATTTTTTCCCGGGCTGCCTGTTCGGAAATGATTTGTTCCTTCAGGCCGGCCGGCGCCTGGATTTGCCGGAAGGTTGCGCGCAAGCTTTCCTGCCGGGCACAATGCCGGCCAAACCAGTCCGCCAACTCGGCATCTTGTTTTACCAGCGATAACGCCTCGGTGAACTGTGGATCAGCGGCGTCCGCCGAATCGGGCCGGTAGAGCAGCAGGATGTTTTTGGCTTCGTCGCGGTTCATGGATCCGTTGAGCGGAGAGGAGAACCGATGGCGGTGTCCCCGGTCAGCAACCGGTGCAACCGGTCAAGGCCGCGAGCCAGGCGCGATTTGACGGTACCAATGGGCACTTCCAGGATTTCGGCTATCTCCAGATACGAATGATCCTGGAGATAAAACAACGCCACCGGCGCGCGGTAGATTTCGTCCAGCTGCGCGAGGGCGGCGAGCACCTGATTGACATCCAGTCGGTTGAGGGCGGTGGCAGGCACGACGGGCAATTCGGCGGCCGCCTGGTCCAGCTCGACATGGGGAAAACGGATTTGTTTCCGCCGCGCTCCGAGGAACTCGCGGTGGAGAGTGGTAAACAACCAGGTTTTCACTTTTGATTCATCGCGCAATTGGTGACCTTTGGCCGCCCAGATACAAAACGTCTGTTGAGTAAGGTCGCAGGCATCCGCCTCATCGCGTGCCAGACTGAAGGCAAATTGGTACAATGACTGGTAATGACAACTCACCAGAGTCTCAAAGTCCAAGCCCTTAGCCATATCGTGTCATCAATATTAAGAGCCGTTAATGTGCCAATTGTTCCCGCAATTCAACCGGTTCATTAAGTTTTTCGGGTCTTTTTCCGGTCCTTTGATCAGGTTTCGCAAAGGGTTCCACCCGGGAACCGGCCGGTGGCAATTTAACTGATGGGAACAAATTGTTCAATCATCCCTCTAACCGAGACAATGGTATCCGAGGGCGCAAACACGAATTTTAAAAGGCCGAATCCAGAATCGAGACAACCGACGGACGCCATCGGTTGTTCTTTAGGCGGTCACTTAGCGGATCCCTGCGGACGTCGCCGGGCTTATTTGTCCGGACAGGAAAGACCCTTTGCGCCCCGGGGCGCTGTCAAACCGATCGGGAGGAAACGGATGCCCGTGATTCAGTGGGTTGCCCGGTATTGGATCCAGCCGATTGGCAAATCGTAAACAAAACCATTAAGGAGAATATGAACACAATGAAATTTTTTTTCCATTGCATGGGCTGGATGGCGGGTGCGATCATTTGTGCGGGCGCTTTTTCCAGTTCAGCCGCCGTGGTCACGGTATTTGTCGGCAACACCAATCTCTCCGGTATTGCCTCTGATGTTTTCGTGCCCCCCAGCACCAACATCAATGTCAATGACAGCGTGAGATGGGTCTGGGAACACAACGAACATTCCACAACCAGTGGCACCAACGGCGCTCCCAGTGGACTGTGGGATTCAGGCGTGTACGCGGGTGCCCTTCCTCATGCCTTCACCAATACTTTCACTTCGGCCGGCAACTTTGTGTATTACTGCTCAATCCACGTCTCATTTGGCATGACGGGAGTGGTCAGCGTAGCTGCCGGCAGCTTGCCGCCAACGGTTTCGATTACGAACCCACCCGATGGCACTACTCTGGCTGCGCCGGCTTCACTCACTCTGGCAGCAACCGCTTCCAGTCCAAGTGGCACCGTCACCAATGTTCAGTTTTTCCAGGGAGCGGCATCGCTGGGCAATATCACGACAGCCCCCTATTTCGTGCCGGTAAACAGCCTGGCTGCCGCGGACTATACTTTTTCCGCCGTGGCCTCTGATAACACTGGACTGACCGCCACCAATGCCGTCACCGTTCACGTCGTCACGCCGGTCGCAATCCTTTTGAGCGCACCGCAATTTTTAACCCCCACAGATTTCCGGTTCAAATACACCGCGAATCCCGGCTTGAAGTACATCGTCCAGCGGTCATCGGGTTTGAGTTCAGGCACTTGGACGACACTCAGCACCAACGTGGCAGGAAGCAGTCCGGTTTTATTTGACGACCCGACGGCTTCGGGGAATCCGGGATATTACCGTGTTGGCCTCCTGCCGAACCCGTGATGAGCTTGCTCCGCGGGCGCAAATCCACTATTTCGCGCACCATAAAGCCGGATGGACGAACAGTACGTTGAAATATATGTGCTCGCGGGGATTATTCATCGGCGTTCTCAGTTTGAGTCTGTTGGTTTTGCCGGACGCAAAATCGTCGGAGTCATCGGCTGCGGATGAAAGCGGCGCCCGCGTATTCGCCGCCAAGGGTGTCGTGCGCGAGCTCAGTCCCGGCGATCAGACGGTCACCATCAGCCACGAGGCGGTTTCCAATTACATGGGCGCCATGACCATGCCTTTCCCGGTGCGGGACACCTCGGAAATGGCCGGTCTGCATCCCGGTGACGAAGTTACCTTCCGACTGCACGTCACCCCGACGGATAGTTGGGTGGACCAGATCACCCGGATCGGAACCGTTTCATTGAGTGCAAGCAAAGCGCAGTCCGTGGTTACGCCACCGCCGGTTCATGGTCGGAACCCGCTCTGGTATTACCATTTCACCAACGAATTGGGACAGCCGGTCAGTTTGAACAATTTTCACGGGCAGGCACTGGCAATCACCTTCATTTATACACGCTGCCCCCTGCCCAATTATTGTCCGCGTTTATCCAGAAATTTTCAGGAGGCGTCGCACAAACTCGAATCGTTGTCCGGTGCCCCGACCAACTGGCATTTCCTTTCCATTTCCTTTGATTCTGCATTTGATACGCCGGCCGTGTTGAAGGCCTATGGGGGCAGTTATGGATACGATCCCGCGCACTGGAGTTTCCTGACCGGTCCCCCGGACAAGATTTCCGAAATGGCCCGGCAGTCGGGCGTCCGCTACGAATCCAATGACGGGCTGATCAACCACAATTTCCGGACCCTGATCGTGGATGGCAACGGCCATTTACAGACGGTCTTTCCGGTCAGCGGAGACTTTTCCGATTCCATCGTCGCCGAAATCATCAAGGCCGCCGCGGTGACCAACCAACCTGCCGGCCGCTGAATCTCATGGTCAACGCGATGAAACGCGGGATGCAGCCGCTGCGAAAGGCCGTCGGTGCCCTGGTGCTGGGGATTGCGGGCCTCGCCGCCATTTTTCTGAATTCCTGCTCCACCACGCCGGCGGAAGTGGTGGTGCCGCTGGAAATCCCCGGCGCCCATTACGTTGGCAACAAAGCCTGCATGGACTGTCACAAGGAGATTGTCCGGGAATTTCCCGCCAGTCCCCACGCGCGGGTTCATTTCGAAGATGCGGCCATGGTCGGCGAAACCGGCTGCGAATCGTGCCACGGTCCGGGCAGTAAACATATCGAGTCCGGCGGCAACACCAGGTTCATCATCAACCCGGGCAACGATCCCACGTCCTGCTTCCAATGTCATCTGGATGTTCAGGCTGAATTCAACCTGCCCCAACATCATCCGGTCATCGAAGGGCACATGAGTTGCGTGCAATGCCACGACCCGCATGGCGGAGACATTCTGAAGCCGAAAGGCGGGCTGGCCATGGCCCGGCAGAATGAAAGCTGTACCCAATGTCATCGGGAACAGACCCGCCCCTTTGTTTTCGAGCACGAAGCCCTGCGCGAAGGTTGCGCCGTCTGCCACAATCCGCACGGCTCGATCAACGAGAAGATGCTCGTCGAGAGCGACCCGAATCTCTGTCTGCGTTGTCATGCGCAGGTACAACCTCCCGGAGGAAGCATTTTCATCGGCAACGTGGACCATACCCCGTTCCTGCAAATGGGGACCTGCTGGACGGCCGGGTGCCATACCGCCATCCACGGCTCCAATGTGGATCCGTTGTTGAGGTATTGAGCATGAAACGGGAAACGCGATGCGTGAATTAAAAAAGCACCAGATGGTCGCGCCGCCACCAGGCGCTTTTCGCGCTTCCCGCTTCCCGCTTCCCGCTTCACTCAGCATTTTCACTTTTTGTTTTTCACTCTCCGCCGCTGAAACCAATTCCGTAATATTGCCTCCGCCCGCTGATGTTCAAATCGTTTTCGACCGGGACATCCAGCCCCTCCTGGAAACCTCGTGCCTGCGCTGTCATGGCGGGGAAAAACCGAGAAGCCATTTCCGGCTTGATGAGCGTGACGCCGCCTTGGCCGGCGGGGACGAAAATACCAATGACCTCGTTCCGGGCGATAGCACCAACAGTTGGTTGATCCGCTATGTGGCACGGCAGGTTAAGGACATGGAAATGCCGCCGATGGGAAAGGGCAGCCCGCTGACCCCGGAACAAGTCGGCCTGCTGCGCGCCTGGATTGACCAGGGCGCAAACTGGAACACGACCAATCAAACGACACAACTCGGTTATGTCCTGGCGCCCGCGGTCGGCGGGATTGGGGTGCAGGGCGACAAGGCGAAATTCCGCGAACTTCAGGGCGTGAATGATGGATTTTCCGGGGGGGTTGACGAGTTTTCGTTTATTCAGCAAACCAGCCCCACGGAAAAATTCTCACTGACCGGCCATGCCATTGTTCCGGATCAGGATTTCAAGTTGAATCTGGCGATTGATGAGGCCGACCAGGGCTTTCTGCACGCCGGTTTTGATGAATGGCGGAAATATTACGATGACAGCGGTGGCTATGATACCGCCGTGGTCCCGCCGCAATTGAGCCTGGACCGTGATTTGTATGTGGACAACGGGCGTTTCTGGATTGATCTGGGCCTGACCCTGCCCCGTTGGCCACAGATGGTGCTGGGCTACGAATATGATTTCAAACGGGGCAACAAATCCATGCTGGACTGGGGGAACGTGGGCGGGGTGAACGGCGTCAATATTGCGCCCTCGACCAAAGCCGTCGACGAACAAACGCAGATCATCAAGTTCGATTTGACGCACGATATCGACGACTGGCATCTGGAGGACAATGCCCGGGTCGAGTTTTACAGTGAAAACAACCGCAGTTATGAGACCAATGTTTTTCAACAGTTCGGCGGCCCCACCGGCGGCACGACCTATACGGCGGACGATTATTATCACGTGCAGGGCATGAATACCCTGATGGTGGAGAAACAACTCCTGGATTGGTGGTTTTTGTCCGGCGGTTACTATTATTCGAATCTGGAGGGCAACGATTTCTTCAATCAGACGAACAGCCCGAATTTCACGGGCACCGACCCGGCTTCCTGGAGCAGCGGCGAGATCACCTTGCGGCGCGACTCGCAAATCTTCAGTGTGTCCAGCCTCTTTTTACCGTTGGATTATCTAAGCTTTTCGGTCGGCTCACAAAATGAGTGGACCCACCAGGAAGGTTTTGGCGACAGCGTCCCCAATTTTGAGACCGGCGCCTACAATGCGGCGCTGGCGGATTACGATGAATTCAAGGCGTCGCAGGATGCGGACCTGCGCTTCACCAGGATCCCCTTCACGGTTCTTTTCGCCGGGGCACGATTCGACGAGGGCAGCATCGGCGAATTCCAGCAGGAAAGCGGCGGGAACCTGACGAACCAGACCGACGCGACGGATTTCCGTTACAACTTGAGCGCGGGTTTCAATACCTCGCCCTGGCGTTGGGTCAGCTGGGAGGCGGAATATAAACGGCAATATAGCGATTGGAATTACAACCATCCTACGGACGTGTTTTACGACCCTTTTTATGGCGACCCGACGTTTGTTGCTCCGGAGAACGGTTATCCGGCGTTCATCCTCAGCCGGCAAATCCAGAGTGATGGAGTTGATACCCGGCTGACCTTGCACCCGCTCAACTGGCTGCGGACCACCTTGAGCTATCAGCTCACCACCGCGGAATACTCGTCGAAAACGGACCCGGTCTATTTCGGGATATCCCCCGGCGGCCCGCTGGCGGATGGACGTTCCCGGGCGCAGATTTATGGCCTCAGCGCCACCCTGACGCCGTTCCGGCGATTTTACTTTTCCGGCGCATTCACATACAGCCATTCATTTACGGATACGGCCACGGACGGCAACCTGTCAGTGGTGCCTTATCAGGGAGATATTTACACCCTGGTGGCCACCGCCGCGTACGCCCTGAACCCGAAAACCGGCTTGCAGGTTTCCTACAGTTTTTCCGACGCCAATTACGGGCAAAGCGTCGCTCAAGGCGTGCCGCTTGGCATCGATTTCACACGCAACGCCTTGTTTGTGGGTTTGACCCGCCGACTCACCCAAAACCTTTCCGGCGCGCTTCGCTACGAATTTGCGCATTACTCCGAGCCCAGCAGCGGCAATCTGAACGACTTCAACGCCCAGGGCGTCTTTGCGACTTTGATTTACAAGTGGCCCTGAGCGAGGGTCGCCTGCCACGTCAACCGCAAGCCTTCGAGCGTCAGGTTGGGCTCGACGGCGGAAATCTCGGGCAGCTTTGCGGCCATCAGCCGCGCATAACCGCCGGTCGCAACGACCGGCAAATTCTTTGCCCGCAGCTCGCGCTTCAATTCCGCAATCAGTTTGCTCACCAGGCCGCGATAGCCGTGCACTGCGCCGATCAGCATCGCCTGCTCCGTGTTTTTGCCGATAGCCGCGGTGATTTCGTGAATCCGGATTTTCGGCAGCAACGCCGTTTTCTCGTGCAAATAATCCGTCATCGCGGCCAGCCCCGGGGCGATGATGCCGCCGGCGTAGTTGCCCCGGCGATTCACAACATCGAACGTCACCGCCGTCCCAAAATCCACCACCACCGCCGGTGCGCCGAAGTGTTCTTTCGCGGCGATGGCATTGGCCAGCCGGTCGGGACCGATGGTGCCGGGTCGGGGATACTCAATGCCCAGGCCCTGCACGGTTTTGCACGTGAGTTCCAGCGCGCTCAACTTCCAAAGTCGGCGGAGGGTCCGGCGGACGACCGGTGTTGCCCGCGGCACGACACTGCACAAAACCGCACCCTGGATTCCTTGTGCTCCTACAAACCTGGCGAGGCGGGCCCCGGCCTTGCCACCGTGCCACTCACCGGTCGGGATATTGATTTGCCTGAGCACACGCCGGCGACCCGCCAGGCCGACGTGCGTGTGCGTGTTGCCGATGTCGAAGAGCAAAATCATAGTAATTGGTTAAATAAGTGACTGGTTAAACGGGTGGCTGGTCAACGAAATAACGCGAGACGCGAAAACCAATCTCAAATCACTCATTTAACGAACTACCCGTTATCTCTCCAATGTCACATCGCCCCCGTTGATGCGTTCCAGACGGCCATGCTCCGTGCGCAACAACAATTCTCCGTTCTCGCCCAGGGATTCCGCCCGGCCCTGGAGGCGGCGATCGCCAATCTGAATGGTCACGTCCCGGCCGATGGTTTTGCAGTGGGCCTCCCACTCATCCGCGATTTTGGCGAATTGCCCGGCGCAAACTCGCAGATAATCCTGGTCCAGCTCCTGCAAAATGGCCGTCGCCAGTTCAGCGCGGGAAATGTTCCGGCCGGCCTCAATTTTCAAAGAAGTCGCCTGCCGGCGCAGATCCGGCGGAAATTCACCCGCACCCAGGTTCACGTCCACGCCAATGCCAAGGATGACGTGTTTGATGCGGTCCAGTTCCGCGTTCAGTTCGGTCAGAACGCCCGC
>DATJYM010000060.1:0-8458 GCA_035499615.1 Candidatus Acidiferrales bacterium | reverse complement strand
AAACGCATCTGGCGGGGAACTGCGAATCCAATTACGCAGTCCGGGGGACGTGGTGTTGTTAAATGGTCCTCCGTGGTGGTCCTGGAGACGTTTTGCGGTGGTGAGCGGCGCCTTGCTGCTTCTCGTGCTGGGCACCCTCGGCTGGACACATTTTCGGCATCGGCGCCTGGAGCGACAACACGCCGCGCAACTGATGTTTTCACGGCAGGTATTGCAAGGACAGGAAACCGAACGCCACCGGATTGCGGCCAATTTGCACGACAGCCTCGGCCAAAACCTGCTGGTGATAAAGAATCAGGCCCGGCTGGCCATGCAGCCCGGCGCGAATGAGTCCGCCTGGCGATCGCATTTGGATGAAATTTCGGAAATGGCCTCACAGTCGATCGAAGAGGTGCGACAGATAACCTATAATTTGCGGCCGCAGCAACTGGATCGACTTGGCCTGACCCATGCCATTCGCGCCGCCCTCAATCGGGTATCCGAAAACAGCCCCATTTCATTCGCCAGCGATGTGGACGGCATTGATGGATTGCTGGACGCGGAAGGTGAAATCCATTTTTATCGGATCGTCCAGGAGAGCCTCAATAATATCATCAAGCATTCCGGCGCGACGGAAGTGGCGGTGGTGGCAAAAAAACATCAAAATTCCATTTCACTTTCTGTTCGAGACAACGGGCGCGGGTTCGACGCGAATGTTTCGAACGGCCCGGACGCCCATCTCCCGGGTTTGGGCCTCAAAGGAATCGAAGAGCGCACCCGGATATTGGGCGGAAAACTCACCGTGGAATCGAGACCGGGGATGGGCGTCAGTTTAACCGTTGAAATACCTTTTTCGCCGCCTCGAACATGAACCGTGAACTACGTCTCCTGATTGTGGATGATCATCCGATCTTTCGCCGTGGACTGCGGGAAATCATCGAGGAACGTCCTGATTTTAAAATCGTCGGGGAAGCCTCGGACGGAGACAGCGGCCTTCGCCTGGTGGCCGAACGCAAACCGGACATCGTCTTGCTGGATATTGACATGCCCCAGTCAAACGGATTGGTCATGGCCCGCGCGCTGAACCGGAACCATTCACCCGCCCGCATCGTTTTTCTTACCATGTATCGGGACGAAGAGATTTTTAATGCCGCGATGGACCTGGGCGTCAAGGCCTATGTCTTGAAGGAAAATGCCGCCGACGATATTCTGAAGGCTCTGGAAAAAGTCGCCGACGGGGGAATGTTTATCAGTGAATCCCTCTTTGAGATGGGCAAAAAACGCGGCGATCGCGTCCAGTCGCTTCTGTTGAGCAAACCGCAAATTGACGAATTGACGCCCGCGGAACGCCGGATTCTGAAATTGATTGCGGAAGACCGTACCAGCAAGGAAATCGCCGACCTCTTAAAAATCAGCGTAAAGACCGTGGAAAACCATCGGCTTAATATCTGCCAGAAGTTGAACATTCACGGAAGCCACAGCCTCCTCAAATTTGCTTTTGACCATAAATCACAACTCTAACCGGCGAAACTGGACAAGAAGTCGGGAGGTCAATCCCGGGCCCGACGCAAACTTTGAACTGGCATTTCCAGCGCGAATCCCCCGATGATTGTTCAGCTCTTAACTTCCACGGGTTTCAAGTCAGGAGCATGTGGTGGTATTACTCCCATTCTGGATTCGGCCGGTTCGCAACCCGCCGCCTGCCGGTCGGTCTCTCCCTGATCGTTCCCGTTGTTCCCGGAGCCAGGAGCGGCCGAAATCGAAGCAGCGTTCCTGACCATCATCTTTTGTTTTTCCGGCAGCATCCGGTACTTGCTGGGCGCAATCCGGTTGATGGCTTTGAACGTCCGGGAGAAATAGAACGGGTCATCATAGCCCAGCAGGGCTGCGACTTCCTTCACATTCAAGGACGTGCTGTCGAACAACTGGCAGGCATAGCGCATGCGCAGATGGATAAAGTAATCAATCGGCGGGATGCCCATCCATCGTTTGAACAACGCGGAATAATGCGAGGGCGAAACGTTCACCGCCGCCGCCAGGGTAGCCACCTGCAATGGCTGGTTTAGGTGGCGCATCATGTAGGAAATACTCTGCTCGATTTTTCGCGCGACATGCGATTCGCTATTGGCGGCACGTCTTCCCTTGCGCGCGTCGAGAACACCGAACAACCCCCGCCCGTCCATCAGCAACCGCTGTTCAAAGCCATTTCGATTCATCGGTATGTCATCGTTTATCGGTCTGATTAGTTCGGATGCCGAACAAATTTGACCATCGATATCGGTTTATATGAAAACTGGAGATCATGCGATGGATGGGGCGCTGAAATGTTTTTGGAGAACCAGGGCCACCGTGCCCCGCAGCCGGGGTTGCCCCTCGGAACCGGCGGGCACAATTCGGGTGGCCGCATGAGTAAAGGAACGGCGTTTGACTGCCTCCGCCACTATCGGTCCCACCTTGTCCCAAACACGGGTTATCTCCCCGACCACCATCAATACAT
The DNA here is from genome assembly GCA_035499615.1 of Candidatus Acidiferrales bacterium. Lineage (GTDB taxonomy): Bacteria > Verrucomicrobiota > Verrucomicrobiia > Limisphaerales > UBA11358 > UBA11358. Next base: position 5,982 of record DATJYM010000060.1, on the reverse strand, counting down.
CCGGGGCGAGGCCGGTCACCAGCATCGCGATGCCCACCCCCAGGCAGTGCGCCATCTGATTCAGTGCCTTGCCAGCCCTGAGATCGCCCTGTTCCACCAGCCTCAATATGTCCCCGAACGGCACCGTCGCCATGTCGCTCTTGGAGCCGATGGCCCCCTTTGGAACCGAGGCCGATTCGGCGTAGTAACGCACGGCGGCGGCGTTCGAAGCCAGCATTTCCCAGCAACCACGGCTGCCGCACCGGCACCTGGGACCATCCGGCATCTGGGAAACATGACCAAACTCTCCCGCCACTCCGGTCGAACCCCGCACCAATTGGCCGTTCATCACCATGCCCACACTGATGTCATCCGAAACCGTCACCGCCACAAGGTTGTTCACCCCATCCACATGTTGTCCCGACCACAATTCAGCCAGGGCACAGGCGTTGGCGGCATTCTCCAACTTCACCGGCAGCCCCGTTTCGCGTTCGATGGGTGTTTTGAGGTCCAACTCGCTCCACCCGAGAGTGGGAGCAAAAATCAACCGCTCCGAACCCACCTCGATCCGGCCGGGGAGACTGATGCCAACCCCCTCATACGACTTTTTGGGATGCGCCCGGATCAAATCGGTGATCCGGTGACTCAGACGGGTGATAAACTCCGACGGATCCCTGGCGGTGGGCATGGATTCCAATGCCGAAAACTGGCTGTCCATGTTGGACACGGCCAAAGTGGTCCGGGCGGGTTGAACATCCACCCCGATCACGCCGCATCGTTCGGGATTCAGATGAAGAAAAGTGGGTCGGCGGCCACGCGGCAGATTGCCGACCGCCCCTTCCTTCAGCCACCGGTCGGCAATCAACCGGCCGGCGATCACAGAGACCGTACTGCGCTGCAAGCCGGAATAGCGCATCAAATCCGCGCGCGAAACCGGCTGATGCCGCCGCACCAGGTTCAACATGATGCGACTGTTGATATCGCGAACGGTCTCGTTTGTAGCGACCTGAAATTTGTTTAAATTAATCTTATGCATTAGCTTTGATACAAATGTCTTATGCAAAAATGGCAGCCGCAACACGTATTACTCGACGTGGATTTATATCTGTCGCGACGCCTTTTTGTCAAGTATAAAGTTCGGGCTGCGAACAAATCGAATGATGCCGGTGAGGCAATCCGTACCACGACGAGGGGTTTGTCCAAGGCACGGTGAATCGTTATGGCCTGGTAGTCAATCGATTATACTCTGATAAGTACATGGAGCGCGCAATTTCACCCCACCGCCATGATGATGCAACAAGAATGGAGCGCCGACCACAAGTTGAGCCCGGAGCTGGAGATCGACTCCTTCAGCGATTATCGACGCATTCCTTTAATGAGTGAACAAGCTCAAATTGATCGCATTGGCCGCCGCCTGAGTACCCGTCGGATTCAAGTGCAACCACTCGAATTCGTACGCGGGCAGGAGCTGGGTGTGATTCGCCGGATCCCACAACGCGGCATCCAAATCAATCACGCCGTCGTAAACAGTATTGGTCCGAAACCAGGCATTGACATATTGACGCTCGTATTCATGAATCGGCGTGTAATAGCTGTTCCCGCCGAACGGCGTAATCGTAGCACCGTAGGCGAGCATATTATGGGCATGCGCCTTGTTGGCCCAGGTGGTGTACGCGGCGATCATGGTGTTAGCGAAACTGGTGGCCTGGTTGGTGGTCGAGCTGCCGTCGCCACCGATATCGTTGACGCCGATGAATATGATCATCCAGCGCGCGCCGCTCTGTTCCCACATGTCGCGATCAAACCGGTTTATCCCCGCGGGGCCGAGTCCGCCAAAAATCCCGCCGCCGCCGATGCCCTGGTTCAGCACGCCGACCGACGCCGTCGGCGGATTGGTGCTCAATCGGGCGGCAAAGTCGTCAGGCCAACGGTCGTTGCCATCGTTATCGGATCCCCGACCATCAGTAATCGAATCTCCCAGGATGGTAACGGCGTGGCTCGAAGAATCAGCCAGCACGTCAACGCCGGTGATCGTGTACCAATGCTGGGTGGTTACCGCCGAAGGCATGCTGGACGCGCTCACGACGTTGCCTGCCTGAATGTAGAGGGTCGTGCGGGAGCCAGGGTGCCCGGTGATGGCATTGCCGACATTTGCCGTGTTGGGCTCAACGAACCCGTAGTAGATGGATATGGCGAGATTGGTCAAGGCCGGCAGATTAAAGTCGCACGGATCGGACCACACAACCATCCCCGGCGGAATGGTAATTGAAGTCGCACCGTGAAACGTCAGCGGCGTGTCCGTGGCCGGGTTGATGACTCCATTGGCCGCGCTGCCGGTTCCGGCAGCCAAAGCGATGTGAGCGGATTGGATTACCACGCAATTGGTGCTGTATTGTCCGTAGGCGTTGGAGAAGCGCACCCGCAAATGCCGTCCTCCGATGGTTGTGTGAACGAACTGGCGCAGCGTGCTATAAGCGAGAGGCGCCGGCGGAAGGTTGTTCTGGGAACTGGTATTTTCGACCAGCTGCGGTCCGCAGGCCCAGGTTCCCACCCAGTGACCGTTGGCCGCAATGGTTCTTGGCTGCAGGCCACATAGGCAGGCGATCAGCAGCAATGCGATGCGTTGAGTCATGGCAATGAGCAATGGGCGTTCTTTCATATATTGGCAGCAGCCGGTTATGGGGAATAGGAGCGGTAAAATTGCACGGGCGATTGACTGGCGGCCGTATCGGTAAAATTCCAGATGCCGGTGATAGGGTCCGCCGTGTTGGTGGAAATACTCTGCCACGAGCCGGAGGTTAAATCGCCCGTTGATTGTATAACATTCGTGGAATTGGGGCTGCCGAGGAACGAGAGTGTGGCAGTGCCATCGGGATTCTTAATGATTCCGGTGATGGTCGCCGGCGGAACCGGCAGGGCCAAACTGAACACCGTGCCCGCGGCACCAGACCCGCCGGCAAAGGTGGTTCCACAAAGCGAATTTCCCGTTATCACCAAATCTCCATCCGGAATCGCGCCATCTGCATTGGTGCCGTTGCCGGAATTGACGGCGCTGAAGTTATACAGCATTTGAAATTGACCTCCGCTGGTACTGATGGAAAAGACGGCGCCACTGGCGCCGGTACCACCTGCCGGTGTCGTTCCATAAAGCGTGCCACCGGCGAGGAGCAGACCGGCCACGGGTTTCGCCCCGTCGGTATTCGTTCTGGTTGTTGGATCAACGGCGGTAAACGGATGCAGCACGGTAAAACCGCTGGCGTTGGTACCAATGGAGAAGAGGGTGCCGCTCTTCCCCGGGCCCCCCGTCATGGTTGTTCCATATAGAATACCCTTCGACAACACCAGACCACCGCAAGGAATGGCGCCATCCAGGTTGGTGCCCGTGACTGGATCCATCGCCGAAAAACTATACAGCGTGGCGAAATTATTCCCGTTGGTGCCAACGGAGAATATCGTGCCGTTGCCGCCTGCCCCACCCGCCGAAGTTGTCCCATAAAGTGTGTCCCCGGAGAGCACCATCGCCGCCTGCGGGGTGGCGCCGTCGGTGTTCGTTCCCGTGTTGGAATCCAACGACGTAAACGTATGGAGGACGGAAGTCGTGGCACCATTGGTAGTAACGGAGAAAATCACGCCATCACCATCAAGTCCGCCGGAGCAGGCCGTGCCAAAGAGAACATTTCCGGAAGGCGCCAGGATCACGGCTGCGTCCGGGCTGGCTCCGGCGAGATTGGTGGCGGTATTTGCGTCAACGGCACCAAAATTCAGGATACGTGAAAGTGAACCGTTGGTTTGCGACAAGAACACGGTGCCGACACCGCTGGTCCCGCCCCCATAGGTTGTCCCGAACAAAATGTTCCCGGAAAGGGTCAGGTCACCCTGCGGACAGCCCGCATCCGGCGCGTTGCTCAAAGAACGAAATGTCTTGAAACTGCTGGCGTCGGTAGCAATGTAAAAAACCGTTCCGGCTGCTTTTAAACCGCCATTGACGGCGTTACCGCAAAGAACATTGCCCGACAACACAAGACCCGCCGCCGGATTGGCTCCGTCTTGATTCGTTCCATTGTTCAGGGGAGAGAAAGAATGAAGAACAATTACCCCGGCGACGGCGGGCATGGCGGCAGACAAGAAAAGTGGAGCGAGCCAGAAAAGGCGATGAGAGGGATTCATCAGGTGATTCCGGCGAAGAGAGTTCAATGGATTCATGTTGTATTTTCGAATCATTGCGTTAAAAACGGATTCCGACGGGCCCATGGATTCGTCGTTGGCAATATCCCTCGAATCACGGGCTGCTGATTTTATAAAACGCCGGACTGATGGTGGCCGTGGTGTCGGTGTAGGACAGCGGACCACCGGTCGCTCCCCCAACCGGATAGCCTTTTACAATCGCCGGCCAATTCGTGGCGGAACCACCCAGGACGTTGGTTTTTAACACGGAATAGGTCGCGCCGGATGTCGAATTCCAGGTCAGGACGAACGCCGGTCCGCTTGGATTGTACGAGACATTGGAAATGGTGATGCTGGAAGGCGCTGCATAAGACTGCCCCACAAATGTCACCACACTCTGAGCCGGAATCGTGTAAGTGAAGGAAAAACCGTTGACCGCGACCGGCGTTTGATTGGACAGCGACATGCTGGCCGAGGTAATCCACGGCGTGACGGAACTGACCGCGGGGAAATTGGTGAGATTAAACGTCTGGATAATGGAAGTACCGGCGTTAGTATTGACGGCCACAATGGCAAAACTGCCGGAGTTCGTCGCCTTAAAGCCGGTCACGAATAAATTGCTGCTGCTGGTGCTAGCGTCAATGCGCACGTAGCCGGGCCGGATAAAGTGGGCGAATTGGGCTACCGCATAACCGGTCACGTCTGGCGTGGCGCCAATAATCAAATCGTCGTAGGCATACGCAGGGTGGTAACACTTCCACCAGATGTAGGCGTTCATCTGTTCGTTCATACATTCACCAATCTCCCAAGCCATGTGTACGGCGCAGAGAATATTCGTGGTTGCCATGTAAGTATTCGTATTGCCTGCCGTATTATAGTGCTCGGTCATCCAAAGGTGTTTCCCGTGCGCGATGGCGTTCGTATACGGGGGCAATGGGAATGCACCATAAATATGCCCGGCAATGATTGTTACATTGCTCGCGGCCATGCTGTTGTTGAGAGTGGGATCGGAATAGGAAGTATTGAAAGACTCCGATTCCGGCATCACGATGGGCCTTCCAACCGCCGGTGCATTGCTGGCACACCAATTTTCAAAGTTCGTGCCTGTCCAGGAGCAGGATTCGTAGTTAACAACCGCGTCCGGCTCGTTCTGCACGGAAACATAATCCAGCCCGATGCTGTTCGCCGCCAGGTTGAGGTAGGACGCGTAAGCTGCATATTGGCTGGGGTTGAGCGTGCCGCCAATACCGTTGTTGTTGCTTTTCATGGAGGCTGGCATCGTCCAGGGCGTGCCCAGCACCTTGGCCCCATATTGATGGGCAAATGCGGCGTTAGTCGTCTCCGCAGACCAGTCCTGGTTGGTGTTAATTTTGGAGCGCCACAGCGAAAACCCGATCTGTCCATCGTTCGTTCCAAACAAGGTGGCCGCCTGGGCGCTGGTCATCGGAACATCTGTGAATGCGATACACGCGCCAAAGCCGTCGATCTGCTGATGCACGTTAGTCCAATTTACTGTACACGTTTGCCCCAGGCCCGATTCGGACAGGAGCGTCAAAGCGCCCAGCCAAAACAGCAATTGGCAGCCACAGGTTTTGAAACAGCTATTCATAATTGATAATTGGATTATTGTGTGACGCACGCTTAAGGCCAGGTCACGCGATAAAACGCCGTGCTGCCGGTGGCAGACGTGTCAACGTTCGTCGTCGTGTACGCCCTGGACGTGGCCGTTATCCCCGTCGCCACCGTCGTCCACGCGATGGGAGGCGTCAAGGAAGTCGTCTTCTGGACCGTGTAGGTGGGGGTCGTCAGCGACATCTCCGGCGGGGGCGAATTCCACAC
>DATJYM010000059.1:0-20317 GCA_035499615.1 Candidatus Acidiferrales bacterium | reverse complement strand
TCCGTGTCGGTGCGCGGGGCCTTGACATCAAATGCGAGAATACCTTCCCACTTCGCGTCCTGGAGCACCACGCACAAGGCGAGGTCTTTCAACGGTTCCATGTAACCGAAGGGCATGTCCTGGTCGTAACGGGTCGTATCCTGGGAGTTCAAATGGATATGGAACAGCTTCCCGGCTTCGAGGCAAAGTTCCACGTCCCAGACATAATCGAAACCCGCCATCCGGCTGTGGGCTGTTTCCGGATTCACTCCAAACCGCCGCTGGACGGCGGGATCGAGGCGGCTGATGAGGTACAGGACCTCGCCGACGTTGCTCAAATACATATTGGCCCGCGGTTCGTTTGGTTTTGGTTCAATGGCAAAAAGCGGCGAATTTTTCCCGTACTTCTTAGAGGCATACTCGCCCACGGCGTTGAATCCGTCCACCATCCGGCGGAAGGCATCCTGCCCATTCTTGGCGAGGACAAAATCAAAGCCTTCGCGGCCGTTCCAGAAGACCATGACGCCGGCGCCGAGCTCCACTGTGGCATCGACCGCCTGCAGGGCGTTGCGCAATGCCAGTTTCCGGACGGCGCTGTCGTTGCTGGTCATGGCGCCGTCCTTGAAGATCGGGTTGGCGAAGAACGATGGCGTGTACATGCCCATCTTCAGGCCGTACTCCTTCAAAAGCTTTTTGGCCTTGGGCACGTCGTTCAGAGGAATTTCCACGTCGTGCGCCTCGACATAGGTGATGCCTGCTTTCGCCAGCAAGGGGATACGGTCCAGAATGGGGATTTCCCGGCGGGTGGGACCGCCAAACGGGTCGCGGCCTGCGCCCAGGTTCCAGACACCGGCGCCAATGCCCTGTTTTCCTTTTTTCGGTGTGATAATAATTTTACTCATGATATCTCTGCAAGGATGCTGCTGCTTTGGGTTTATGGGTGGGTTGAAAATTTGTAGATGATGGTGTTGCGGTAGGTCTGGCCCGGAAGCAAGACCGCCGGGGGGAAACCGGGTTTGTTGGGTGAATCCGGGAAATGCTGCGGTTCGAGGCATAACGCCGCAAAACGTTGATAGACCCAGCCGTCCTTGCCGGTGAGACTGCCGTCCAGGTAATTGGACGTGTAGAGTTGCACACCGGGTTCTGTGCTCAGCACCTCCAGCACGCGGCCGGTCGTCGGCTCGTGAACACGCCCGTGCAGACCGAGCTCGCCGGCCGGTTTATCCACGACAAAATTTTGATCGTAGCCTTTGGCCAGCTTGAGTTGCGGGTCGTCGGCGCGGATGCGGGCGCCAATGGCCGTGGGCTGGCGGAAGTCCAAAGGCGTGCCGGCCACGGACCTCAATTCGCCGGTCGGAATAAGCGTGCCATTCGCCGGCGTAAACCGGCTGGCATTGAGGAAAACTTCGTGCGCGAGGACGTCGCCGCGGCCGGCGAGGTTGAAATAAGAATGGCCGGTAAGATTGCAGAGCGTGGGGGCATCGGTCGTCGCGGTAAAATCGATGCGCAGTTCATTTTCGACCGTGAGCCGGTAAACCGTCTTGACCGCGAGGTTGCCTGGAAAACCCTCTTCGCCGTCCGGGCTCAAATAATCGAGTTCCAGCGCCGATTTCCCGCCCAGGTCCACCACCTTTGCGCCCCAGACAACCTTGTCGAAACCCTTCACACCGCCATGGAGGGAATTAGCCCCGTCGTTTTGGGCGAGCGGATAAGATTTGCCGTTGAGTTGGAATTTGGCCCCGCCGATGCGGTTGGCGTACCGCCCGATGACCGCGCCAAAATACGGAGTACTTTTCAAGTAATCTTCCAGGCGGTCATAGCCCAGCACGACATCGGCAAAGCGGCCGGCGCGGTCGGGCGCGGTAAGGGAGACGATGATGCCGCCGTACGTGGCGATGCGCGCTTCCATGCCGTTGACATTGCGCAAAGTATACATTTCAACAGCACGGCCATCGTTTGTTTTGCCGAAGGCGGTGCTGGTGATTGCATTCGTCGAACCATCTGAATGAAACATCGCGATGAAAGGCTACTAATTCCAATGCCGTGAGTCCAGATTTAGTTCACAGGCTGGACAAAACAATGATATAGGCATTGACAGGGTCATTCGCAGCCGTTAAAAGCAGCGCCAATCCTTATGCAACCAATTCATCTGGCCTGGGTTGATTACACCATTCTGCTCGCTTACGTCGCATTCGTACTGGGCATCGGTTTTGCACTGACGCGCTACATGAAAACGTCGTCGGACTTCCTGATTTCGGGTCGTTCGATCCCGACCTGGGTGACCGGCCTGGCTTTTATCTCGGCCAATCTCGGGGCGTTGGAACTGGTGGGCATGGCCGCCAGCGGCGCCAAATACGGCATCGCCACCGCCCACTTTTATTGGGTGGGCGCCATTCCCGCCATGATCTTTCTGGCCGTGTTCATGATGCCTTTTTACTACGGTTCCAAGGCGCGTTCGGTGCCGGAATACCTGCAAATGCGGTTCGACGACCGGGTCATGGGCTTGAACGCTGCCGCCTTCGCGGTGATGACTTTGTTTGCATCCGGCATTTCCATGAACGCGCTGGCCAAGCTGCTCAACCAGCTTCTCGGCTGGAATTATCATTTCGCCTTGTTTGTCTGTTCCGGTGTCGTGTTGGTCTATGTTTTGAAAGGTGGCTTGACATCGGCCATTTACACCGAGGTGCTGCAATTTTTCATGATCGTCCTGGGATTCGCTCCCGTGGTTTATCTGGGACTGAAAGACGTGGGCGGCTGGAGCGCCATGACCCACCAGCTTCACGGGGTGGCGCAAAATCCCATGGCATTGGATTTGAACAGCAAAGCGTTCGCGCCGGACGCCTGGACCAGTGCATGGAAGCCGCTGCTGGGCGGATCGAGCGCCAATCCGATGGGTGTGGACATTTTTGCCATCGTGTTTGGCCTCGGCTTCGTGCTCTCGTTCGGTTACTGGTGCACGAATTTCCTCGTCGTCCAGCGCGCCATGGCGGCCAAAAATATGACCGCCGCGCGCAATACTCCGATTGTGGCCGCCATTCCAAAGATGCTATTCCCCGCACTCGTCATCGTGCCCGGCATGATTGCCGTGGCATTGACGTCGATGCCGGATAAAGATTACCGCATTCCGCCCCCCATCATCGCGCCGGAAGCCTACACGCAAGCCATGGTCGCCGTGCAAAACGCCAACCCCGCCGACCCGGCGGCTGCGGTCAAGGCCGTCGGCGACGCACTGGGCAAGAAGGTGAATGCCAACAAAATCACCGCGCTCCTTGCCGCCAACGCTGCGAACAAACTTTCCGACAGCCAAATCAAAGAGGGACTTTACAACAGCGTGGCTGAATATGACTACGACAGCGTCATCTTCTCGCTGGTAAAAAAATATTGTCCAGCTGGTTTGCTCGGCCTGGCGTTGACCGCTTTGCTGGCCTCGTTCATGTCCGGCATGGCGGGCAACGTCACCGCCTTCAACACCGTCTGGACTTACAACCTCTACCAGGCCTTCTTTGTTCCGAACAAGAGCGATGCGCATTATTTCTGGATGGGTAAATTCATCACCGTCGTGGGCATCATCGCCAGTATTGGCTGCGCCTATTTTGCCAAACAATACAACAACGCGATGGACATCATCCAGCTTGTGTTCGGTTTCGTGAACGCGCCTATTTTCGCCACCATGTTGCTCGGCATGTTTTGGGCGCGCGGGACCGGCACCGGCGCATTCCTCGGTCTGATTGGCGGAATCGGCAGCTCCGCCGTGTTCCACGCTCTAACCATCGCCCACGGCAATCTACCGGGTGTCAAGGGCGGGTACCTGGCCGTTGTCCACGAATTTCCCAGCGAGATGGCCCAGAACTTCTGGCTCGCCAGCTTCGCCTTCACCGCCTGTTTGGTTTTGACAGTTCTCATTTCGCTGGCTACCCGGCGCACGAAGACGGACGAGCAGTTGAAAGGCCTGGTTTATTCGCTGACGCCCAAGACCGTGGATCACAACCAGCCGGTCTGGCAGCGGCCCGCCGTCGCCGGCACAGTGCTGCTGATCGCCTGCGTGATCCTCAACATTATTTTCTGGTGACCCGGATCATATAAGATTATCAATCAAAAATAACTTTATGGGACTCGATATTCGCTGGCCAATCGGATTCATGTTCTCGCTGATCGGCGTCTTGCTGGCCATCACCGGCCTGGTTCACGGTCCGGACGCCCGTTCGCTCAACATCAATATCGACCTCATTTGGGGCATTGTTTTGCTTGTGTTCGGCGTGCTGATGCTGCTCGGCGCCGCGCGCGGGGGCAAAAACAAGGACGGGGATCGCAAATAGAAGATGGAAGCTGTCTGCACTCGCCTTGCGGTTTTCCATTCTCTTACAGTTGGGTGGGGCGAGCCTACCGACGAGCTGGTCTTTTGCCACATTGAATCAAAGTGGCGGCGGCTCGCGGGTACGCTCGCCCCACCGAAGAGAGCTAGGCGGACCATTACCTCCGTTCCTCATCCTTAATCCTGCATTCTCGTCTTGATTCACCATGACACTCCCGGAAATCAGCCATCACGTTACCCAACAATTCATCAAAACCTACGGGCGGTCGCCGCTCTGGATCGCGGCCGCGCCCGGACGGGTCAACGTCATCGGCGAACACACCGATTACAACGACGGTTTCGTCCTGCCCATGGCCATTGAACGCTACGCCGTCATGGCTGCCGACCGCTCCTCGTCTTCGTCCTCGTGCTCGGTCTTCGACACGCATTTCAAGGAGACGGCAACAATCGACATTTCCGCGCCGGTGGCCAAAGGCACGCCGAAATGGTCGAATTACATCCGGGGCGTGATGGCTGGATTCCAAAACCGCGGCGAGAAAATTCCGGCGGTGGACATCGCTTTCATGTCCACCGTGCCGCTGGGGGGCGGCCTTTCCAGCAGCGCGGCACTCGAAGTCTGCACCGCGACGCTGCTCGAAGCCGTCACCGGCCATCAACTCGATCCGGTCGAAAAAGCATTGCTCTGCCAGAAGGCCGAACACGAATTTGCCGGTGTGCCTTGCGGTATCATGGACCAGTTCATCTCCGTGATGGGTCGCGAGAACCATCTGCTCCTGCTCGATTGCCGCTCGCGCCGGACCGAATTGGTGCCGATGAACGACCCGTCCGTCGCCTTGCTGATCGTCAACACCAACGTCAAACACGAGCTGGGTAGCGGCGAATACGCCAAGCGCCGTGCTGAATGCGAAGCGGCCGCTAAAATTCTCGGCGTGCCGGCATTACGCGACGCCGACGCCGACGCTTTGGCCGATGCCCAAGGCAAAATGAACGAAGTGGTTTACCGCCGGGCGCGGCATGTGGTGGGTGAGATTGAGCGCACGGTTCACGCCGCCGAAGGTGTTCGCGCTTCCAACTGGCCGACGGTCGGCCAACTGATGTACGCGAGCCACCGTTCACTGCGAGACGATTATGAAGTCAGTTGCGCGGAACTGGACGCGGTCGTGGACATTGCTGAAGACATTGGCATCCGGGGCGGCGTTTACGGGTGTCGCATGACCGGCGGCGGCTTTGGCGGCTGCTGCGTGGCGCTGGTAAAGGCCGATGCCATTGATGGAATTTCTGAAAAAATGTCGATGGATTACAAAATGAAGACCGGCATGGGAGCGACGATTTTCAGTTCACGTCCGGCGGCCGGTGCCACAATCATCAAAGCGTAGCGGCTTTCGGCAGAATGCCGCCGTCTGAAATGAGCGGAAAATAATGCGGCTGCCTGCCGAGGAGCCGCCACGCCAGTCCGGCCAGTCCCGCGTGCGTTCACGCCCGGCGGCTACGGCTCAATCCCCCAGGCAGGTTCCCACGCGCCGGGCAGTTTCAAGCCAAGTATGATTCGGCGGCACGATTTTCCGTTTGCCGGCGACTTTTTCCAACGGCACCGGCTCGGTGCCATCGCCGCGTGCCGCCACCATCACCCCAAAGACGTTCTCGTGAATCAAATCGCCGCACGCACTGCCGAGCCGCGTGGCCAGCAACCGGTCCGCCGGCGACGGTGTCCCGCCGCGCTGCACGTAGCCGAGGATGGTCACGCGCGACTCCAGATGAGTAAGCTCCTCCAGCTGCTTGGCCAAACGCAAGGTATTGCCCTGATGCCGGGCGTCCAGGGCCGCAAATTCGCGTTTGGCGTCCCGCTTCTGTTCCTGCGACTTCGCGCGCTCGATCTTCCCCTCGGCAAGGGCGAAAGCACGCGCGTCTTCGTGGCTCATCGCGCCTTCGGCAACAGCGACGATGCTGAAATTGGTCCCATGCCGGCTGCGTCGGCGGATGGCCTCGGCGATTTTCCCGACGTCATAAGGAATTTCTGGAATCAGAATGACATCCGCGCCACCGGCGATGCCCGCGCCCAGGGTGAGCCAGCCGGCGCGGTGGCCCATGATTTCAGCCACAATGATGCGGTGATGGCTGTGCGCCGTACTGTGAAGGCGATCAACGGTTTCCGTCGCAATGTCCAGGGCGGTGGCAAAACCGACCGTCGCGTCGGTCATCGCCACGTCGTTGTCAATCGTCTTGGGCAGCGTGACGACGTTCAACCCGGCCAGCTGCAGGCGCAGCGCGTTTTTCTGCGTGCCGCCGCCACCGAGGCAGACGAGGCAGTCGAGCCCCCATTTCTTGTAATTATCCTTGATGACCTCGGTCATGTCGCGCGTGCGACCGTCAATCAACATGCGGTGGGGCTTGTCGCGGCTCGTGCCCAGAATGGTGCCGCCGACGGTGAGAATGCCGGACAGGGTGGATTTATCGAGCTTCAGCCGCCGATCTTCCACCAACCCGCGGAAGCCGTCGCGGAAGCCGATGATTTCCAGGCCGTAGAACCCGAGCGCGGTTTTGCCGACACCGCGGATGACGGCGTTCAAGCCGGGGCTGTCGCCGCCCGACGTCAGGATGCCGATGCGTTTCGTTCGTGCCATCGCTGGTGTGACACTAGCAATGCGCCGCCCGCTGTCGAGCGCAACTTCTAATTTTTTTCAAAATCGGAAAGGGAAACGGCCGGCAAATAATCACCGAGCGGCTCCCGTTTCCACCAGGCGCCGGTCGCGCGGCGCTCGGCAAGGCTGGTGAACCGGTAATCGTAAAACTCCGCGCGGAGGTAACGCGGCGGATGATTCGGGAACGGATTTGTCTCCAACAAAGCCAGGACTTCCGGCGAACCTTGCAAGAGACGGAGGCAGAAGGCCACGAACCACGGGTTTTGCCGATAATCGCCCAGGGCGGCAAACCACATCTGCCAGTCCAGCCGCGGCTGGAACGGCGCGACAAAGAGCGGCCGTCGCTTCACGTCGCCCGGCTTGTACTTGAACTCGTAAGGCAGCCATTTTACGCCGTCATTACTCCCTTCCACGACGATTTCCCGGCGCTCGGTGGTCATTACGGCGAACAAACCATAGCCGCTGAAAGTGCGAAACGGCCCGAGCCAGGCATCGGCAACGGCCACCGGATAGAACCAGGCCGGTCGTGCGCCGAACGTGAGACTGACCTGAAACAGGTAGAGGATTGCCACCAGGACGGCGGGCGGAACCGCAATGAAACGGAGCCGGCGCCACCGCGTGACGAGTGGCGGGTGACGGGTGACGGAATCAGAAGATGGCCGCAGTTTGAGCGGTATCCATCTCACCAGGGTAAAATCGTCAAGCAATAGCAGGCACAGGGCCAGTGTGAGCAGGTTGAAGAAGGTGTAGTTGCCGGTCAACAAGATCAGGATTTGAAGAAACGCGATGGCTGCGCCTCCGCAAAATCGGATCCGGCGCGGCGCAAAAATGAGCCACGGCGCGCCGAGTTCGATGGCAAACATTCCGGCGCACGAAAGTTTCTGAAACCATAATGGCAACTGGTTGGCATACCAGCCAATCCACGTCGGCAACGGCTGGGTCTGGTAATGAAAAGTGAGGGCGGTAAGATTCCGCCAGTTCGGGTCACCGCTGAAAAGCTTCACGCAGCCGGACGAGAACATCAGCTTGAAGAGCAGCAGACGCAGCAGCCAGAGTGCAGTCCGCGATGGCGGTGATTCATGCCAGCACCAGGAATGGCGTGGCGCAGAAATTCCTGTCTGCAGGTTCGCGGAACAATGCTGCCCTGCACACCGCCATGGCCAGAGTCGCCATGGCGCGAAGAAAATGGCGAGGAATCCGGCTTCGAGCAGGAGGTTGTCCCATTGAAACCCCAGAAAGTCCCGCCCGACCGTCACCAACGAAAGATACAGCAGCCACAGCAAAGCGATGCAAGGCGCCGGGGCAATACCGACCATCAAGAGGACGGCGAGGACCGCGCCGGCAACGCATTGGAGATCAAGAAAGCCATCCGAAGTGTCGAACCAGCACAGCGTTGGCAACAGATGAAACCGGTCGAGGCCGATGCCTTGCAGGTCGCATTGTTGCCGGGCCGCGGCCAAGTATTGGTCGGCGGGCAAAATGCCATGGTGACCCATGAGCCCGCCGATTTGCGTCCATAACGAAACGAAGGCGATGAAATAAATCAAACCCAGAGAGCGTAGAAAGCCCCAGCGAGTTAAAAAGTGTGTTGGCTGCCCGACGTGCCTGCCCCAAAACCAGCGCGTCAGCCGGGAGAAAAAGGTCCGGTTCCTGGCGACCAGCCCGTAAGCCCATTCCGTGCTGTCGGCAAAAGCCGGCGAATCCGTATAAATACGCAACAGCCATTTGCGATTCGGGCTGTTGGCCAGGGTGCGGAACACCGCTTCCGCGCCCGAATAAACCACGCCGTCGGATTCAACGAGTTGGACGGCCGTGTCAAAGTGTTCGCGTGGAATTTCAGGAAATCGGGCTGGAATGGCCGGGTCCTGCGCGGGCAGATAATCCACGGTGCTGCCGGTCAGTTGCTGCCAGCGCCTGATCCAGAGCGTGCAGAAATTGCAGTCGCCGTCGTAAACCATCAACGGTTTCGGCGGCGGCGTCCCCACGCGAATGCCGCTTTGCATGATGCGACATTAGACCGGCAACGGCAGGGAATGCAACCGAAGTCGGAGCAGGCGGTTCACGAAATTGCACCTGCGCGCCAGTTTTTAGGATTACTGACCGGACAAGCGGGCTTTCAAAGCCGCGGTCAGTTGCAACGACCCGACGAATAGTTCCGGGGGGAACTTGCGATAGGCGAGCAGATCGCGGTAAATCGAATTGCCAGCCTGTTGGTTCAAGGTAAATCCCGCAAGATATTCCAGGCGCAAATTCCGGTCGCGATTGATTTGTGCGTCCTGCAGCCATGGCGCCAGGTCGCACGCCCGGCCGGAATATCCGGCCAATAAATCGAGCGACGAGGCGAAGCCGATTTCCTGGAGTGATTCGGCCACTCGCCGGTAGCCCGTCTCTTTAAGCCGTCGCTGCATTTCGTCGAGATTGATTTGTGAACCGCCATACTGACCCAGCATGACGATGTCACTGCCCAGGCCCGGCCGGTCACTGCTCCAGAGGGTGCCGTTGGGGAACGTCTCAAAAAAGGTGGCCAGCTCGCTTTTGACAACAGTGAGGTCGCTTTGATAAAGCGGCACCCATTGCGTCACGATGCCTCCGCGATTCAGGTGGGCTTTGAGCAATTCGAAAAACTCCTTGGTGTAAAGATCCGCCGAACCTTTGATCCACGGATGAATCGGGTCGGAAGTGATGATATCGAACATGTTTGTGGTCGTCAGCACGTAATGGCGGGCGTCGTCGAGAACCAATTGCGTGCGGAAATCCTTCAAAACACCGTAATTCTCGCGGCTGAAGTATTCCGCGGCGATTTTGGGGACCAGCGGTTCGATTTCGCAAATCACGATCTTTTTGACGCTGGGATGCAGGGTGAACGAGCCGGCGGTCACTCCCGCCCCGCAGCCCACGACCAATACGGATTCGGGGTCGGGATGCAACAATGCCGGGAGATGCCCCAGCATCCGTTGCAGCCGCATGTCCTGCACATAGGTGGAGGCTTCAATTTTGCCGCTGACGTGGAACAGGCGGACATGGGTGTTCCAAACCTGCGACACTCCCACCGGATAATTTTCCCCTTCGCCGGCAAACAATAATTCCGAGCGATCTCCCATCCATTGCACGTTGCGACCGAAGGCCAGCAGTTCGCCGGGGACTTTTGAGACGCTCCACACGCCGAAAACAGGCAAGGTGATAAATCCCAGAGCGGCCAACGCACAGCGGCAGGTGAAGGCCAGTGACGATTCGCGTCGTCTTTTCCAGACCCAGGGCGTCAGCATGAGAATCGCGGCAAATGTCGCCAGCACGATCAGCAGGCGCTGGCCGTACTGCGTGCCTTGCAGCGGAATCAGGACGATGCTGAAACCGACACCGCCGATAATTCCGCCCAGCATGTTCGCCGCGGAAATATTTCCAAACAACCGGGCGGCGTCCTGGCCGGGCGCGGCGACCGCAGCGAGGGCGAGCGGAAAGCTGGCTCCCCACAAAACGGTCGGCGGGAGCACCGCCCAGAGGCAATCCGACAGGCTCATTTGAAAATTGATCCAGGGTTGGGTGCTGACAGTGGGAGGCGGCCAATACGGGAGGGAATTCATGAGCATGTAGGCCGACCAGGCGATGGCGCCGGTCAATAAAAACTGGCACCAGCCGAGGGCAAATTCCGGACTCCGGCTGCGACGGACGATCATTGCCCCGAAGTGGCTGCCAATGCCGATGCCGATCAAGAACACCGCCAGAATGATCGAAAAGGCGTAAACCGTTCCGCCCAGGATCAGCGATAGCAACCGTGTCCAAATCACTTCCGCGCCCAACGCGGTCATTCCTGAGAGCGCAATGGTCACATACACGGACACCGCGGATTTACTTGGCGCCGGCCTTGTGACGGGCGCCCTGCGGTTGGTTGCCGGAGCCGGCTTTGATTGCATGGTGGGTTCAGGACGCTTCAGGAAGGAAAGGACCAAGGCCGCGAGCGCGATCATACCGTTGATGCCGGCGGCCACATAGGTGGCGACACTCGTATCATACACCCGTAACAAATAGAATCCTGCCAGCAGGCAACCCGCCACCGCTCCCGCCAGATTGCAACCATAGAATGAACCGAGCCAGGACACCCCAGGGCGCGTGGTTTGAACCCATCGCACCATGGCCGGCAGGGTGGCACCCATGAAAACGGTAGGCGGCATCAGGTATCCCGCCGTAAAAAAGCCGCGCAAAAGAATCCCCGTCGACCCGCTGCCGGTCTGCCGGGAACAGATAATGGCGGCCTCCGGCAAGACGAGCAATATCAGGACCCCCATCAACCCGATTCCTGCTTCCAACGATGCACATACCCGCAGGGGGTTCCAAAGTGGAGGAAGGAGCCGCGACAACATCAGGCTTCCGAGGCACATGCCGCCCATATAAGTGCCCAGCAGTACCCCCAGGGAAACCGCCGAACTACCGATGACCAGTTGCAGCATTTGAAACCAGACGACTTCGTAAATTAACGCCGCACACCCGCTGGCAAAGGAGAAGATCAGCAAGACATGGAGAAACAACCGCGATTGTGAAATCGAAAAACCCGCGTTCAGCCTTGCCATGCTCTAAAGGCCGCAGGAAGAATGCCAAAGTTACGCAAGTTGCGCTCGTTCATTGGCATAGACACTGACATCGCGTTAGCTGATGGTGTGGCAGCGTATCCCAGCCAAATTCAATGATTACCCTGGTTTTGGCCACGCCTCAGGACGGGTTTTCTCGGGATTTTGTTGTTTGCCGGACAATTACGGCACCAGCACGGCGGCGCCCTGAAGATTGCCGGTCCGCAAACGCGCCATGGCTTCGTTGGCTTCGGCCAGTGGAAACGGCTGAACTGTCGTCCGCACCGGCACTTTGGGCGCCAACGCGAAGAATTCCTCACCGTCGCGCCGCGTGAGATTGGCCACCGAACATAGCACCCGCTCCTGCCACAACAAGTCATAGGGAAACGACGGAATGTCGCTCATATGAATGCCACCACAGACAACCGTGCCGCCTTTGGCGACGGCCTTCAATGCGAGTGGAACCAAATTGCCAACCGGAGCGAAAATGATGGCCGCATCCAGTTTTCCCGGCGGTAAAGTTTCGGAATCGCCCGCCCAACTGGCGCCCAGCGATGTGGCGAACGCCTGCGCCTCCATATCACCACGCCGGCTGAACGCAAAAATCTCGCGGCCTTGAAACTTTGCCACCTGCGCAACAATATGTGCCGCAGCGCCAAAACCATAAAGGCCGAGACGTTTCGCATCCCCGGTTCTGGCCAGAGACCGGTAACCAATCAATCCGGCGCACAAAAGCGGCGCGGCTTCGACATCGGAGTAAGCATCCGGCAGCGGGAAGCAAAACCGTTCGTCCGCAACGGTAAATTCCGCGTAGCCGCCGTCCAGCGTATAGCCGGTGAAGCCGGCCCGGTCACAAAGATTTTCGCGCCCGGTTCGGCAAAATTCGCATTCCCCACATGTCCAACCCAGCCACGGAATGCCCACGCGGTCGCCGATATTAAAACGCCGGGCTCCCCTGCCCTTTTCCACAATCGTACCGACGATCTCATGTCCCGGCACCAGTGGCAGTTTTGGATTTGGCAGCTCGCCGTCCACGATGTGCAGATCCGTCCGGCAGACTGCGCAGGCAGCGACTTTCACCAACACTTGCGAGGCCGCCGGTTTCGGTACGGAAATGTCGGCCGCCCGCAGTGTTTGCCGCGGCGTTTCGAGAAGCATCGCGCGCATCTTCAGTTGCCCGTTGAAAGTTGATGGCTCATGGCGCCCGCGAAATGTATTACCGCTTTTTGGACTATCAACCATCAACTTTCAACCATCAACTTCGGTGAAAATCGCCAGGATTCGGGCCACGCGGGATTCCAGTACAAGGTAAAGATGGTTGATTGATGCTCCTTAGCCGGAGCGCCGAGCCTGTGGCTTGAAATCGAGCGGACAGCGCCGAAACTACAACCAAGTGCTTTTTGGCGCGGCGAGTCCACTGACGAGCCGCCGTTGTTTTGCTTAGGCGCCGTAAAGCCGGCTGGCGCGGACGATCGCCGCACCGATTGACGCTGGCGTGCCCAGGCCTTACGCTGTCGCAGATTTATGAGCGAATTGCAAAATTCCCTGTTGGAACTGATCCGGCGCACCTCGGCGGAAATTCCCGATGACGTCAACCAGTCCATTCTCGCGTCACTGGAACAGGAAAAGAAGGGCACCATCGCCGAGAGCGCGCTGAAAATCATCGACCAGAACATCCAGCTCGCCAAACGCAAATCGCAGCCCATCTGCCAGGACACCGGTAGCATCCTGTTTTATGTGGATTGCCCGGTTGGTTTCGACCAGATGACCTTTGAAGAAACGGCCAAGGAAGCCGTGATACTGGCGACCAAAAAGGGTTTTCTCCGGCAAAATTCCGTGGATTCGCTCACGGGTAAAAACGACGGCACGAACGTCGGTCCCGGCGCACCCACGTTTCATTTTCATCAGCATCGCTCGCCGGAAATCAGCGTGCGGCTGGTGCTCAAAGGCGGCGGCTGCGAAAACGTCGGCGCGCAATACTCGTTGCCGGACGGAAAAATCAACGCGAATCGCGATCTCGACGGCTGCCGCAAAGCAATTCTGGACGCGGTATTGCAGGCGCAGGGCAAAGGTTGCGGTCCGGGCATACTCGGCGTGTGCATCGGCGGCGACCGCGCCACGGGCTACGAGATGAGCAAAACGCAATTTCTCAGAGAAATTCCCGATCGGAACCCGAATCTGGAACTGGACAAGCTGGAGCAGGACATTCTGAAAACCGCGAACGAACTCGGCATCGGCCCTATGGGATTCGGCGGCAAGACGACGTTGTTGGGCGTTAAAATCTGCGCGGCGAACCGTCTGCCCGCTTCGTATTTCGTCAGCATCAGCTACATGTGCTGGGCCTACCGGCGGCAGGGTGTAATACTGGATAACGATGCCAAAATTATCAAATGGCTCTATTGAGGAGATTGCCCGATGACTAATCTTTCCTTTCCCTTCACCGAAGACAAAATCCGGGCGCTGAAAGTCGGCGACGAAGTGCTGATTTCCGGCGTCGTGTTCACCGGGCGGGACGCGGTCCACAAGTACCTGCACGAGGGCGGCCAGTTACCGCCGGAAGTGAAGCTGCGCGACGGCATCCTTTACCATTGCGGCCCGGTCGTGATGAAACAAGACGACGGTTCCTGGAAGGCAACCGCCGCCGGCCCGACGACCTCAATCCGTGAGGAGCCGTATCAGGCGCAAATCATCAAGGACTTCGGCATTCGCGGCGTCATCGGCAAAGGGGGCATGGGTGACAAGACGCTGGCGGCCTGCCGCGATTACGGCTGCGTGTATCTGCATGCCATTGGCGGGGCGGCGCAGGTACTGGCCGAGTGCATCAAGAAGGTGCGCAACGTGTTTTTCTACGAGAAATTCGGTGCACCTGAGGCCATCTGGGAATTCGAAGTGCAGGATTTTCCGGCGGTCGTCACGATTGACGCGCACGGCAATTCGCTGCACAAGGAAGTCTTTGCCAAAAGCCAGGCGGAACTGGCCAAACGCATCTAATTATTTTCGATTTACGATATACGAGTTACGAGGCACTCCAAAAGCCCCGTAGGTTCGTATATCGCAAATCGTATATCGTAAATGCCGTTAGTTCTTCTCCGCCATTTCCTGGTCACGCTCTTCCATGGCGGCCTTGCGCGACAACCGCACCCGGCCTTTTTCATCCACCCCAAGGCATTTGACCCAGATTTCGTCGCCCATCTTGACAATGTCTTCGGTCTTCTTGACGCGGAAATTGGCCAGTTCGCTGATGTGCACCAGGCCGTCCTTGCCGGGCAGGAATTCCACAAACGCGCCAAATTCCTTGATGGTAACCACCTTGCCGCGGTAAACCTTGCCGACCTCGGCCTCGGCGGTCATCCCCATGATGGCGTCGCGGGCAATCTTCATACCTTCGGGCGTCACCGAGAAAATGTTCACCGTGCCGTCGTCTTCGATGTCGATTTCGCAACCGGATTCCTCAACCAGTTTCTTGATGTTCTTGCCGCCGGGCCCGATGAGGGCGCCGATCTTTTCCGGA
The DNA here is from genome assembly GCA_035499615.1 of Candidatus Acidiferrales bacterium. GTDB lineage: Bacteria > Verrucomicrobiota > Verrucomicrobiia > Limisphaerales > UBA11358 > UBA11358. The sequence goes on along the minus strand of DATJYM010000059.1, from coordinate 5,314 downwards.
TTAATCTTGATAGTCTCGATGCGCGGCGCGTATTTGCTGATTTCCTTGCGCGGCTCCGCCAGGGTTTTGGCCATCTCGCCGAGAATGTGCATCCGAGCGACACGCGCGTTTTCGATGGCCTCGGCCATCATCGCATGCGGCAGGCCTTTCAACTTGAGGTCCAACTGGAAACCAGTGATACCCTTCTCCGTGCCGGCGATCTTGCAATCCATGTCGCAATAATGATCTTCCCAGCCGATGATATCGGTGAGGAGCTTGTATTTCGCGATTTTGTGGTCGGCGCCGTAGGCGGTGCAGATGCCTATGCTGATGCCCGCCACCGGACGAACCAGCGGCACGCCGGCATCCATCAACGCCAGGGTGCCGCCACAAACCGTCGCCATCGACGTCGAACCATTCGATTCCATGATCTCGCTCGTGACGCGGACGGTATAGGGATAATTTTCGAGCGGCAGCATCGGTTCGATGGAACGCTCCGCCAGTGCGCCATGGCCGATTTCTCGGCGCCCGGGTCCGGCAATGCGGCCCGTCTCGCCGACTGAAAAATTCGGGAAGTTGTAGTGCAGGATGAATTTCTTTTCATTCTCACCTCCGGTGTAGGAGTCAAATTCCTGAACGTCATCGCCGGTACCAAGCGTGACGAGGGTGACCGCCTGGGTCTCCCCGCGCGAGAAAATCGCCGAACCGTGTGCACGCGGCAGGACGCCCACCTCGCTGGAAATCGGGCGCACCACGTCAAAGGAGCGGCCGTCCAGGCGCTTGCCGCTGTCCAAAATCAGGCTCCGAACCGCCTCTTTTTGAATGTAGTAAAAGGCGTCCTTGACGACGAAGTCGGTCACTTTTTCCTCGCCGAATTTCTCGACCAGCTTCGCGCCAACTTCGTCCTGGATCGCTTTGCAGGCGGCTTCGCGCGCCAGCTTGCCGGGCGTCAGCAGCGCGGGCACAAAACGGTCGCCGGCCAGCTTTTTCGCCTCCTGCAAGATCTCGTCCGGAACAATCATCAGCGCAATTTCCCGTTTCTTTTTGCCGGCCTTGGCAACCAGCTCTTTCTGGAGTGCAATCAACGACTGGCAGCATTCCTGGCCAAATTTCAGTGCAGCGTTGAAATCCGCCTCGCTGATTTCCCTGGCCGACCCTTCGTACATGACGATGTCGCTTTCGTTACCGACGTAAACGAGGTCGAGATCACTCTCCTTCATTTCGGAATGGGTCGGGTTGGCCACGAATTTGCCGCTGACGCGACCGACACGCACCGCGCCCAGCGGCCCGGCCCACGGAATGTCGCTGACCATGAGCGCCGCGGAGGCGCCGACAATGCTCAAAATATCCGGATCATTTTCGCCGTCTGCACTCAGCACGATGCTCTGCACCTGGACTTCGTTATACATGCCCTTGGGAAAGAGCGGACGAATCGGCCGGTCCGTCAAGCGCGAGGTGAGGATTTCCTTTTCGGTCGGGCGGCCTTCACGCTTGAAGTAGCCGCCGGGAAATTTACCCGCCGCGGCCGCCTTTTCGCGGTAATCCACGGTGAGGGGGAAGAATTCCTGTCCTTCCTTGGCCTTGGTAGCAGCCACCGCGGCGACCACGACAATGGTTTCGCCGAGTTGAACCGTGACGGCGCCGTCGGCCTGCTTGGCCAGTTTTCCGGTTTCAATAATGACTTGTTTGTCGCCCACCTGGGCGGTGATTTTCTCTGACATTTTCCAGCTTTCCACGTCACCTCCGGAGGAACTTCAGTGAACCCCGCGCTTCTGCGGAAGGGCGGGACTGAATGAAATTTCCCGGGGGTAACGAATTTTTCATACGCGATATGTTTGGTTGGGAATGGGCCGTTCGCGTTTCCCGGCTCAAATCCGAAAGCGGAAGGCAGCCTGATTTGAAAGACCAAGGCCGACCTGCCGCAAATTAGTGGCGCAATTTCAATTTCTTTGTGACCGTCTGGTAGCGCTTTCTGTCCTTGCTCTGCAAATAATCCAGAAGCCGCCGGCGCTGGCCGACCATCATGAGCAATCCGCGTCGTGAACTATGGTCCTTCTTGTTGGTCTGCAAATGTTCGGTCAGGTGATTAATCCGCTCCGTCAACAGTGCAATCTGCACATCCGCCGAACCTGTGTCCCCGGCGTGTATTTTAAATTGTTCGATCGTTTTCGCCTTCGCTTCCATAAATTCCTAATCAATACGAGCGGCGGAGTGTAGCCGCATCGCTTCCCCGTGTAAAGCGCTTTTCCGGAGCGGTAGTGGTACGTTTTGCGACTTTCGGTGGGGCGAGCGTCCTCGCGCGAGCCGGCTCGTCAGTAACCTCGCCCCCCCCAAAAACATACCAGTATCTCCGGAGCCACGGCGAATACAGCGGGCGCCGTTTCCGGCGTTTTAATAGCCAAACTGTTCAGCTTGAACCACATCGCCAGCGCCAGACCAGACGGCGCTTCGTCGCCGGGGTCAGCTTGAAAGGTTCCGACATTCGCAAGCCTTGCACCCAGAAAATCTTTCCCTCATCAGTTTCGGCCACGACCAGGTGATGCCGTCGCGCCCGGGGAATCTTCCGGTTCGTAAATAGATCCTGAAGTTTCACCGCCGATTTCAGGCCAATCGGTTGAAACCGGTCTCCTGCACGCCAATGGCGCAAGGTGATTCGCCCGCCAATCTTGTCCGCGTCAAAAAACTCGCGCCCGGTTCTCCTGCCCGAATTTATGGCTGTCTTGCGGTTTACAAAATTCCAGTGAAACTGGACACCTTCGAACTCCACCTCCCCTGCCCTGTCCGCCAGATTAATCGTAAGCTCATTGATTCTGAAGCTCATCGGCGCCTGCGTCTGCAATTCTACGGTTCCAGCCGCATCGCGGCTGACCGAAAATCCCGGACCCGCTGCGATTAAAATCTCCGCTGTGCGCCGCAGCCGCTCGACCAAATCAAAATCCGCCCAAACCCCCAGCTCAACCAACTGCAACTGCAACACCCGCCGCTGGACGGCGACTGGCAATTTTTCAAAACAGTGGGAGACGACGTGAGGAGTCTCTGATTTTCCTCCTTTCGCCTGCCGCCTTCCGATTTTGACTTGAGCCCCGTCACCTCGATTCCTGCAATTCGTTTTCAGCCATTGTTGCGCAGCTTCACCGATCACTTTCGCCTCCGCGCCGACGATTTCCATCAATCGCAAAATCGTCCGGGTCAGCGCCGGCTGATATTGCCGGCGTAACAGCGGCAACAGTTCGTGGCGCACCCGGTTGCGCGGCAGATCCAGGCGCGCATTCGTACCATCTTCACGGAACTGGATTTTGTTTTCTTGCGCGAATTCCCTCAACTCGGCCTTGGGCACGTCGAGCAATGGGCGAATCAACGTGATTTTCCCATCCACCGGCGATAGCGAGCGCCGTTTCATGCCCGCCAGGCCTTCACCGCCCGCGCCCCGCAGGACGCGCAGGAAAAAAAGCTCGACCTGATCGTCGGCGTGATGCGCCAGCGCCACCGTGGAAATGCTTCGTTCCCGGGCGGTGCGCGCATAAAATTCGTGGCGCAACTTTCGGGCGGCCATTTCAATCGAAAGCTTTGACATTTTGGCGAATTTTCGAACATCAGCCCGGCCAACCGCAAACGGGAGCTTTAAAGCCGCGGCCGTTCGGCGGACAAGACTTTCATCGGCATCGCTGCTCCGCCCGCGCAGTTGATGGTTGAAATGCACAACCGTCAATTTCCACTTATGCCACATCGCAAGCTTTCGAAGCAGTTGCAGCAGCGTCATGGAATCCAATCCGCCGGATACCGCGACCAATACGGCCTGGCCCCGTTTCAGCAATCGCCGATTCAGGATGTTCTGGTCAATGCGCTGGAGCAGGTCGGACACGGCGTCATGCTACTTCATGGCAGAATGGAAGCAAGATTGCGGCGGCATAGGCAGTTGACGCTTCATTCTTCGGTGGGGCGAGCGTCCTCGCGAGCCGACTCGTCGGTGGCCTCGCCCCATCTGGCCTTATTCCCCTTGAATCATTCATTGGGAATATCCATGGGAAAAAATTTGCCTCCCTGCTCCATGGCCATTAACGTCCGTCTGTGGCCGTTAAATTCACTGTTCTGGGCAGCGGTTCCGCCGGCAACTGCGCCTATCTGGAGACCGAGGAAGCCCGCGTGCTCGTGGATGCGGGATTCAGCCCGCGCCAGATCCGCCAGCGCCTGGCCGGCATCGGGCGCACACCGGAAAATCTGACCGCCATCCTCGTCACCCATGAACACAGCGATCACATTTACGGCCTGACCGGCATTGCGCAGAAGTTGAACATTCCGATTTATTGCAACCGCGCCACCCAGGAGGCGTTTGAATTTCAACTCCAGACCAAATTCAACTGCAACCTGTTTGAAACCGGCGCGAGCTTTGAAATCGGCGATCTGCTCGTGGACACTTTCTCCATCCCGCATGACGCGCAGGACCCGGTCGGATTTCTGATTCACACCGTTGCCGGGAATATCGGGTTCGTCACGGATCTGGGCCACACGACAAAGCTCGTCATCGAACGCATCCGCGCGGCAAAGGTGCTGGTGTTGGAATCCAATCACGATGTGAAGATGCTGCGGGAATGCCCGCGCCGTTCCTGGAGCCTGAAACAACGCATTCTCGGCCGCCACGGCCATCTGTCCAACGAAGCCGCCGCCGAAGCCGCCGCGCAAATCATGTCCGCCGATTTGCACCATCTTTACCTGGCCCACTTGAGCCGCGAATGCAACAAGCCGGAACTGGCGCACTACGTCATGGCCGAGCAGCTCCATCACATCGGCGCCAGCCATGTAAAACTCCAGCTTGCCGCGCAGGAAGTGCCGTGCGCCACTTTGGAATTTTAAAATTTCAATTTGTAATCTTCTAAATTGAGTTGGCAAGCTGACACTGAAAAGGTCGTACTTCCGGGTGTTATTTTCTCCTTTGCGATTGAAGCGTATCGCGCAAAATCTTCGAAATGTTTCATGTGCAGAAAATCTCGTCCTTCGCTGCGCCCGAACTCCAGCCCTACGCCACGATGCGGCGTCCACTGGAGCACGAACGACAGGGCATTTTCGTCGCCGAAGGAACCAAAGTCGTGCGGCGGCTGCTCGAAAGCCAGTTCACTGTCGTTTCGGTCGTGTTGCCGGACAAATGGCTGGAAGATTTCCGGCCGTTGCTCGAAGCGCGACCGGAGCCCATCACGGTTTATCTCGCGGAAAAGAAAATACTCGAAACCCTGACCGGTTTCTCGATGTTTCAAGGGGTTCTGGCTGTCGGAAAAATCCCACCACCGGTTGCGCTGGACGACGTTCTGTCGAAAAATCAAAAGCCGCTTCTCTTCGTGGC
>DATJYM010000058.1:0-5941 GCA_035499615.1 Candidatus Acidiferrales bacterium | reverse complement strand
CAATCGAACGGGCACAATGGCGTGCCACTGGTTTCCGGCCCGTCATTGCGTCTGTCGCTTTTAAATTATAAAAGGAACTCCCCCAAAATGCCCCGCTCGCCCGGTCGGAAGCCGCAAGTCAAACTCCGTGCCCGCGGGCGATAGACATCAGGTGAGTTCTTCACAGCATTTGTACCAACGGATAGCCCCCGACGTCAGACTGGGCAGGAATGTGCGGCTGCACGATTTCGTCAATCTTTACGGATGCGAAATCGGCGACGACAGCAAGGTTGGTCCCTTCGTCGAGATCCAAAAAGGGGCGAAGATTGGGCGCCGTTGTAAAATCTCCAGTCATACCTTCATTTGCGAAGGGGTGACTCTGGAAGACGAGGTCTTTGTCGGTCATGGGGTCACATTTACCAATGACCGTCTCCCCCGCGCCACCAATCAGAAGGGTGAGCTGCAATCGGAAGCCGACTGGAAGTGCATCCCGACGATGGTCAAACGGGGCGCTTCCATCGGTTCCGGCGCCACACTTCTTTGTGGAATTACGATTGGTGAAAAGGCGATGATTGGGGCGGGCAGCGTGGTGACGAAAGATGTGCCTGCCGGAGCGATTGTGGCGGGTAATCCGGCCAGGGTTTTTCGGTCGATTTCACTGGAAAAGTAAGCCGGACATCGGTCAATTTATTTGACATGAGCGAAAAGCGACAGGAATCCCCGGCAGGAGGGATGTCTATCGGAGACGTTTATTTCATTCTTTTCCGCCACAAATGGAAGATTCTATTCTTTGCTTTGGCGGGAATCCTGGGGGCGATGCTGCTGCTTTATGTGGTTAAGCCGCCACAATACCAGTCGGAAGCCATGTTTTCCATTCGTTACGTTGTGGAAGGGAAGTCCTTAAACCCACCCGGGGACGAATCCAATACCAGGCCGCTGGACGAACAGCGCGCAAGCATCATTAATACCGAAATCGCAACCCTGAACAGTCTGGATCTGGCCAAACAAGTGGTTCAAGCCATGACGCCCGAAAGGATTTTGCCAAAGTCGGGAACCAATCAGGGAGCGACCAATAATCAGGCCGACCGCGCGGCTTTTATGGTCAGAAACGGTCTGACCGTCGACCCCATCGCCGACAGCAGCGTCATTCGAATTACGTTTCAATATCCGGACCCCTCGCTGGTCCAACCGATCCTGGGCGAAATCATAGATGCTTACCTGTTGAAGCACGTGCAGTTGCACCAGGGCTTGGGTGTGCCGGGCGATTTCCTGACCAATGAGACCGTCCGTTTGCGCGCACAACTGGCCGAAACCGAGGATGAGCTCAGAAAAGTCAAAAATGCGAGCGGGGTAATTTCCGTTGATGAAACCCAGAAGGCCTACGCCGAACAAATTTCGAGAATTCATGAGGATATTTTCAGCACGGAGGTTGAACTGGCGGAACACCAGGCGATGTTGGGGGCGTTGGGAGGAACGGTGGCCGCTGGCCCAAGTGTTACAAACGCTGAATCGGCAGTGGTGGAGGTGCCTTTTGATCAAATAGACAAGTACCGGGGGATTTGTTCGCTGATAACGTCACTTCAAGCAAAGGAACAGAATTACCTGACCGTGCAGGGTTTCACTCCCGAAAATGTGCTGGTCAAGCAGGTTCACGAACAAATTCAACAAAATGAAACCCTCAAGCGAAGTCTTGAGGAAAAATATCCGCGATTGGCGACGCTCGTCGTCCCTGTGCCCACTCCGACCGTCACTCAGTCGGGGGAGGCGCCCATTGACTTGACAACCGAATCAGAGCAGGTGGCGGCTCTCAAGGTGAAAATCCAGACGTTGAACGCTCAATACAAGCAGGTTTGGACCCAGGCGACAAATTTCGACAGGGTTAGAACGTCGATTTCCGAATTGGAACAAAAACGAGAGGTTGAAATCACCGATCTCAAGTATTTCATGAATAATTTGGAGGAGGCCCGGATTGACGAGGCGTTGGGGGCGGACAAGGCCGCAAACATCAGTATCATACAATATCCCACGCCTCCGGTTAAAGGATGGTCCAAACCATTCAAGAAGAAGGTCGCCATTGTGGCGGTGGGAGGCGTCATGGGCGGACTGGCGCTGGCATTTTTCATCGAACTTTTTTGGGATCGGTCGGTGAAGCGTCCGTCGGACATTGAGACGAAATTGCGGTCTCCCCTGTTTATTTCAATTCCAGACATCAGCAAGAATGGCCATCGCCGTCTCGCCGACAAAATTCCGTTGCTGCTTAAAGATGCAAATGGCGGCGGGGGTCAGGCCGCCACCGGGGCGGCATTGCCGCAACCGGCTGGATCGGATTTGGGAGACCAGCGGCATCCCTTGCGCCGGTTTTATGAAGGTTTGCGGGACCGCCTGGTGGTCTATTTTGAAGTAAAAAACCTTCCTCACAAACCAAAACTGGTTGGGGTGACCAGTTGTGGCAAAGGCGCCGGTGTGAGCAGCATCGCCACCGGTCTGGCTGCTTCCCTGTCGGAAACGGGCGAGGGGAATGTGCTCCTGGTGGACATGACGATCGAAGGGGGAGCGGCGCGATACTTTCACAAAGGAAAACCGAACTGTGGACTGGATTCGGCGTTGAAAGCGGAAACAAGGGAAAACGCCCTGGTCCGGGAAAACCTGTACCTGGCGACCGAGCCCATGCGCACCGAGGCCCTGCCGCAGGTGATGCCCAAACGTTTTGCCGGACTGATCTCCAAAATCAGGAGTAGCGATTACGATTATATTATTTTTGATATGCCACCGGTGGCAGAAACCACCATGACCTTCCGGGCCGCCCGGTTTATGGATATGGTGTTGCTCGTCATTGAATCGGAGAAAACCAATCAGGACGTCGTCAAGCGGGTGTTGGCCCTGCTTGCCGAATCGCAAGCCAAGGTGAGCATGGTGCTCAACAAGACGCAAACCTATGTCCCCCGCCATTTGCATCAGGAATTTTTGCACGATCCTTGAAGTTGTCAGTCGGGCATGAATACAGGAAAAGACACAGCGAAGAACGCACCACGCGCCGGCAGGAAGATTTGCATGCTCGTCTACTCGTTCTATGAGAGCGATAACCGGGTGATGCGCTATGCCAGAGCCCTGGCGGAACGCGGGGATCAGGTGGATGTCATCGCGCTGGCGGATGGAAATCAACAGCCTGCGTTTGAAGTCATTGACGGGGTTCGCGTCCATCGCATTCAACGGAGATTGCGAAACGAGAAGGGCAAATACACCTACCTCTATCGCTTGTTGAAGTTCTGTGCGAAATCCTCGTTTGTTCTCAGCCGCTTGCATCTGAAGCACCGGTACGATTTGGTTCACGTCCATAACGTGCCGGATTTCCTGGTCTACAGCGCCTGGCTTCCCCGTCTGACCGGGGCCAGGGTGATTCTGGACATTCACGATATGCTGCCTGAATTCTTTGCCAACAAATTCGGCAAGCCCGAACGCAGTCCGTATGTCCGGCTCCTGAAATTAATAGAAAAGCTTTCCGCGCGCTTCGCCAACCATGTCATCATCTCGAACCACCTTTGGTCGGAAAAAGCCACCGCTCGTTCGATGGCCAGGGAAAAGTGTTCGGTCTTCATCAACTACGTTGACTTGAATCTATTCCGGTCGAGACGGACGCGAAACGACGGCCGGTTTGTCATGCTCTACCACGGGGGATTGCAGCGGCACCAGGGTCTGGACCTCGCCATCCGAGCCTTCGACAAGGCCTGTCGTCAGAACCTGGAGACGGAATTTCATATTTACGGCGGAGGGAACATGAAACCGGAGTTGCAGGCGCTGGTTCGGGAGCTGGGTCTGGATAACCGCGTTTTTTTGCGCGAAAGCGTCCCGTCCCGCGAAGTGGCCGACATCGTCGCGAACGCGGATTTGGGAATCGTTGCCAAGCGCGCGGATTCTTTCGGCAACGAAGCCTACAGCACCAAAATCATGGAATTCATGGCCGGGGGCGTGCCGGTGATCGTTTCCCGAACCAAGATCGACAGTTTCTATTTTAACGATTCCGTGGTTCGCTTTTTTCACCCGGGCGACGAAGACGACCTGGCGGCGGCGATGGAGGACCTGATGAAAAATCGCGAACTGCGCGAGAGCCTGGTCCGTAACGCGAGGGAATATGTCCTGCAAAATAATTGGGACACCCGAAAGCAGAAGTACCTGCACCTGGTGGATTCCCTGATTGCGTGCCGGGAAATTCAACCTGCCGGTTTGTCCAAAGGGTCCACGGTTTTTCCCTGAACGTGTTGGCCGGGCGACTCCGGCTGATTATCTCATGCGATTGGATCGAACCATGTCGTTGTATGCGTTTCGACCGCTGATGGAAATGAATGTTGTTTCCACCAGGGCCGCCCTGCCGATCCTGATGTATCACAGCATCTCGGACGATTCCGAACCCGACGCTTCACCGTATTACAAAACCAACACCAGCCCGGCGTTGTTCGCACAACAGGTGCGCTGGCTGAGTGACGAAGGCTTTCGGTCGGTCGGTCTGGAGGAAGGCCTTCAACTCGCACAACAAGGCCGTCTCGAGGAAGAGAAGGTCGTTGCCTTCACCTTTGACGACGGTTTTCGTGATTTTCGCGATGCCGCATTTCCGGTTTTAAATGCGCACGGCTACACCGCCACGGTCTTTCTACCCACGGCCTTTATCGGACATAGCCGGCAATCCTTTAAAAACCGGGAATGTCTGACCTGGAAGGAAGTTTGCGACCTGCGTGCCCAGGGCACCCGGTTTGGTTCGCATACGGTCAGTCACCCTGTTCTTTACAAATCTTCCTGGGGCCGAATCAAAGAGCAACTGTCGGTGTCGAAGAAAACGATGGAACTGGAGCTCGGTGAGACCGTCACGAGCTTTGCCTACCCTTACGCTTTTCCGCAGCCGGACCAGCGATTTGCCGATGCCTTCAAAAAATTATTGGTGGAAGAAGGCTATCGGTGTTGCCTGACCACAATGATTGGACGGGTCCAGGCCGGCGATGACATGTTCAGTTTGAAGCGCCTGCCGGTGAACAACTGCGATGACCAATCCTTGTTGCTGGCAAAGGTAAAGGGCGCCTACGACTGGTTTGCCTATCCCCAGGGCTGGTTCAAATCGGCCCGTCATTATCTGGGCCGCACGGCGCGCAGGGAAGCTGGATTGTCTCCGGTGACATCATCGCTTTAAGAGCGATGGCGGTTGCGGCCGGATTGGTGCAGAGGAGAGAAAATGGAGAAGGATTTTTCCCGGATTATAGTCTCGGTCATTATTGTCAGCTGGAATGCCCGGGGCTATCTCAAACAATGTTTGGAATCATTGACTCCGGCGGTCTGCCGCTACCCCATGGAAATCATCGTCGTGGACAATGCCTCTTCCGACGGATCGCCGGAGCTGGTCGAAAGCAGCTTTCCGCAGGTGCGTTTGATCCGCAATCCGATCAACCTCGGTTTTGCCCGCGGTAACAATCTCGGCATTCAGAACAGCCATGGCCGGTATCTGTGCCTCATCAATTCCGATGTCAAAGTGCTGCCGGATTGCATCAGCCGGCTGGTGGATTACTGCGAACAACATCCCGAAGTCGGCATGGCCGGCCCGCAGGTTGCCGGTGGCGACGGCAAATTGCAGCGTTCCTGTCGCGGATTTCCCACCTTGTGGAACATGCTGTGTCGGGCCCTGGCGTTGGACAGCCTCTTTCCCCGATGCAAACTCTTTACCGGCTATTCCCTTTCGCACTGGCCGCAAAACGCCACGCGGGCCGTGGACATCCTCAGCGGATGTTTTTGGTTGATCCGCCGGGAAACGCTGTCCCGGGTAGGGCTGCTTGATGAAGCGTTTTTCATGTATGGCGAAGACATGGATTGGAGCAAGCGATTCTGGCTGAATGGATCCAGTCTGGCTTTTGTTTCCGAGGCGGAAGCGGTTCACTATGGCGGCGCCAGTTCATCAAATGCGCCAATCCGGTTTTACATCGAG
>DATJYM010000057.1:0-11785 GCA_035499615.1 Candidatus Acidiferrales bacterium | reverse complement strand
GAGTAACGGCCGGGGATTGCTTTGCGCCGGATTTTGTGTTGTCGTGTTCATGTCATGAATGGGTTGATGGTTGGTTTTAGTCATACACCAGAGCGTGTGCCCGTTTTGCACGCGCTCGTCAACCCTTCATGGCATCTAACGGCGAGTCCGCCATTGGCTGAGGCACTCGTCCAATTTCGTGCTTGTCGTGATTCGCGCCGAGGCTCAGCTTATGAACGTTAGGTGCCTCAGCGTTATGAGACTTCATCGGGTAGTATTGGTGCTTGCGATTTCAGCCTTGACCACTTCGTGTATTCATTATGCGCCTCGGGTCAAGCCGTCGTACGTTCCACAACAACGCGCCGTTATTTTCTATGGGCGCTTTTTTATTGTCGATATTGATCCTAAACACCACTCCCTTTTGAGATACAACGTGGGGCTTAGACTGTATAATGAAGACACACAAAAATCGTTGTTCGTTCCGTTCAGTGAGACGGACCCGGTCTTATGCGTCACCGCCACCAGTGGCCACTACGCGTTGGTGGGCTGGGCAGCTACGAGCCGTCTGGATGGGATTGGACTTCCGTATCGTTTCAAGTCTATAACTGAATTTGATGCGCGCCCAGGCACCGCAATTTACTTAGGCGATTATTGCGGCTACGCGGAGGCCCGTTGGTTTTTGAATACTTCGACTTTTAAGACTGGGATCAGCGAGATTACAAACAACTATGTCAATACCACCAAAGAGTACCACGAAAAGTATCCATATCTCGCGGCAATGCCGGACCAATCTCTATTCGAAATAGTAAATCAACGTTCCCTACCGGCACCTAACACTACGCTGGAGCCAGCAGCCAAAACGAATAAAGCAGTTTTGTGGGTTCCATGACATTCGGACATTATATTTGCAGGTGAGAGTCCGGCTACGGTGGCCGCGGCCCAGCTTGTGGAAGTTAGGCGACCTTGAACGTTTCTCTGATACGATTGTCTTTTCTTATTGTGATAAAGCAGGAACTATGTGTGGCTCTGTTGCTCGCTATCATGGCCTCGTTAATTTTCTACTCTGCTTGCTACGTATCGTCACAGCCTTCGAAGCAAGTGGCTTTCCCATTTGCAGTTAAGAGCGAGGCGCCCTTTACATTAGCATTAGCGCGAGCCAATACTCGCGTTCAGCGTGGACCTTACGAAGATGAGTTTAAGCGTCAACAGGAGTCAATCGAGCTCTTAATAATGGGATGTTTCCTCACATTCCCGCCGATACCAATTCCCGCACAATCTGGCCCTCTGCAGAGTCAGAGTATTTTCACTCACTAACACTCCCACATTAATCAAGCATTGCGTAGGGGACCGACAATATTTGTTGAGCTGTCATATATTTTCCACAGCGCCATCGGCTCGAAATCCTCGTAGAACCAAAACCAAATCACACCCCGTTGGGGCGGCATATTCCGATGATTTCGCTCCTGACGGAGCTTTGGGTTTAACCGGCCCATGCCTACAACGATGTCAGCCCTACGGGCTTGGGCTAATCCATGATGCCCCCCGTCCTCCACGTGCGCCTGTCAATGGGTTCAACGACCGTCCCCAGCCCGGCCCGCTTCTCCAAGGAGAGGGAGAATTGTTTGCCGTCTTTCTGGAATATCGAATGGCCGGATTTGCCGGACCCCCATCCATAAGATCAGAGCTGGAGCGCAGCTATTCCTTCTCCCGGGGGAGAAGGTCAGGATGAAGGCGAGCGTCAAACTGAATTCACTTTTCAAACGCCACATGTCTTTGTTGTTCACCCTAAAAGACCGGCAAAGGGAAATTTATTGCTGGAAAAGGGCGGTCGTTTTGGCCATCTTGCGCAGCTCGTTGAATTATGGATGTGAAACTTCCCAAACTGGGTGAAGGCGCCGACTCGGGCGTCGTGGTCAACGTCTTTGTGAAGGAAGGCGACCAGGTCGCCAAAGGCCAGGCCATCATTGAACTGGAAAACGAAAAGGCCGTGGCCTCCATACCGGCCACCGCCGCCGGCGTGGTTGCCAAAATCCACGTCAAACCCGGCGACAAAGTCAACGTGGGGCAGAAGCTCATTTCGTTGACCGGAGGGGGCCAAGCGGCTGACAGACCGGCACCGGCAACCAAACGGCCCGCCGCGCCAGCAGTGCCCGAGCCGGCGGTTGCCGAGGACGAGGTCGAGAACGAGGAGGAACAGGCAGTTTCCACTGCTGCGCCGGCGGCATCGCCGTCGGTACGACGGGTCGCCCACGAACTGGGCATTGATCTGACCAAGGTACGCGGAAGCGAGCCGGGTGGACGGATCGTCATCGGCGACGTGCGCGCCTACATTCAAAAGCTGATCAAGGCTGCGTCGCCGCCCGCTGCCGCCCCAAGCACTCCAGCCAGGCCACCGGCTGAGTCGATTGATTTCTCCCAGTGGGGTCCGGTGACCAAGAAACCGCTCACTCCATTGCGCCAGGTGATTGTGCGGCGGATGTCGGAAAGCTGGAATGCCGTTCCCCGCGTCACGCAATTCGACGAGGCGGATTTCACGCATTTAAACGCCCTGCGCAAAAAATTCGCCGCCGAATACGAGAGGAAGGGCGTGCGACTGACGCTCACGCCGCTGGTGCTCAAGGCGCTGGCGGAGACATTGAAGAAGCATGCGGTTTTTAATTCCAGCCTCGACGAGGCGGCGAATGAAATTGTGATCAAGGAGTATTTTCACATCGGCATCGCCGTGGACACGGAGCAGGGCTTGATTGTGCCGGTGATTCGCGACGTCGACAAAAAGTCGGTCCTTGATCTGTCCAAGGAATTGGAGCAGCTCGCGCAAAAGGCGCGCGACCGGAAGGTTTCCGGTGACGAGCTCAAAGGCGGTACGTTTACGATTTCGAACCAGGGCGCTATTGGCGGCGCGCATTTCACGCCGATAGTGAACAAGCCGGAGGTGGCGATTCTCGGTCTGGGTCGCGGCGCCATGAAACCGGTGGCGCGCGACGGCAAGGTGGAAGTGCGCATGATGACACCGCTGGCGTTGTCGTACGACCACCGGGTGATTGACGGGGGCACGGCGGCCAGGTTTATCGTGGACCTCGTGCGAGAGTTGGAAGGTTTTGATGAAAAATCCGTCAAGCTGTGACGCAGATGCAAACGGAGTAGTGGAGCATTGGAGTAATGGATTGATGTTAACAAGAAATTGGCTTTCCATGCCCCATAAGTCAGGCGCTGTTTTTTATGAATTACCGAAATAAGAACCGTGGTTACCAACAATTGCGAGTTTGGCAGGATGCGATTGATTTCTATGTGGCCTGTTGCCGGGTGTTCAGGACCTTTCCATACGATTTACGGCGGGTCGCCTCCCAAGGCATTGCCTCGGCAGACTCCGTGCATCGCAACATTGCCGAAGGCTACTGCCGTCGTTCGATTCGAGAATACTTGCAATCATTGAACTATGCGCTCGGTTCGCTGGGCGAGAGTGTTTCAGGTTTGATTGCCTGTCGCCGGGCCGAACAGATTGGCGAAAAAGATTTTGAACCGTTGGACAACCTTGCCTTTAAGCTGGAAAACGGCCTCTTAAAGCTGGTTGAAAGCCTCGAGCGCAAGGAAATACAAGGCGATTGGATTGACCACCTCGTCTTAAAAGAAAGCAATGCCGCATACGGCAGCGAACCCGTTTGACTGCACTCCAATACTCCATTACTCCAATACTCTTTTTTCATGGATCCCAATAAAACCGAAATTGTCGTGGTTGGCGCCGGACCGGGTGGTTACGCGGCGGCGTTTTATGCCGCGGACCTGGGCAAAAAGGTCACTCTCGTCGAACGCGAGAAGCGGCTGGGCGGTGTCTGTTTGAATCGCGGCTGTATTCCTTCGAAGGCGTTGCTGTACGCGACCCACCAGATTGTCAACGCGCGGGAATCGGCCCATCGCGGGATCACCTTTGCCGAACCCAGGTTGGATCTGGACAAACTCCGCGCCTGGAAGGAATCCATCCTGGAGAAGCTCAGTGGCGGCGTGGCCACACTGGCCAAAATGCGCGGCGTGCAGGTCGTCCAGGGCCGCGGTTATTTTGAAGGCTCAAACAAACTGCGCGTGGAAACGGAGAAAGGCCAGCAGTTCATCGAATTTGAACAGGCGATTCTGGCAGTGGGCTCGCTGGCCGCCATGCCCCGGGCATTTGACCTTGGCAATCCGCGCGTCATGACCTCCACGGAAGCGCTGGAAGTCGAGGACATTCCGGAAAACCTGCTGGTGGTGGGCGGCGGCTACATCGGCATGGAGATGGGCACGGTCTATGCCGGTCTCGGCAGCAAGATCGTCCTGGTGGAAGCGCTCGACAGCATCCTGGTCGGGGCTGACCCTGACCTCGCGCGGCCGGTGGTTGCGAACGCGAAGCGCGCATTCAAGGAAATCCGGCTCAAGGCCAAGGTCACCAAAATGGCCACGGCCGGAAAACAAATCAAAGTGGAAATGGAACACAACGGCCAGAAGCTGTCCGAATTGTATGACCGGGTACTGGTCGCGGTGGGCCGGGTGCCAAACAGCGCCGACCTGGGCCTGGAAAACACCAGGGTCGAACTGGATGACAAAGGCTTTGTCAAAGTGAACGAACGTCAACAGACGAATGACCCCGGGATTTACGCCATTGGCGACATCGCCGGCGGCATTTTACTGGCACACAAGGCGAACAAGGAAGCCCATATCGCGGTGGACAGCATCAATGGCGGCAACAGTGTGCCGCTGAGTGAAATCGTCATTCCGGCAGTGGTCTTCACTGACCCGGAGCTGGCCTGGTGCGGTTTGACCGAGGCTGAGGCCAAGGAGCGCGGCGTGCGTTATGAAGTCTCGAAATTTCCCTGGGCGGCGTCGGGCCGCGCGCTGTCCTTTGACCGCACGGACGGTGTGACCAAGATGATAATCGATCCGGAGACGGAGCGGGTGTTGGGGGTTGGTATTTGCGGTTCGGGCGCGGGCGAATTGATTGCCGAAGCGGTACTGGCGATTGAAATGGGCGCCACGGCGGAGGACATTGCTTGGAGTGTCCATCCACATCCCACCCTGTCCGAGACACTGATGGAATGCGCCGAGGCCTTTTACGGTCATGCGACTCATACCGTTTCCCGGAAACGCGAGTAGTTTTCGCATTGAAAGCGGAGGCCAAACAGGTAGAATCGATTTCCTGGTACGGGGCGTAGCGTAGCTTGGTATGCGCGCTTGCTTGGGGTGCAAGAGGTCGTGAGTTCAAATCTCACCGCCCCGACCATTTTTCAAAGGAAATCATCATCTTGACAAAATTATATCCGAATTCTATCTTCGTGTCAAGAGATGAAAGTGCGCGAAAGTAAGTCAGTCAGGGTGAAGCGCTCCGGCATCACCGTCCTGATCCGCCCCACCAGAAAAGACGGCAAAGAGTATTTCGTTGCCGACTACCGGGTCAACGGCGAACGTAAGCTGGCCTGGCGATCGAGCATGAAAGAGGCGCGGGATGAGGCCTTGGCCGCGATTGATAAAATTCAGGACGGCGACACCGCGGCTTTGGACCTGACGCGCCAGCAGCGGGACATGTTTCTGCGGGCCGAGGCCGCCAACGAGGGCACGGGTTTGCCTCTTGACCTGGTCGTGGCCGCACACGCGGACGTGCTGCGCGTCCTCGGCGGCCGAGCAACACCGATTGAAACCGCCCGGGACTGGCTGGAACGCCATGCCGTCCCCCTCCCCAGGAAAACAGTCACAGAGGCGGCGGATGACTGCCTGGCGATGGTTAAGGCCGACGGGAAGAGTCCAGCGCGGCAAAAGCAGCTTGCCGTCGTGTTCAATCGATTTAAGAAGGACAACAACCTGCTTTTGACCCAAGTTTCTACTGCACACGTGTCCCAATGGCTCGCTGGGCTTGAAGTAAAGGAGCGCACGAAACGGAACTGCCGCGACGCTCTCGGATATTTGAACCGATGGTGCGTTCTGCGCGGCTACCTGGCGCGCGGCACAGACTGGCTCGAAGGGGTCCAGAATTACTCTGCCAGGAAGATCGGCGAAATCCAGATCTACTCACCGGATGAGATCGCCGCCATTTTGAAAAGCGCCGGCGCCGACATGCGGCCGTTTATCGCCGTCCAGGCGTTTGCCGGGTTGCGTCACGCCGAGGCAGCCCGCCTCGATTGGAGTGAGATCGACCTCAAAGACGGCTTCATCGAGGTTTGCGCAGCCAAGAGTAAAACCGGCGAGCGCCGACTCGTGCCGATCCCGAAGAACTTGAAAGCCTGGTTGAAGCCACACCGGCGGGACAGTGGACCGATCTGCGAATTCGCCAACACGACCAAGCAACTTTTGAAAACGGCCGGCGCCGCCGCCGTGCCCTGGAAGCACAACGGCTTGCGCCATTCGTTCATTTCCTACCGCGTCGCCGAATGCGCGGATGTGCCGCGCGTCTCCGATGAAGCTGGCAACTCGCCGGCGATCATCCGGCAGCATTACCTTCGCAGGGTGAGACCAATTGAGGCAAGGAAGTGGTTCTCAGTAAAACCCAAAAAGTAATTTCGCGTGAAAAAAGCGTCTAAACCAAAAAGGAGATGCTTGGCTAATACCGGCGAGCCACTGGTTGAGATGGATATTGAACTGTTGTCGGCTAGGGCGTGGCGTAAGTGCGAAGAGCTCGCCAACTCTCTTGGATTTTCAAAAGGCCAATTCGATTTGCTTGCTGGTCTTGCTCAACCAGAACGCTTTGGCGACCCAGACTGCCCTGCCGAACTGAAACTCCAGTCGATAAATATTTTAGCTTCAAGAGCAGACGGCGCGTATGAGGTAATCAACGCTATCAGATCGATGCTTAAAAAACGAAGGTCAAATCCGATCGTGGACACGCTGCTTTCATGGAGCGACGAGCATTACGACCATTTTCATCGGTTGCCGATCGGCTATATTGCGGCGGAAATTGGCCGCCGGCGCGGGAGGCCGTACAAAGGGCAGGAACTGTTCAGCTTGGTCGATAACATAAAAAAGACTCGCCAATATCTCCGGAAGAAATTTGGTCAAATGTAGCGAACGGGAAAGGTTTTAGAATACTTTCCCCCTCAAGTGGTGGAAGACATACCTGCATGTGATGTATCGGTAGATGCATGCCGATTACGAAAGATGCACCAAAGTTAGAGAATCAGGCCGCAAATCAGCCTACGAAATCGCGACTGGTTTCCGGCCCCGATCTTCTTGAACAACTATTCTGCGAGGATTGCCGTCCGTCAATTCGCTGGCTGCGCCAGCGTGTTGCAGAGCATACCATTCCGTTCTGCCGCGTCGGGCGCCTCTGTTTCTTTGATCCGGACCTGGTCCGCGAACATTTCGCCGCCAAAGCGGCTGCCAATTTGCGGCCGGCGTTACGCCAGCGAACCAAGGCCGCATGATCACCAACCGGACAGCCCCAGCCAGGGCATATTGGTGTCAATTTTGTCAAGAGGTCACGTGGCTTCGTGGTGAGATCGACGCACGCGAGCCTTGCAGTCACTGCAGGCATCCCGGTTTACTGATCGTAGAGAGCCCATCCACGAGGCAGCCGGCGACCAAGGCAGTGGCGGCTAAAGCATTCGAGAGGATGCGACAGATCGTGGCCCAAGCACAAGCCACCTCACGGTGACCAACGCGCCTATTTTATGTTCGCCAAAATCTTCACTCAAATTTTGGATTCGTCGATCGCCGAGAACTATCAGCATCGGCACGTTTTTGAGGATTTGCTCAAGCTCTGCGACTTGAACGGAGTAATTGACGCGACTCCCGAGGCCATCGCTCGAAGAACGAACGTGCCGCTCGAAATCGTAAAGGCCGGCATTTCTGAGCTCGAGAAGCCCGATCCCAAAAGTCGAAACCCAGACCATCACGGTGCACGAATAGTCCGACTCGACGAACACCGCGATTGGGGCTGGGTCATCGTGAATTACGCCTACTACCGCGCGATTGCTTCAGAGGAACAACGGCGCGAGCGGACACTCGTTCGGGTTCAGCGGCACCGCGAGAAAGCGAAACGCCATGTAACGGCGTGTAACGCAAGTAACGCCATGCAGAAGCAGAAGCAGACGGAAATTGACACCGTCAATTTGATCAATGGCTCACGATTGAATGATTTGAATAAATTGACGCGATTCGCACTGAAGAGAATAGCAAGGGAGATCGTTTCCAACGATCACGGCTGGTCCTATGACAATTGCAAGGTGGACCCGGCAAACATCGTCGCCGCCAGCCTGGTCACGGTCCTGCGGCCATTTATCGGAAAGATCGATGAGGATTCGATTCATCAGGCGTGGGCTGAAGCCGTGCGTCGCGCCCATGGCGCCGTTGTCGACGGCGTCGCCAAAAGTGCGGCCAAGTATTGCATCGGCTGCTTCAAGGATCAACTGAAGGAGGTTTTAAAAAGTGAACCCTGACCGAAAGATCGTCAGCAATGCCGAACTGACGAAGGTAGTGGCTGACGCGCACCGCCGCGGCCAACGCTTGAACCTCGAGCTGGTTTCCCGTCAGCCTGTCCAGTGGAAGGTGACACGCTCTGAAGTCAAAACGCGCGATCGACAACCGCGGAATCAAAGGAATCTTTTTTAGAACGATCCAGGCAATGGCACACTTGCCAGTTTCGAGCAAACGCGACTGACATTTTTTTGTGAATCCCCACAACCAGAAAAAATTTTGAGCTGATGCCAGAGACGAAAACAATCCGCTGCGCAGTTTGCAGGGCACGTAAGCCGACGTCCGATTTTTATCCGAAGAATCGCAGAACCTGTAAGGCCTGCAACATCACCCGGGCCCAGGCATGGCAATCCGCACACGATACCCCAGCGCGTAAAATGAAACGCCGGCGCCAGGCCGCGAGATATTACCGCCAGCACATCGAGGAATTCAGGCGCCGCGATCAGGCGAATCGCGACAAAAAACTGGCCCGGTACCAGGCTAATCCTGAACCGGCTCGTCGGGCTGCCCTGCGACGATACTGGCGGCGAAAGTCCGCATTGCAGCCAGGCCAAATCGAACTCGAGATCCCACTGCCCGGGCTGCCGCAGAATTCCGGGCCGGCCAGCGCCAAACCTTAATACACTTTGAACGAGGACAACGACAACGACGGCAGAATGATCGACAGTGCCAGCTCACCCGAGCTCGAGCTGTTGAACGAGCTGGCAGAGATTGGCGTGGCGTTTCCGTCATTGCACGAGGCGTTGTCAGTTCTCGACGACTGGATCCGGCGCCACGGCCTCGGCGATCCTGATCCGCAGCGGCGCGCCAGGCATCGCCAGGAAGTGCAGGCGCTACTGAACTGCATCCTGGCCAGTAAAACCGCCACGGGAGCCAAACAAAGGGCGGCCACGATCCGGCACGAATACGGGCTTGGACCTCACAAGACAGCCCGGGAATTAGCTGAAGAGATTGGCGTCAGTGAAGGTCGAATGTCCCAAATCCGCACCGAAACGCGCAACTATCTAAAGTCGCAAGTCCCTTAAACACAGAACGAATCATTGAAATCGACCACTGCCAGCTAAACTTTTTGCACAGGTTAAAAGATGAAAACGACGACCAAAGAACAATCCACAGCGGACCCCACCTCGGCCGCTCAAGCACAACTGATCGGAACATCCGACGTCCTCGACTTGACGGGAGAGGGGACCGATGAACGCTCAAGGTTCTACGCAAAGTACGGCCGCACCACGGCACTTTTTCTGTATTGGCTGGATCAGCCGATCGACCAAACACGCAAGCAGTGGCCGGCGCTGATATTCGCCGACTTCCTCCACATGCCGAACGAGACTGATAAGACCATGCATTACTCGGGGGTATTCCAGAAATTCACACCGGCAACGATCACGCGGCTGCTTGAGGATTGCACACTGGCCACCGAAGATGAACTCGACCAGCTGCGGGGATGGCAGCAACAGATCGACGAAATCGACAAGGAGATGTCAGAGTGGACCCTTTTAAAGGCATCCGAGAAATTCCACATGCAGTCAACCGTGATTGCCGGCGGCCAGACGGGTCCCGCGCGGACCCGCGAAGAGATCCAGGGCGATCACCGGGTTCAGTTAACGGCATTGGAAATGAAGATTAAACCTCTCTCGAAGCAGTCAGCAGACCTTGCCTCGGCTATCATCTCACGGACGAAGAATCCAATCATTTGTAAAATGCTGGAAATCGAAGCCAGCGAACGGATCCAGTGCGAAGAGCACGATCTGGCCTGGGTGCCTTCACCAGTCTACAGAGCGGCCGCAGCCGTGCTGATTCGGTTTTCGGACTTTACAAGGGCACGCCTGGAAATGCTCCGCAGCCCGCGCAACATGCTAGCCGGATTTGTCCGGCTCTGAAGGATACGATATGAACCCAAGCAAACCTGAACCGAAACCTGAACCAAAACCATGCACGATCGGGCGCCCCGAGCAGCGCAGCAGACTCGAGCGCCGGGCCGATGGTTCCAACGTCCTAAGAATATCGCCAGCAAGGGCAAAGTTGGCGGGAAGGGCAAAGCTGACGCCCGAGGCGCAGGCGCAGTTGGACAACGTCCGCGACATGATGACCTGGCCCGAGATCCGGCAAACACCTCGAGCTGTGGCGCGGCTGGCCAAAATCGCTTGCTCATTGCGTAAATCTTAATTTTGAGCCGGTGGTGACCCGGGGCATGTCGACCGTCAGCATGGCTCTGGACCCAGCCGCCACCGGCTCAATTCATCAACCAAAATAAATCATGAAAACAAAAATTATTATCTTTCTTTCCAACACTTGCGTCGCGCTCGCGTACCTCTGTCTCGCGCTCGCGGCGGCGCTGACCAAACTTGGCCGAAAATTGGTCAAGCCCATCTTGTTTAATTCTATCGCCGTGCTCCTTCTGGCAATTTGCGCCGCCAATGCGCAGACCTTCCGAGCAGTGCCGGTTCAACTGCCGGTGTATTTAGCCCCGGGCACGGCGACGAATTTTCCAATCGCCTGGCAGTCCCTGCAATCGGTAATTACCAACTCGGCGGTCATATTTACCAACAACGTGAACGGGACCGGCGCCGTGGGGTTCTATACGAACATTTGGTACGTGACAAATTCCTGACACTGAGAATAATTTCCTCTGGTACCCATCGCTGAACATCACCAACGCCAACGGCATTGCCAGCGCGGTGACGAACTTTAACAACAACTTCGTGCAGGATTTCGGGTACGTCTACGTCCTCGCGCTGACCAACACATGCTCCGGCGTGGCCGTGAGCAATCTCATTCTCACCGCCGGCATCACGACCGGCGGCCGGTAATGCCATGACAACGCGCGAAGAAGTGGTGGTTCGGGCCGGGTTCGACAACACGACGATCGCCCAGGGCCTGCGCGGCACGAAAGCGATGATTCAAGAGTTCGCGACGACGGCCGTCAGCTATCTCTCTGGTATATTCGGCGCGTGGCAAGCAGTGGCCTTCGCAAGGGGAATCGTCGACTGGGCCAAGAATATATCGCTTGTCTCCGAACGCTTGAACGTAGGCACGACTGCCGCCCAGCAATTCAGCTATGCCGCAAAGCTGACTGGCGTGGAACTTGATGACGTGGCCGCGAGCCTCGACCGGCTTGCGAAGGCAAAGGAAACTGCCACCGGTGGCGGACCGGCATCAATCCCCATGCTGGCAGCGTTCCGCCAATTCGGGATCAGTCTGCATGACATCCAGACCATGACGCCGGAAACACTCTTTGATCGCATCGCACAATCGGTAGCCCGGACCGGCGCGAACGCGGCGGTGACCGCGGCCGCGATGGAGCTTTTTGGGCGCGCCGGCGGAAAGCTCATTCCTCTTTTGGCGCAATTTGAGGCAATCAAAAAACGCACCCCTA
>DATJYM010000056.1:0-4093 GCA_035499615.1 Candidatus Acidiferrales bacterium | reverse complement strand
CGCCGGTTGGATCGGGTGTGCACGCGAGTGGGACGTGGCCCTCACCCGCGAACAAACCGGAAGTCGGGTCGAGCCCAATCCAACCGCCGCCGGGCAGATAAACTTCCGTCCACGCGTGAAGATCGGTGAAATCCGTTTCCGCGCCACTCGGCCCGTCGAGCGCCTTGACGTCCGCCTTCAACTGGATGAGATAACCGCTGACAAAGCGGGCGGCGAGGCCGCAATGACGCAGCAACTGGCACAACAGCCAGGCCGTGTCACGGCATGATCCGCTGGCTTTAGCCAGGGTTTCCTCCGGCGTTTGCACTCCTGGCTCCAGGCGAATCAGATATTGGACGTCCTTCCTCAGCCGCTGGTTGAGCGCCACCAGAAAGTCTATCGTGCGAAGGGTTGGGGTCCTGGATCCGGGGTCCGGCGTCTTGGATTTCGCCTTGTCTCGTTTGAGGGGTTTCTCACCCAACACCTCGGCACGGACGGCCTTCAGGTACTTGGTGAACTTTGGTGTGAGCCAGCATTTTAACTGGAACGGCTCCAGTTCATGGGCCAGGAGCGGATCGTAATCGAACGGAAATTTCTCGGCTCGTGGTTCGAGGAAAAAATCGAACGGATTGAATACGGCCATTTCCGCCACCAGGTCCACCTCCACGAGGAATTCACGAGTGGGCTGCTCAAAGACCAGGCGTGCCTGGTAGTTGGACTGCGGGTCCTGAGCCCAGTTGATGAAATGTTTTTCCGGTTTAACCCGGAGTGAGTAGCTCAAAATGCGCGTGCGCGAATGGGGGGCGGGCCGCAACCGGACCACCTGCGGGCCGAGGTTGACCAGCCGGTCATAGCGGTAATGCGTTTTGTGCTGGAGCGCGACGTGGATGGACACGGCGATTTTTGATTTACGATTTACGATTTACGATTGACATCCAGGTGCGGAACACCGGACTCAAATCGGACGCTGGATGGAAAGGATGAACGCCCGCCCTCAGCCTGACCTTCTCCCCCACGGAGGGAGCCGGGGCGAGGACGGTCCAAAGATTCATTATTGTTTGCATGTTTAGTGATGGCTATAAATAAGTCTCTATAGGTTCAGCGCCAATGGTGCCGAGCAGGGCTTCCCGATACGCCGGTGACTCGACCTGTTCCAGGGTTTTCCTTGCGCGGGACAGCCGGTCGGCAATGCCGAGGCGCGCGGCCTCATCGGCGTGACTGGCGCGTTTGAGAAATTTGTCCGCGTATTCCACATGCCGGCGCCACAGTTGCCGGTCAATCTTCTGTTTCGCCGCCAGCCGCGCCGCGTACCAGTCGCTCGCCAGCAATGATTCGCGCGCGAACATTTTTCGGAATTCAGGGTCGGCCAGTCCCCTGCCCTCCCATTCGTCGTGGAACATGATGTGGAGCAATGCCCGCAACGGCGGGCAGGCCTGTTGGATGCTGCCGTCGTCGAAATACATTTTAGCCACGCGCTTTTGCGTCGTGACGATGTTGTCCATGCCGTCCACGAACACGTCCAGCCCCTGCAATTCGGGCTTCAGCATTTCGTCGGTGAAGACGGCTTGCGGATGATTGAACACGCGCCCGAAGAAATTGCGGACGAATCGCGCGTTGATGCGCCAGCCCAGGCGGCCGGCCAGGATCTTTTTGCCGTGGTGCTCAATGTCCTCGCATTTTTCGAGGCAGCGTTCGGCCACCAACCACCGGGGATCGCGTTCCTCCGACGACATCCGACACCAGACTTCCGGTACGAGCAGGCTGACGTCGTGATCCACGCGCACCTTCGGACCGACATAGCCCGCGGCGGTAACGAACGCGTGATGGCCCGTGAGGATGAAGGAAACGAGCGCGTTATTCAGGTCAATGATGGGCGGCAACGCGTTGAACGGTCCCTTGGTGAGCGCGCCTTCCGAACCGGCACCCGTCGTGGACGGCGATTTGCCCGTCATGCTGCAAATAAATTCCATGAACAATTCCGGCAGTTCGAAGTAATGAATCGGGTTGTAACATGCCAGCGAGCGGATGCCGGTCTCCGGGGGGTTGTTGCGGCGACCCGGCAGCACGGCAGCCACCGGATTCAGAACGGGCCGGCCCGGCGGCAGACGGCGGCGCAACCGCGCGCTCATATCGGCGAGATAACATTCGCCGGGCGCGGTCAGATCAGGCCGGATTTGCAGGTAACGCGGATTCCGGGTGGGCTTGCCGTCCACGAGGCGCGGGTTGGCCGAACACACAAAATAGCCGGCACCGTTTGCGGCCACGCCCTTGATCAGCGCCTGCATCGGTTCGGTGAATTGATAAAAGCCGATGGCGTCGTCGATCAATTCGCGCGCGCTTTTGGCCGGGAGCGGCTCGTAATTGGAGAAGAAATTGTCCGGTTTTGAGAAGTCGGCTTCCGTCACCTTGTCGTAGCCGCGATGGATGGCGTCATCCGGACGCTGGAAGAGGCGCGCTTCGGCGTTCAGGACGAATTTTACCGAGCCGTGGCGGCCCGTCTCCGATTCGGGCAGGTCCTTGAGCACGCCTGGCGGCACCACGACCGATGCCGTAATGTCATCTTCGGCCTGAATTTTCAGCGCCGGATTGAAATCTTTGCGCAGGCCAAACGTACGCCAGGAGCCGTCACTGTCGAAACCCACGCGCAGGTAGGTGGTGACCAGCTTGCGGTTGTCGCACTTCAACTCGTTCGCCGGTTTGCCGTTGATGATGTCCACGCTGAAATGTTCCCGCCAGTGCTCGCCCCATTCCGGCTTGTAATAACGCTTCACGACGAACACCAGTTCGCGCAGGTATTGCGGCACGGTCTCGAGCCATGCGTTGTATTCGGGTTTGTAGTCGTGTTCGTCCGGAATGAGCAACTTGATCACCGAACCGAGCGACCGCTCCGGGGTGAGAATGGAACGCTGGTCGATGCGCCCCGGGTCGCTGAACCGTCCGCTGTAATCGCGCACCACCAGTTCCGCCACCTGATCAAAATCCTTTTTGAAATCCGCCACAAACACCGGCCCGGTGAGCACCGCGTCAGTGATGGGCTTGGAAATCTCGGACTTGCCGCCTCCGGAAACGGTGCAAGGTTTGTGGCAGAGCGTGCCTTCGGCAACCGTGCCCACGAGGCGCCAGGAACGGTTGGCGCCGGGCTTTTCCAAACGGATTTTGTAACCGGAAGGCCGGACGTAGGTCTTGCCGGCCAGCAATTTGATGGAACGCTCAGTCTTGCCGCCGGCCCAGGAAATGGTTTGTTTGTGCAGATCGAAATGCGCGTCCTCGGGCACGTAGATGATGTCGGGGTATTTTTTGTCCACCGCGTAGCCGTCGGGTTTCAGTTCCATTGCCTCGCGATGGATGGAACTGACCTCCGTGAAGGAATGACCCAGGCGTTTGACGTGGGTGTCGACGCTGAATTCCTCGCCGAGGTCGTAGGCGGGAAAGACGAGCGCGCCGCCGGCGTGCTCCTCCTCGCCCAGGCCGTAAAGATTCGCCGCGTAACTGATCTGGGTCTTCACCTCCTTTTTACAGTAACCAAAGTAGTTGTCCGCGATGAGGGTGACGATAACGCCGGTTTCATCGCGACAAGTCAGCTTGAAGGCGCCGCCGTTGTTGTAAAATTCCCATTCGTCCTTCCAACACATGCCGTCGCGGCGCTGGCGTTCCGTGGCCTGCTCCCAGAACGGCAGGCCGGCATCCTTCTTGGAGACCTTCGTCAGGTGCGGCGCGAGAATGACACAGCCGGTGTGGCCGGTCCAATGTTCGGTGTCGAGCCCGGCGTCGTTTTCAGGAAGATTCGGATCACCGGCATTGCCAAAGATGTTTTCGACGAAATCGAGGTTGCTGACAAGGTTGCCCGGCGCGAAGAAACGGATTTCCATCGATTTCCGGGGTGTAAAACCGGGGACTTCGGGGCAGACCACCGGCCGCAGCAGCAAGGAAACGAAACACTCGGCGGGTTGCGACTGGGTGGCGGTAAACGGCAGGCGCATGATTTCGCGCGGCGGATTGAAAGCGAGGCTCAGCAATTTTCCGAAAACCGCCTTGGGCACCCCGATTTTATCGTCCGGAATCGGCAGACCGCCTTCCGCCACATGGAAGATGCCTTGCGTCGTGCGGCGGTCGC
>DATJYM010000055.1:0-11945 GCA_035499615.1 Candidatus Acidiferrales bacterium | reverse complement strand
TTCGCAAAACCGTGAGACTCGGTTGTCGCGCCCGCGCTGGGGCTGGTTTCGCCGGATTTTGGAGTGCGCGGACCTGTGCGTGCCTTGTTCCGACATCCCGCAGAACGGGATCGCGCCAAGGGAAAGCGGTGTCACGCCACCGCACCCCAGGACGCTGCCGCTCCCAGCACAAGTCCTTCAGTGCCTTCGCGCCTCCGCGATATAGAATTTGCGCAATTCGTGTTTAAAGAATCCGTGTATATCCGTGTCCATCCGTGGTTAAAAGGAATCCGCAGTTACTCGGCCGCCGGTTTGTCCACGGGAATCCGCATCGCGTAGAATGAACGATAAACAAAGATTAGCGCGACGAAGAAAAAAAACACGCCGATCCCGGTCTTCAAACTCTGATTGGTCATTGTGACCGCGATTTCCGTGGCGAGCAGGCCGAACAGCGTGGTGAATTTGATGATGGGATTCATCGCTACCGAACTGGTGTCCTTGAATGGATCGCCCACGGTGTCGCCGACCACGGTCGCGGCGTGCAGCGCGGTGCCTTTCTGCTTCAAATCCACTTCCACAATTTTTTTCGCATTGTCCCAGGCGCCGCCGGCGTTGGCCATGAAGATGGCCTGGAACAGGCCGAAAAAGGCGATGCCCACGAGGTAGCCAATGAAGAAATACGGATTAAAGAAGGGCAGGGCGAGGGCGAAGGAAAAGACGACGATGAATATGTTGATCATGCCTTTCTGCGCGTAAATGGTGCAGATTTCGACGACGCGTTTGCTGTCGGCAATGGAGGCTTCAGCCTTGTTCAGGTTGAGATGTTCCTTGATAAAAACGACGGCGCGATAGGCGCCGGTGACCACCGCTTGCGCGCTGGCGCCGGTGAACCAGTAAATGACCGCGCCACCCATCAACAGGCCCAGAATGATCTCCGGCCGGACCAGGCTCAGCATCTCGATCACCTGGCCGTGCGCCACAGTATTGTTCAGCAACAGGATGATGCCGAAAACCATGGTCGTGGCGCCGACGACGGCGGTGCCGATGAGCACCGGTTTGGCGGTGGCCTTGAAAGTATTGCCCGCGCCGTCACCCTTCTCCAATTCGAGCTTGGCATTGGCAAAGTCGGGTTTGAATCCGAAATCCTTTTCAATCTCCGCCGCCACGTTCGGCGCCGCTTCAATCCGGCTCAATTCATAGACGGACTGTGCGTTGTCGGTCACCGGCCCGAAACTGTCCACGGCAATAATGACCGGCGCCATGGCCAGGAAACCGAAGGCCACGAGGCCGAACGCAAAAATCGGCGCGGCAAACTGGAATTGCGCCGGCATCAACGCGAGCAAATCGGCGTTCTGCGAGAACAAATAGGCGATGAACATCAACGCCAGGATGACCAGCCCCATCCAAAACGCGCAGAAATTGCCGGCCACGAAGCCTGACAGGATGTTCAACGACGCCCCGCCGTGGCCGGAGGCATTGACCACCTCGCGGACGTGGCGCGAGTTGGTGCTGACAAAAATCTTGGTGAACTCCATGATGAGCGCTCCCGCGAGCACGCCGCAGGACATGATGCCGGCCAGCACCCACCACAAGTTGGGCAGCGCCGCGCCGGCCCCGTCGTGAAAATCTCCCAACAACAGTTTGCTGGCGGCAAAAGTGGTAAGGATGGAAAGGATGGACGTGAGCCAGACCAGGTCCGTGAGCGGCGATTCCCAGTTGAAATCCTTTTTGCCGGCATAACGCGCGCCGTTGGTGAACCGGTTCACATAAAACGAAACCAGCGAGGCGAGCACCATCAGGCTTTGAATCGCGAAAATCCAGATGATGAGCTTGCCGCACAGCGCCGGCGCCGCTGCCAGGGCCAGGGCCAGGAACGCGATCAACGCCACGCTCGTCACACCGTACGTCTCAAAACCATCCGCGGTCGGGCCGACGGAATCCCCGGCGTTGTCACCGGTACAGTCAGCGATGACCCCGGGGTTTTTGGGGTCATCTTCAGGCAGATTAAAGACGATCTTCATCAGATCGGCGCCGATGTCGGCAATTTTGGTGAAGATGCCGCCGCCGATGCGCAACGCCGCGGCCCCCAGGGATTCGCCGATGGCGAAGCCGATGAAGCAGGGCCCGGCCAGTTCACGCGGCAAAAACAGGAGGATACCCAGCATGCAGAACAATTCGACGCACACCAGCAGCAGGCCGATGCTCATGCCGGACCGCAGCGGAATGGAAAGAGTTTTAAGCCCGTTGCCTTTGAGCGCGGCGAAGGCGGCGCGGCTGTTGGCCGTCGTGTTGATGCGGATGCCGAACCAGGCCACGCCGTAGCTGCCGAGGATGCCGAGCACCGAGCAGGCGAGAACGATGAGCACGTCACCGAAAGGTTTGTGTTGCAGCCCGATGAAGTAATAAAGCATGCACAGGGCAATCAAAATCCAGAGCGCCACCAGAAACTTTCCCTGTTGCAGCAGGTAGGTTTTGCAGGTTTCCCAGATGATGTGGGACACATTGCCCATGGCCGGGTGGACCGGCAGCGCGCGCGTCTGGTGGTATTGGAAAAGCCCGAACAACGCGCCAATCACACAGACCGCCAGGCCGAAAAACAGAATGGCGTGGCCGCTCAAGGCGCCGCCGCAAAACGACACGTCCTGCAACGGCGGCAGATTGATGTCGGCGTCTCCGGCGCAGGCATTGGTCGTGTATAACAGCCCGGCCAGCGTGGCGATGCGCAAGGGTGATTTGTAACTTCCCATAAAATCGCCGCAGCTTGCCGCAGGCAAGCCTGACTATCCAGCATTTTTTGCCAAAAATATGACAAAAAGTGTATTGTCCAGCCCATGGCGATTGGGGAGTACCCGGAATCGTACGTGTTGTCCGGCGGCGGGTTTTCCGTTTCCCGGGTGAAAGGGAACAGCCGGTTTCCCTCGTCGAAAATAGACCTGACGCCGCCCGGGAATTCCGGATATGGTGCCGGCGCTGAAATTAATTGCGTGAAAATTCCATGATAAAAACGCTCAAGTCGTTTGCCGGTCGCTCTTCGTCATTCCCGCAAATCCTGCTGCTGGGGCTGTTCGTTTCGATTGGATCAAGTTCCCTCCTGGCATCGGGGGATTTCGAGACAAACCGGGACGGTCTGCTGTTCAAGCTTGGCCGGGCCGAGGTGGAATTGGCGGCGACCTCTCCCGACGTCTTGTGTTTGAGGGTTGCCTGCGATGGACCGCTTCATTTCCTTCCTTCCTCTTTTTTGGCCGGGACTAATGCCGCCGTACCGGTTCCCTGGCAACTGGTTGAAAAACACGGGATGATTGGCATCCGGACGAAGGCGGGCACCTTGTCCATCAACCCCGGTACCGGGGAATGGACGTTGTGGAGTGCGGCGGGCAAGGTGCTGATTCCCCCTCACGAGCAGGGCGACTGGGGTCTGGAGACCTCCGCGGATACGAACAATATTGCCATCACGCTCGGTTGGGACCGCCACGAACCCATTCGTGTTTATGGGTGCGGCAATGGCGTGAACTCGCTGGAACAATCCACCGTGACCACTGGAGTATCCAATGGTCGGGCGGTCCTCCCGTACTATTGGGCGCCGGGCGGTTATGCCGTCCTGGCCGTGACGGAGAATGACAATCATCCGGCTCGCTGGCGGGGCGCGGCCAACGGAGATTATCTCACCTGGACTTTCCCGGGGCGGGAAGCGGAACTTTATCTCATGCCGGCGGCCACGCTCAAGGAGGCCGCCGTGGCCTATGCCCGTTTGACCGGATTCTCTCCCGTTCCGCCGCGCTGGACCTTTGGTTATCTCCAGAGCCGGTGGGGCTGGACGAATCGGGCTTACATTGAAGACACGCTGAAACAATTTCAGAATCTGAAAATTCCCGTGGATGCGTTCATCTACGATTTTGAATGGTACACAACCAGTCCCGACTACACCCTCCCTGAGGATGGTATGGCGGGTTTCCAGGATTTCGGCTGGAACACCAATCTCTTCCCCGATCCCGTCGCCCAAATCCGCGATTATAAAAGCCAGGGGGTGCACTTTGTCGGCATTCGCAAGCCGCGTTTGGGCAATCGCGATTCCCTCGCCATGGCCCGGGCGAAGGGCTGGACCCTGCCGGTCGAGAATGGTGAAAATTACCATTCCCGTGATCTCAATTTTGGCAACCCCCAATTGCGGGAGTGGTACACCGGGCAGTCCGCCGGTCTGCTCCGGGCGGGAATTGACGGTTGGTGGAATGACGAAGGCGAGTCCACCTTCACCACCTATTATTATTGGAACCTGACCGAGACGGAAGCCCTGGCCCGATACCGGCCCGGCATGCGATTGTGGACGCTCAATCGCGCCTTCTCGCCCGGATTGCAGCGACTGGGCGCCGCGGCGTGGACGGGTGACATTCAAAGTTCCTGGGTGATGCTGGCCGAGACGCCCTGCAGTTTGCTGAACTGGAGCCTGGCCGGAATGCCTTATGAAACCTGCGACATTGGCGGTTACAAGGGCAATCCGACGCCGGAGTTATTGTCCCGGTGGATGGAAGCGGGGGTTTTCTTTCCGGTCATGCGCTCGCATTCGGAGCGCATCGCCACACCCCGTTTTCCCTGGCTTTACGGTTCCAATGCGTTGACGGCCATTCGCAAGGCCCTCGACCTGCGTTATCAGCTCATTCCATATTATTACAGCCTGGCGCATGAAACTTTTCAGACGGGTCTGCCGCTCATGCGGCCGTTGCTGATGGAATTTCCCAATGATCCTCGAACCGCCAACCTGTCCGATCAATGGATGATGGGCGGGTCGCTTCTGGTGGCGCCGATGCTTCAGCCCGGCGGCAAACGTTCGGTTTATCTTCCCGCCGGTCATTGGTACAAGTTCGGTTCCAACCGGCTCTTGAAAGGAAAACGGGCGATCGCGGTGGCCGCCGGGCTTGATGAAATTCCCGTCTATGTTCGGGCCGGGTCCATTCTGCCACTCGGGCCGGTCATTCTGCATACCAGTCAGCTTCCCGGCGGCCCGCTCGAATTGCAAATTTATCCCGGCCGGGATGCGACCTTCACCCTGCTTGAAGACGACGGCGTGACTACGGACTATCTGCAGGGCCGGGTCCGCCGCACCACGTTTACGTGGCAGGACAAAGCCCGCCGGTTGAGTTGGCAAAGAGAAGGGCCCTACGCCGGTCCGGATGTATTCCAAAACCTGCACGTGGTTTTGTTCGATCCGCGGAAAGAAATCGAAACCCGATGCGTCTTGAGCACCAATGGCTCCCTCGTGCTGCGGCAATGACGTAGCGGCGCTTCGGAAGAGCGCCGCAAATCCGACTGCAAGGCAAGCGGTTTTCTGCGGAAAGCCGCGATGCAGGATTTTTTCACGCTCGCTTCGCGCTTGCTGCCGGGCGGCGCATTTTCCATGCTCAACCCGATGTCTGAACGGCCGGTTTCCACCTTGAACAAACCCGACGCGGCTTTGGAGTTGACGCTGCGCCCGTCGCTCTTTTCCGAATTCACCGGCCAGCCCAGGGTCAAGGAGCGGCTGGAAATCGCCGTGGCTGCCGCCAAGAAACGCAAGGAAGCGCTCGACCACATTCTGCTCAACGGCCCGCCCGGCCTGGGCAAGACCACGCTCGCCAACATCCTCGCCAAAGCCATGGGCGCGAATTTGAAAAGCACCAGCGGTCCGACGATCGAAAAGGCCGGTGACCTTGCCGGCCTGCTCACGAATCTCGAAGAGGGCGACGTGCTGTTCATTGACGAAATCCATCGACTGCAAAAAACCATCGAGGAATATCTCTATCCGGCGATGGAGGATTTCAAACTGGACATTATCATCGATACCGGGCCGAACGCGCGCAGCGTGCGGCTGAACCTGCCGCGCTTTACGCTCATCGGCGCGACCACGCGCAGCGGCCTGCTCACCGCGCCGCTGCTCACGCGTTTTGCCGTGCGCGAACGGCTGGATTATTATGTCGCGGAGGATTTGGACAAAATCATCGTCCGGTCGGCGCGGCTGTTAAAGGTGGAAATTGAACCGGCCGGCGCACATGAAATCGCCCGGCGCAGCCGCGGCACGCCGCGCATTGCGAACAACCTGCTTCGGCGGGTCCGCGATTATGCGGAGGTCCGGCATGACGGCCGCATCACCGCCGAGGTTGCTGACAAGGCGCTGGCGATGCTGGAGATCGACCAGAGCGGCCTCGACGAAATGGACAAGCGCATCCTCGAGGCGGTCATTGTGAAATTCGGCGGCGGGCCGGTGGGTGTGAATTCACTCGCCGTGGCTGTAGGCGAGGAACCGGACACCATTGAGGAGGTTTACGAGCCGTACCTCATCATGGAAGGCTATCTCAACCGCACGCCGCAGGGCCGCGTGGCGACGGAATCCAGTTATAAGAAACTGGGATTGAAGCCCGCCGCTGGAAATCAGCAACGGCTCATTTGACTCTGACCGTCAAAGCGGCTTCTCGATGAATGCGATGTCCGATTACGTTTATCGGATCACGGGTTGCTCAGCCGGAAAAACAGGTTTCCTGTGGGCGATGTCAGGAGCAGGGAATTTGTTCCATTGGAGGTGGTCCAACTGCTGTTGAGCAGCCAGCCGCCGGGGTTCGCCAGGTTGCCATTCTGGTGCAAGGTCCAACCCGAAACATTCTGCCAATACACCGTCACCGTGTTACCCGAATGGCTGATGTACAATGCCGGCGCACCTGGCGTCTGCACCACCGAAATCAGCGCCCAGAATCCGCCGGTGAGCGAATAATTGCCGCCGCTCATCGGCCCGCCGGCGTCGTGCTGGCCGATGGTGCCGCTGACGGAATAAGTCCCGCCGGTGCTGGTGCCGCCACCTCCGGCGACTTTATACCAGTCAATGGAATATTGTTGCGCCCATGCCGAAAGGCAAAGGCCGGAGGCCAACAGGCTGAACAGGGTGAGTTTTTTCATAAACGTCTCAGTTCTTGATAATGAGTTTAACACGGGTTTGAGATTATCCAATTATTTTCAAGCGGTTCGCGGGAACGGTACAATTCCGTTCAAGGATTGGCCACCAGTACGTTGAATTGCATTCCCGGGGCCAGATCACTGCTTTGAGCTTCAATGAACCAGCGGGACGTGCCGCTATCATAGTAAACCCAGAGCGTGCCGGTCGGGTGGGCAAGACCATTGGGAATGACAATCAAAATCGCATTCGGTTTTCCGTTGCATAGAGGATTATCAATTTGCGTCTGCGCCGACGTGCTATTTCCCGAAGTCGCCGTATGAACAAAAGCAGGATTGACCGAGCCGAGCTGGCCTGAAGAAGTGACATAGACCTGCGCGCCTCCCGAAACGCTCGTGCCCGAAACACCGGCAATGAACGTCTGGCTTTGCGTTCCCTGCTGGCCGATTTTGATGGTATGGGTGTCGCTGGCGGCGCCCGGGTTGCCGATGTCTATGTTCCAACTGCCGCTGGTAATGTTGTAACCGGCCCCGTCGCCAAGCGCAATGTTGTCATTGCCGCTGGTCAACAATTGAAGCGCGCTATCGCCGATCGCTGTGTTGTAACCGATGCCCGAGTAGGAATAGAGCGCATTCTCGCCGACGGCCGTGTTATTGAAACCGCTGCTGTTGTTATACAGCGCCTGATAGCCGACGGCCACGTTATAACCTCCGTTGGTGTTGGCATAAAGGGTCAGATAACCGTCGGCGGTATTGGCACTGCCGCTCGTGTTCAGAATGAGCGCGCCAAAGCCGTTGGCCGTGTTGTCATTGCCGGTGGTGAGCGAAGTCAACGCTTCAACACCTTCCGCCGTGTTGTACGAACCGCTGTTACCGCTGGAAAATCCGCCCAAAGCGAAGACGCCGATGGCCGTGTTGTCATTGCCGTTGGTGTTGCCAGACATCGCCGCGGCGCCGACGGCGGTGTCGGCGTAGCCGCTGATGTCTCCCGAAAGCGCTCCGTCACCCAGCGCCGAATTATCGCCGCCATTCGTGTCGTTTTTGAGCGCATTAACGCCAACCGCTGTGTTTGCCTGGCCGGTGGTCACGGGCCAGTTGCCGGCACCCTGGCCGGCAAAAAAGTTTTCTTCGTAACTGTCGGCATGTAACAGCACAGCGCTGCCCGAATAAACCGTGTCGGTTGTCGCCGGAAGATTCAACGCGCCGGCCAGCGTCACGCTTCCGGCGGCGAAATTCCCGCTGCCGTCGCGGCTGACAATGGTGTTGGGCGTGTTCGCGCTGGTCGCCGTGCTGCCCAGCGTCACCGCGCCGCTCGCGGCCGACACCGTCACCCCACCGCCACCAGCAAGGGAAGTGACGCCGGTATTGTTCAACGTAATCGAATCGCCGAGCGCCACCGTCCCGCCTCCAGTCAGGCCGGTTCCGGCGTTGACCGTGATGGCGCTGTTGGCCAACTGGGTGTTACCCACGGACCCGGCCAATTGCGAAGCCGGCAGCGTGCCCGAGAGATTGCTGGCGGTGATGGCATAAGGCGTTGGAGTTAGTTTCTGCCGCGGGCTGAGCGTGACAAAACCTGCCACGCCGTTGGTGCGCGTCGCGATTTCCAGCCAACGACTGGCGCCGGGAAATTGGCTGCCAAAGTCCAGCGTGACCGCGAATAGACCGTTGCTCACGGCAGTGGCGCTATTCGTGAGAATCGGTCCTTGTTGGGATCCGCCGACGTTGTTGTCGTAAAGCACGAATCGCAGGTCGTAGCTTCCATTGGCCGGACTGCCGCTGTCATTCAGCCGGCCTTGATACGTAAAGGCGGTGCCTTGGGCAAAGACGGCTGAGAGTTGAGTGTTGAGAGATGAGAGCAGCGCCAACAGCGCCAGCGCCGGGAACTTAAGCTTTATTTTCATGGTTCGATTTTGGTTTGGCTTTGTGAACTCATCATTTCGGATTTGGTTTTCGGTTATTGTTTCAATCGAAAGAACAGATTTCCGGCGCGCGGGTGGTGACATTGATGCGCTGGACCTCATTAGCAAGCATGGCCGGGGTGATGGAGATTCCGTAGGCGCTTTTCACGACTGCTTCCTTGTGCAAATCCGCACGTACGAGTTTTTGCACGAGCGCCGGGGGCAGCTCCTGCTCGAAGGGCGGTTTGTTGCCGAGCCGGTGGCTGTAATAGACGCGCTCGACGGCAGTGCGGTCGGCACATAACTGCTCGAAAGGTTCGGCTCGGGTGATGGAGCACGCAAAAATCAACAGCAGCCGCGCTTGCCACTTCCAGGTTCTGACCCCCGACTTCTGGCTTCTGATCTTCACGGCCGTTGATAGAGATACAGCAGTTGCGTGGGCGTGTAACGGGAGGTGTCATTGAAATCTATGATGCTATTGTTTCCACCCCAGACGATCATCTCGTCACCCGTCCATAAAGTTGTTGGGAACTGACGCCCGGACGGCGCGCCAGTCGTGCTCGTGGATGTCCACATGTTGTCCGCGGGATCGTAGATTCCACCCGTATTCAAATAGGCGCCATTGGATCCGCCCCAAACAATCATCCCGGTGCCTGTCCACACTGCCGAATGAAACTCACGCCCGGCGGGCGCACCGTTGGTAGTCACCGCCGTCCAACTGTCACTGGTTGGGTTGTAGCGGCCGCCTGTGTTGAAAGCACCGCCTGCGCCCGAGCCACCCCAAATGACCATTTCGCTGCCGGTCCACACGGCTGTATGATATTCACGCGCGAGAGGCGCGCCAGTGGCTGTCACAGTCGTCCAAATATTGCTTGCCGGATTGTAGCGGCCGCCGTCGTTCAAATTACCGCTGGCGCCGCGTCCGCCCCAGAGGATCATTTCGCTGCCGGTCCACACGGCGGTGTGCGCGTAACGGCCGGCGGGCGCGCCGACGGTTGTGACCGCCGCCCAGGTGTTGCTCGCCGGGTTGTAGCGGCCGCCGTCGTTCAAAGCACTGTACCCGCCCCAGACGATCATTTCGCTGCCGGTCCAAACGGCGGTGTGCAGGTAGCGCGCACTGGGTGCTCCAGTCGTGCTGATCGCGGTCCAACTGTCGGCTACTGGATCGTAACGGCCTCCACTGTTCAAATAACCCGCATCTTCTCCGCCCCAGACGATCATCTCGCTGCCGGTCCAAACGGCTGTGTGTCCCTCCCGCGCGCCAGGTGCACCAGAAGTGGTGACCGCCGTCCAAGTGTTGATCGCCGGATTATAGCGGGCTCCGTTTGCATAATAAATGGCGTTGCTGAAACCGCCCCAGACGATCATCTCGCTTCCCGTCCACACCGCGGTGTAGCCCTGGCGTCCGGTAGGCGCGCCGTTGGTGACGCCTGATTCCCAAACGTCACCCAAAGTCACTTTGCCCAGTTTCACATAGCCGGCCGTTTCGAGGTTGGTATCATTCGAGTTGCCGGAGAGAATAATGCCGCCGCTGGGCACGGCGGATTGTCCGCCGGCTGACAGGTTGGCTGCCGCCGCGCCGGGCGCGAGTTGGTCCGCCGTGATGGAATTACTGGCAAGATTTGCCGCAGTCACCGTGCCGGATGCCAGTTGGTTGCCGGTAACCGTTCCTGCAATGATTTGCTC
This sequence comes from Candidatus Acidiferrales bacterium, assembly GCA_035499615.1. Lineage (GTDB taxonomy): Bacteria > Verrucomicrobiota > Verrucomicrobiia > Limisphaerales > UBA11358 > UBA11358. The sequence continues at coordinate 1,470 of DATJYM010000055.1, read as the reverse complement.
TCCGTTGATCGGTCCGGTAACGGTGCCGGCGGTGATTGCATATGGCACCGCGCTCAGGTGCTGGCGTGGCGTCAAGTTGATATAATTGTCCGCTCCGTTCGTGCTCACACCGATTTGCAGCCAGCGATCACTGCCGTCGAACACGCCAGGGCCAAAATTCAGTTGTACGGTGAATAAACCGTTGCTCACGGCCGTGGCGCTGTTGGTCAGCGGGCCGGCGATCGCGGCACCATTCGTCACCGCGTCGTAAACTGTAAATTGCAGATCATAACTCCCCTTGGCGGGGATTGCGCTGTCATCGAGGCGGCCTTGATAGGTAAAGGCCGTGCCCTGACCGAAAGCAGTTGAGCATTGAAGGTTCAAGGTGGAAAGCAGCAGCAAGATTGCTGCACCTTTGATGAGTCCATGTGTGATTTTCATCGCCGTGCTCCTTTGATTTTGGTTTGTTTGAAAATGGCCTCTTCGAGCGCCTCCAGGCGCTGTTTCAGCTCAGAATTCTCGGCCTCCAATTTTTGAATCCGGGCGGCAGATTCCTGAACATCGGCGTTGAGTTTCTGGTTCAAACCCTGAATCGCCGCCAGCGTGACCCCTTCCTCGTCCACAAAACCAATTATTTTGTCGTTGTTCCCAAGGCCAAACGTCGTCTTGAAATCCTGTGCCATCGGGCCGACGTGGCGGATGTCACCCATTTCATTGGTGTAACGCCAGCTTTGAATCGGCAACGCGGCGAGTTTGGCCAAAATGTTCTCCGGATTCACCGCCCCGAAGTCGGTTTTGATGTTTCGATCGGAAGGCACGCCCGGTTGCGCGGAGATGATTAATGTGTGGCCGTTGGTGCCCAGAATGATACCGCTGCCGGCCTGCAAATTGACGGCGTCGCTCAAGCCATTGAGGCTGGTGACAGCCTGGCCCGGCGTGAGGTCGGCGACGACGCCCGCCGTGTACGCATAAAACGCCTGCGGCGTCGGCGTGATGGGCAGCGGCGGATTCAACTGCGTGAACGGAGCATTCGGGTTGGGCGGCTTGACGCCAATACTCACGTAACGAACTGAACCGTCACCCATGCTGACTGGGTCGAATGGCAGCGGCATATTGAACAGGCCATTGACCACCTGTACGGTCTGGGTGACCACCTGGCTGGCCGCCAGACCGTTGCTTTGTGCTGTTTGGAGTTGCACGCTGAATTGATAGAGGCCATTGGAGGGTGGGAGATACTGGTTCGTGCCAAAGTAGAGAGCTCCCTGGAAAAACGAAATGGGCAATGTTAAGGGATGAAAGAAAACCCACGGCGGTGGGTCCGGCGGAATGTCCGGTACGATCGCTGTGACATTGATCCGCGTCTCATTGGTCTGACCGTTGGACGGATCCACATAGTCGTCGATGACCGTCACGACACCGGTCTTGGGCGCCGCTTCCGAAAACATGGTGAATCCCACCGCCGCCTGCCCTGGTTCCAGGCAGCCACCGGCG
>DATJYM010000054.1:0-2158 GCA_035499615.1 Candidatus Acidiferrales bacterium | reverse complement strand
GCCGGTCGGCCGGCGTGTCTTTCATGCCGTCGGGAATCCACACGTTGGTGACGGTGGGCGATCCGATCGCCTTGCCCATGGCCGCGCCGATCTCGCGGCAGCGGATGCAGTGCTCGATCCAGAACCTGCGGGTGGCCTTGTCCGGGTGCGAAAGGGTGAAACCATCGGCGGCCTTGGGATGCGAGAAACAAGTGGGATTGAAGTCCAGGCCAATGCCGATGGATTTGGCCCAGTCAATCCAGCTCTGGAAATGTTCGGGGCGGATCTGGTTACGGTCAACCTTTCTGCCGCCGAAATCGCCATAAAACGCATGCAGATTGAAGCGATGTTTGCCCGGGATGAGCGAGAAAGCCTTCTCGGCGTCGGCGCGGAGTTCCTGCGGGCTGCGGGCTTTGCCTGGATAATTGCCGGTGGCAACCAACCCGCCGCCGAGCGTCCCGCCAAAATTCTCAAACCCGCCCACGTCATCTCCCTGCCAACAATGAAGCGACACGGGGACTTTCTCCAGGTTTTCCAGGACGCGGTCCACGTCCACGCCAATTTCAGAGTAACGTTCCTTGGCCAGGACAAAGGATTTTTCGATTTGGCTGCTCATGTGAACGCGAAACTATCCGAAAAATGCGTCCGTGAACGCAATCACCATTTTTGGTTATGCGGCGCTCGGTTCTAACGGTTAATCAACTCTAAGGGACGCTGATTCCGTTGTTGAAAACCGGTAAAGTCCGCATCCTGGATGTGAACCAATTCAAAGGCAAGGGCAGCACCGTGCCCGGCGGGGCGGCCGCGGTGTTGGCTTTGCCGTTGGACCCCGGCAAGCAACTCCAGTCGCTTACAGTCCGCGCTGGCCAACGAGGTCGTGATTGGACTGATGGCGGTGACCCTGTAGCGGGAATAGCAGCCGGCCGTTCGCGCTGGTGTTGTAGTGAACGGCGTGGCGCCATCTTCGCGCGCGAGACAACTGCGAAATGTGCCCATTCTTAGGGCGGCCACTGTAATTCCTTGAATGCTAGGGGCATGTATGCTAAACTGTAATCTCTAATGAAAATCGGTCGTGCCCGCCGTGCAAGCGTCAAAACCTCCTTAGCATCCCAAATCAGTTTCGTTGCGCTTGCCTGTTGGACGCTGATGTTATCACCGTCGAATGCAGCCGAATATTACACCAACTGGGCGGCCATCCACTTCAGCAGTAATCCGGCGCTGGGTGATCCGCTGGCGGACCCCGATGGCGACGGTGAACCGAATGTGGTCGAGTTTGCTTTCGGCACCGACCCGCTCGCCCCGGACGGGATCGCGGGCGCAGTCCAACCATTGAACGGTGGAGTCAGTGGAACCAACGCCGTTTTTCAGGTGGAAATTCTGGAACGCGAAGGGCATCAGCCCGGCGCGCAGATTGATCTTTATTTGTCTGCCGACCTGGTGAACTGGTTTCGACCGTGGTGGCTGAGGACGACGACCAGTTCTCTGCCCACTGACCCGCTCGGCTCGGTCCGCGATTTGTTCACCACCCGATTGACCGGAACCAATGTCTGGTTTGTGCGCCCCAAGGTGAAGTTGTTTGAATGGGGCGCGGAAGCGGCAACGTATTACGTGGCCACGAACGGCAACGACAGCAATTCCGGCACGAGCACCAACGCACCGTTTGCCACCCTCGGCAAAGCCGCCGGGCTCGCAACCAACGGCAACCTCGTTTACGTGCGAGGCGGCAGATATTCCGTATTTTCGAAGATCTCTCTGTCGAAATTTGGCTCGGCCGGAAGCCCGATTCGCATCCGGGCTTATCCGGGTGAAACGCCGGTGTTGGATTGTTCAGGAGAAGGCACTGGGACCGACGCCATTTCGATCAGTGGCACCTATTATTGGCTTTACGGCCTGGTGTTGACCAACGCCGGCCATAATTCCATCGTCATCTCCGGCAGCAACAACATTGTCGAGCTTTGCGTCAGTCTGGGCGCCCGCAACACCGGGTTTCACATTACCGGTGGCAACGGCGGCACCGCCACGCCTTCGAGCAACCTGTTTCTGAACTGTGATTCCATCCGCAATTACGATTCTCCCGTGGGCGGTAACGCCGACGGCTTTACCGCCAAATGGAGCCTCGGCCCCGGCAACATGTTCAGCGGCTGTCGCGCTTGGGAAAATTCGGACGACAACTGGGATT
>DATJYM010000053.1:0-3617 GCA_035499615.1 Candidatus Acidiferrales bacterium | reverse complement strand
CGCGTCCACCGGTTGGCCGGAGGGGGCGTTTTGCGCCGTCGCCGGGCAGGGCAGGGTACAGATAACAACCAGGCCAAGTCCCAGACCAGTCAGGAGGGCGGAACCATTGATTGAAGCTTTCCCAGTCACAAATGTTGGTCCTTCGGTGGTGAAATATCCGGTTTTGGATTTTCGCGCGGAGTCATGGTTTTGTTTCCGGTGATTTTACACAACGGAAACCGAGGTGATTGCTGCCGGTGTCAACATCGCCCTTGCCGCGCGTGCCCATCATGTAGCGTGTGCAATACTGGTCCGTGCACAGGAACGAGCCGCCGCGCTGCACCCGCTGGGGCTGGTCGTCGCCCGGATCATAGCTGGACTTCGGGCCTTGCGGATTGCGCGCCACGACGATGCCGGCGAGCTTGAGCCGGGCGTAGTAGTCAGGTCGATACCAATCGCTGCACCATTGCCAGACATTACCCGCCATGTCGTACAGGCCGTAGCCGTTGGGCGGAAATTGTCCGACCGGTGCGATGCCGGCGTAACCGTCCTCGCCCGTGTCCTTCACGGGAAACTGGCCCGTGTAAATGTTAGCCATCCATTTGCCGCCGGGTCTAAAGTCATCGCCCCAAAAATAAGTTTTGCCGGCGAGCCCGCCGCGCGCGGCGAATTCCCATTCCGCCTCCGTGGGCAGCCGCTTGCCCGCCCATTTCGCGTAAGCCGCCGCGTCGGCGTAGGCGATTTGTACCACCGGATAATTTTCCCTGCCCTGGATGTCGCTGTTCGGCCCGGTGGGATGACGCCAGTTCGCGCCGGGCACATATCGCCACCACTGAAAATAGTCATCCAACGGCACGGCGTTGGTCGTGGGCGTGAAGACCGTGGAACCGGCCACGAGATTCTCCGGGGGCGCGGTGGGAAACTGCTCTTTCGTCGGCGCGATCTCCGCCACGGTGACGTAGCCGGTGGCCTTGACAAATTGCTCAAACTTCGCGTTGGTCACGTCGTTCGTGTCCATCCAGAAGCCGTCCACATAAACCCGGTGGACGGGCTGCGCGTCGTTCACGGCGTTCATCGTCGCCATGGTGCAGACGCCTTCCGACGGCACCACGCAGCCCATGGAGAATTCACCGCCGGGAATCCAGACCATGCCCTCCGGTGCGGGGCCCGGCGCGGGAGCTTTATTGGGAACCGTCGGTCCGAAAACGGACGCCGCCGGTGCCGCCGGATTGGCAGCCGTCGCATTCACCTCCGCCGCCGGTGCGGGCAGAAATGCGAGAGCGACGGCGAATGCCGCCAGAGTGAGCGATTGAATCGATCCCGTCATTTGGTCTCTTTGTAGCAAGGTGAAGTCGCGGGCCGGTCCGGGCCGGACGGGCCATCAACCAGCCCGCGAGATTCAGTGCTGATGTTTCGATTCGCTTTCAACTGCCAGCCAACGTGGACGTTACGGTTTTTCCACGGAAATCGCCACGGCTTCGGTCGCACGGATGACCACCTGTTCACCGACCTGGCGTTGCGTCAGATCCACGTCCGGGCGCACGGCGAAGGTTTTCTTCGAGCCATCCGGAAATTCGAGGGTGGCCCGGTGGTGTTTGAGATCAATCTCGGCGACAGTGGCGGTGACCTGAACCGTTTGCGCCACAATGCCGCCGGGCTTGGCGCCTACCGGGGCCAGGGCGACCGCCGCCGCCGCGCCGTCCGTTTGGGAGGGCGCCTGCGTGCCCATAAACACCACGAGTCGTTCCGTCTCGGTGACCTTGACCTGGTCGCCGACCTGGATCTGGGGGAAGTTGACCACATCCGGTCCACACTTGACAACGGATTCCTTGCCGTTCGAATCAACCAGTGTCACCTTGCGGTCATCCGCATCGATGGCTTTCACCGTGGCGGTGACCTGGTAGGTATTGACGATGACGCCGCCGGGGACTCCGTGCTGGGTGGCGACGACGGTAGCGCCCTGGCCTGGGGGCGGGTTTGACGAGCAGGAGGTTAACGCGAGTACAGTTGCCAGTGCCGGCAACATCAGTGAACATACGAGCAGGTTTTTTTTCATAGTTTTGGTTCTTTCGGTGTGGTTTGCTGACAACCGGAGGTTGTCGTGTTCATGGGTTGTTTGATTGATGATGATATTCTCAGAGGCGGGGTCATTCATAGGTTCGATTTTTGTTGTCCGCGTTCAATTTCATGTCCCCGGCGGGGTGACGGCGACAGCAATGGCTTCGGTGGTACGGATAAACACATCGTCATTCACATGCAATTCCTGGAGATTTACCCCCGGCCCGACTTGAATCTGCCGGGCCTGGTCCTTGCCATATTGCAGGACCACCAGGCGGGTGGCGTAATCGAGGACAAGAATCTTGGCGTTATAATCCACGTTCCGGATAATCACGCCGCCCGGTGCTGAGTCGGGTGGCGCGGTGCTCGCCAGATAGTTGGTAATGGAATCGGGCGAAACTCCGGGTTTCACCAGGTAAGCCACAAAGCTTTCTGAAGTGGTGGTCATTAAGCTGTCGCCGACTTTGACCCTATTAAAATTCACAGCGTCTGGCCCCACCTTAATCGTCAAAATTACCCCGTCAGGCCGGTCAAGCACGACGGTCCGATTGGTGTAGTCAATGGCCTGTACGGAGACGATTCCCGAGGCGGCGCTGGCTGAGGCGCCGGAACCGAGGAATATCGGTTCGGTGGGTGACGCCGGCGCGGGCAATGGCGGGTAGGTGTCACTGGAGTACTGCGGAGTAGACGAACAACCGCTCAGGAACGGCAGCACTGCCAGCAAGAGTGAGGCCGCGAGCCAGCTTGCGAAAGGGGTTGCGATTTTCAGTCGCCAATTTTTCCAGTTCATGGTAAATCCGATTTGATGTCCGTTTTCTTCTTTGGTTGTGAATTCGCGGGTCGTTCCAATGGTGTTTCACCGGCGAATCAATTTGCCGCCATCACACCCGGCGGCTGCCACGTGCCTTCTCCGGGCGGCAAAATTGAGGGCACTTCCGTCTTGGGCCAATAGAGACGCATGACCAGATAGATGGTGTCGTTGGGAGCAGGCAGCCAGTTGCTTTCCTCGTCGGCGCCCGGTGAATCCTTCTGGATATAAATTGTCAGCGAGCCGTCCGCGTTCGTCTTCATGTCCGGCAGCATCGGCGAGTTGATGAGATAACGGTTGAGGGGATTCTGGATGAGCAACTGCGTCTTGCCATCATACATGGTCACGGACCAGAAGGCGTTCACGGGCGGGAACTGTCCGGCGGGGAAGGTGAGCGTGTAATTGTGCTTGCTGCCGTCAAGCGGCTCACCATCAGCCAGCGTCTTGGTCATGGGATACATGGCTTCGACAGGGTCGTTCCCATAAATGCCCGCCTTGGCGGCGGCGGCGCGCAATAGCCAGTCGCCATGATAATATTGGCGGTCGCCTTGTGCTCCGCCGACCCGCCAGCCGTTGATGCTCTTGCCCATATTGGCGACCGCTTCATCAATCTTCTTGTCTCCATCCTTCATGCCCAATCCCACTTCCAGTTTGTGTTCGAGGTCGAGGGCTTCAAAGTTGAATTTCTTGCCAGCCCCGATGCCAATGCGGGCGAGCTGTGCGCGGATGTCCGTTTCTTCCGGTCCCGGTGGTGCAAACTGCAAGGCGAAGT
>DATJYM010000052.1:0-4805 GCA_035499615.1 Candidatus Acidiferrales bacterium | reverse complement strand
ATCGCGGTCGACAGCTACGGACCGGTCACGGACAATGCGCAGTCGGTTTACGAGCTCAGCCGGATTGAAAGCCGGGAAAACATCAAGGGAGACATCGAGCAACAGTTCGGGTTCACGCCGGATTTCGGGCACGCCAAACATCTGCTGGAAAAGGCTGACAGCGCCGGCAACACCTTCAAGGCCACGGCCAAACCGGTGTTGATCGGCACCGCGGTGGTCGGCGCAACCACGATGGTGTTCGGCATCATCATGCTGCTGGAAAACACATTTGGCGATGTGGCCGGCCATTTGAGTCTCGTGCGGCCCGAGGTCATTCTCGGTCTCCTGGCGGGCGGGGCGGTGATTTACTGGTTCACCGGCGCTTCCACGCAGGCCGTGGTGACCGGCACTTATCGTGCCGTGGTTTTCATCAAGGAGCACATGCACCTTCAATCCGTTGCCGCCATCGAAAATGACAGCAGGGAGGTCGTCAGAATCTGCACGGTGTACGCGCAAAAGGGCATGTGGAACATTTTCATCGTCATCTTCTGCCTCGCACTGGCGCTGGCATTTTTTAATCCCTATTTTTTCATCGGGTACCTGATCGGCATCGCGTTTTTCGGATTGTACCAGGCCATCTTCATGGCCAATGCCGGCGGCGCCTGGGACAATGCCAAGAAAATTGTCGAGGTGGATTTGCACCAGAAGGGGACCGATCTCCACGCCGCCACGGTCATCGGCGATACCGTCGGGGATCCGTTCAAGGACACCTCCTCAGTGGCGTTGAACCCGGTGATCAAATTCACCACCCTGTTCGGATTGCTCGCGGTCGAGATCGCCGTGAAAATGAACAGCCAGCCCATCAAAACGGCGATCGGACTGTTTTTCGCCGCCATTGCTCTTACGTTTGTTTACCGGTCGTTTTACAGCATGCGGATCCCCGAGGAGAAGGTCATTCCGCTGCTACCGGTGGACGGCGAGGAACCGCCGGCGGCGAAGGAACTCCCCCAACCATCCCGTCGGTCATTCCCCGACAGGTCGGGGCCGGAGGCGCTTGTCGCCCGGGCCAATGTATTGAAGACCACGGTTTAAGTTCCTTTGCGGCGGTTCGCCCGCATAACCTTGGCTCACAACGGTTTTGGAACAGGACGGCGGACGTCCGACGGGTCAAATCCGGACAGCTTCGCCGCATGAAAATGCTGGAAAAAATTGCCGGGATTCATTAAGCTGCGCGCCTTATGCCTAAATGCAAATGGTTGTCGCTTTTGATTTTTTTCGCCGCCACCGGCGCCCGTGCGGGAGACGCGGACATCCAGTTGCCGGCGCTCGACCAGGTGAATTTTTTCCATGGAAATGTCACGAGCCGGGAAATCCTGTTTTTCGGGCTCCTTGTCTGCGCCGTGGGCGCGGGATTCGGCATCCTGGAATTCGTCCGCACGCGCGCCTTGCCGGTTCACCAATCCATGCGCGATGTTTCCAACATCATTTGGGAGACGTGCAAGACATATCTCTGGCAGCAGGGAAAATTTCTTGCCGCGCTCTGGCTGCTCATTGCCGTTTGCATGATCTATTATTTCAGCGGGCTGCAGGGCAAGCCGCTGGGCAAAGTGCTGGTGATCCTCGCCTGTTCCGTCTTCGGCATCCTCGGCAGCTACGGCGTGGCGTGGTTCGGCATCCGCATCAATACCATCGCCAATTCCCGCGCCTCGTTCGCCGCCCTGCGCGGCAGCCCTTTGCGGACATTGTTCATTCCTTTGCAGGCCGGCATGAGCATCGGCCTGCTGCTCATCTGCGTGGAGCTCTCGTGCATGATCGGCATTCTCGCCTTCATCCCGACGGAACTGGCCGGCCCCTGTTTTATCGGGTTCGCCATCGGGGAATCCCTCGGCGCCTCGGCCCTCCGCATCGGCGGCGGCATTTTCACGAAAATTGCCGACATCGGCAGCGACCTGATGAAAATCGTTTTCAACCTGCCGGAAGATGATCCCAAGAATCCCGGGGTCATCGCCGACTGCACCGGCGACAACGCCGGCGACTCGGTCGGCCCGACCGCCGACGGGTTTGAAACCTACGGCGTCACCGGTGTGGCGCTGATTGCCTTTCTCGCCCTGGCGTTGGCGTTGTCGCCGCTGCTCTGTGCGAAGCTCATCATCTGGATGTTTGCCATCCAAGTGCTCATGGTGCTGGCGTCGCTCGGCTCATTTTACTTCAACCTGGCCGTGTCGAAGGCGCGCTACGGCGGCAAAAAAGATTTCAACTGGGAGGCACCGCTGACCGACCTCGTCTGGATCACCAGCATCGTCTCCATCCTGGTCTGCTTCGGCGCGAGCAAGCTGCTGCTCGGCGATTTTACCATCACGCGGACCGTGGATGGGGTGCCCCGGGATGTCGCGCTTCCCAATCTCTGGTGGGTGCTGTCCGCCATCATCGGCTGCGGCACACTGGCCGGTGCGCTAATCATGGAATTTACCAAGATTTTCGTCAGCACCCGGTCACGCCATGTCCAGGAAATCACCGACGCTTCCGACCACGGCGGCGCGTCGTTGAACGTGCTCTCCGGCCTGGTGGCCGGCAATTTTTCCGCGTTTTGGATGGGCCTGGTCATTCTGGCGCTCATGTTCATTTCCTACCTGTTCTCGTTGAACCAGGATTTCATGAACCTCATCCCGGCGAAATACGTGTTTGGCGCGCCGATCTTCGCGTTTGGTCTGGTCGCGTTCGGCTTCCTCGCGATGGCGCCGGTCACCATCGCCGTGGACAGCTTCGGCCCGGTCACCGACAACGCCCAGTCGGTGTTTGAACTGAGCCGCATTGAAAAGCTGCCGAATATCGGGCCGGAGATCGAAAGGGATTTTGGCTTCAAGCCGGACTTCCGCACCGCCAAGCTCGAACTCGAGAAGGGCGACGGCGCGGGCAACACGTTCAAGGCCACGGCCAAACCGGTGTTGATCGGTACCGCGGTGGTCGGCTCCACCACAATGATTTTCGGCATCATCATGCTGCTCGAACATGTCTTCGGCGATGCCGTGGGCCGCTTGAGCCTGGTCATGCCCCAGATCGTTTTCGGATTGCTGATGGGCGGGGCGGTGATTTACTGGTTCACCGGCGCGAGCATCCAGGCGGTCGTGGCGGGCGCCTACAGCGCGGTCGTCTTCATCAAGAAAAACATCAAGCTGGACAAGGAATCGGCCTCCATCGAGGACAGCAAGCAGGTTGTCGCCATCTGCACCCGCTACGCCCAGAAAGGATTGATTAACATTTTCATCGTCGTGTTTTCGTTCGCGCTGGGCCTGCCGTTCATCAACCCCTACTTCTTCATCGGCTACCTCATCGCCATCGCATTCTTCGGGCTGTTCCAGGCCATCTTCATGGCCAATGCCGGCGGCGCCTGGGACAACGCCAAGAAAATTGTCGAAGTGGACTTGAAAATGAAAGGCACGCCGCTCCACGCCGCCACCGTGGTTGGCGACACCGTGGGCGACCCGTTTAAGGACACGAGCTCCGTGGCCATGAATCCGATCATCAAATTCACCACGCTCTTCGGCCTCCTGGCCGTGGAAATCGCCGTGGAACTGAAACAAAAAAATCCCGATTCGATTCTTTCCTACGTCATCGGCGGCGTGTGCTTTTTAGTGGCGCTGGTGTTTGTTTACCGCTCGTTCTATTGCATGAGAATTCCGGTTGAGTCCGCGGGAAAAGCCTGAGAGCACGACCCGCATAAATAAAAATGCTTTTTTCAAAACCGCGGCATGGCGGATTTTGCGAGGAGCAACTTCAACTTGAGCGCAAAAGCATTTCAAGTATTATTCAATCATGACAGCACTTTTGGAAAAGGCATTTGAACAGGCTTCCGCATTGCCGAAAAGAGAGCAGGAAGCAATTGGCGAATTGATTCTTGAAGAGATTGCCGACATCCATGCTTACGATGCTTTGCATGACCGCGCACATTCAGAAATCGCCGCCGGTCAATCCTCGACTTTGACGGCTTATCGGGCGCGCCGTGGACGTAAGGCGAAATGAAATACCAGGTCATCCTGCCCAAATCGGTTCAGAAGGAACTGGACCGGTTGCCGGATGAAATTGCCAGCCGCATTCTCGCGCGGCTGTCCGCGTTGGAAACCAATCCACGTTCAACGGCCGTGAAGAAACTCAAAGGCCGTGACGCGTGGCGAATCCGCGTGGGTGATTACCGCGTGATTTACGAAATCCATGACCGCATTTTGCAGATCATCGTCATCACCGTCGGACACAGACGGGAGGTTTATCGGTGACGGGAAATTTTGGGCGCAGAGCAGACGGAATCAACGGATGTATTCCAAGTCCTACTTTGGCAATTCAAAGCACCATCAATTTCAATAGATTTCATTTTGAAAGTTTTGGTTGACAGTGTAGTCACTTATGTCAAAATGACTACACTATGACAGAGATAAATAACAAGCTTAAGGTCTGGGACAATTTCCAAGCGTTGGTGGGTGAAGTTCACAAAGAAGCTGAAACCGCAGCGCGCAAGAAACAGACCGATAAATTGTTTGAGGCAACCGATTGGTTACGGCGCGCGCAAGAATTGGAAACAAGACACCTTGAACTAACAAGCCACGCTGACAAATTAACTCTTGAATGGAATTCACCGATTGACGAAAAACAAATAATTGAGGGTCACATAAGCTTCCAGCCAAGCGTAAACGGAATGTCTTCTTCGAATGATACCGGGGGTAAACAACGAGCTGGTGAATGTCGAGGAGCCTACCTCGATAGAGAAAGGAAACGCGGAAATCCGTTAAAGCGACTTCGTGGCAGTTATTTCAAAAATGCAGTTGGTTTGACTA
>DATJYM010000051.1:0-24596 GCA_035499615.1 Candidatus Acidiferrales bacterium | reverse complement strand
AGATTCAACCCCAGTTGTTGGAATGACCAACTACTATGTGGTTTCCGCGGCGACTTCAATCGGCCAGGCGAGCGAAACCGCCAACTCTGCAACCGAAGCGAGCGTCGTGATCGCCTGCGCGCCGCCCGCCGCACCATCCGTGGGTTACAACGGTCCCATATACGCGGGAATGATCTTGAATCTCACCGCCTCGGCCGTGGCTGGCGCGGCCTATAATTGGATGGGGCCAAACCTGTTTAGTTCGACGAACCAGAACCCTTCGATCACAAATGCGACCACCGCGGCCGCTGGAGATTATAATGTCACAGTGACCGTCGGCGGCTGTACTTCGGTGCCGGCAACGCTGACGGTGACGGTCAACCCGCCAGCCACCATGTCAGTCCAGGCATCAAGTGGCAGTTTAATTTTGGATTGGCCTTTCGGCGCACTACAGTCCGCCACGAATGTGACGGGGCCATGGAATGACGTCTTTGCCGCAAGTCCCCCGTACACCAACATTCCAAACGAACCGCAGGAGTTTTTCCGGGTCAGGCTTCAATAGTCGTCGGCAGGACTGAAGACGCGCGGGGCTATCTATTCTTTGGCTTAAAATCAAGGTAGGCCAGATTCATATTCCCTTGCGTGAGGATGTGCAGGGTTAAAACCGACAACCCTTTGGGCAATGCCACTTCGGCCAGGTTCGTCATAATGTTCCAATGATGCCACTGACGCCAGGCCAAGGGGTCCTTGTCGGTGCTGGTGGAGATAAGGTTGACTGGGGAAACCAGCGGTTTGCCGTTCCGGTCCAGGGAAATCATTCCACCCCGGTTCGAAGTGTATAAGAGATCTATGGTGTAAACCCCGGCATGTTCAACCCTGACGGTCAAGTTGAACCATTCCCCGGGCACCGTCCAACCGACATAAAGTTGTCCCTCTGACGGCGGCACGATATTGTACGGATTGTTGTCAATCTCGTCATGGAACTTGGTGTAGGACGTGCTCACGCCTTCTTTCATCCGAAACTCGTTGAGGTACGTCCCGTTGGCAGGATTGAGCTCCCCACTGCCGTGGTTCTTCGTGTCCAGGTTGTGATAGGCGACCCCTTCTCCACCCAGATCGAAATAGGCACATTGGACGCGTCCGGGAATTTTCTGCGGTCCCCCCTGGTACTGGCTGTCCTGGAACGGCTTTCCCTGGTATGACCTCAATTCAGTCGTGGCGCATCCGCCAAAATAAAAACCGGCGGCCGCAATCAGGCCGGCGCGCAGAATAAACCGAAGTTGTGTTTTCATATTTGAATTACCGGCACTTCCAAAGTGACTGTGACATACGCCATAGAAATAACCGGGCTCATTTGCGCCCCGTCCGGCTTCCGGTTCGGTTCCGGAAAACGTCTGTGATTACATCTTCGTGATGCCCTCGCGAACCCATTGCACAGCGTGCAGAATCAACTCGGTGGAGTTTTTCAGGTTGAGCTTTTCCTTGATCCGGTTGCGGAAAGAATTGATGGTTGTAATGGTCAGGTTCAGTTCCTCGGCGATTTGCCGGGTGGGCTTGCCTTCTCCCAGCATCCGAAAGACCTCGAGTTCGCGGTCGCTTAACGATTCGATCGGTGACACCGGCTGACTGGTCCGGTTACCGAGCATGAATTTGGCGAGCATCGTTGCGGACATTTTGTCACTTAAATGAATATCTCCCCCCAGCACCTTCCGAATGGCAACTTTGACGGTCTTGGCGGGTTCCTGCTTCATGACATAACCCATGGCCCCGGCACGCAAGGCGCGCTCGGCATAAAGCGATTCTTCGTGCATCGAAACCACCAGCACCGGTAAATCTGCAAACTCCGCCTTGATGTTTTTTATGAGGTCAATCCCGGTTGTGCCGGAAAGGGAAATATCGGCGATGACCAGGTCCGGCTTTTTCTCGCGGATTTCGCGCATGGCTTCGTCGGCATCCGCGACATCGCCGCACACGGTCAGGTCGGGCTCGCGCTCAATGAGCTGACGCATGCCATCTCGAAACATGGCATGGTCGTCCACGAGGAACACACGGCTCTTGGCCACCGGGTGGGCGCCTTCCCGGGCATTGTCATTTTGACTGGCAGCGAGCGGCATCATTTTACAAGTTCACCGGCAACTTCGGTGGCCGGATAAAAAGCACACGTTATTTGAGTGCCCTGACCGGGCGCACTTTTCAAGTCTAATGTTGAGCCAATCACACTGCTGCGATAACGCATGATCCGGATGCCCATGCCCGTGGAACTCCGGGGTGACTGAAAACCCGTGCCATTGTCGCAAATGGAGAGCATGAAGTGGTCGCCATCCCGCTTAATGGAAATGAGGATGCTGGTAGCTTTGCCATGTTTGACGGCGTTCAGAACCGCCTCCTGGATAATATAATACAAATGCAGCGAGACCGTGCTGTCAACGCCGGCGAATGATTTGTCGAACGAAAACTGGCACTGGATTTTGAACAAGCTTTCGGCGTTGGCGGCGAATTCTTCAATCGCCGACAACAGGCCGTTTTCCTCCAGCCGCACGGGAAACAAGCCGCGCGCCACCCGGCGGGTTTGGGTGATGGTCTCATTCACGAGACCCCCGATTCTTTCCGCCTCGGACGACTCGGCCACGCCTTTTTCCTGCAATTGATCGGCCATGATGTCCATGCGATAGGCGATGGCGGCCAGTTGCTGGCACACGCCGTCGTGCAAATCATGGCCAATGCGCTGTTGTTCGCGGTTGCTTATTTCCAGAATTTCGCGTTCCAAACGCTTCCGCTCGGTGATATCGCGGGCCATGCTTTCCACCTCGGCATTTTGCCCGGTCTGACTGACCAGCCGGGCGCTCAATTCCAATCGGAGGCGCTGTCCGGACGCGCTCATAAATTCCCATTCCGCGGGTGGCAATTCCGCGCCCAGGGTCACCTGCTCAAACCATTGCCGGGCGGGTTCGCGTTGTTCTTCGGCGAGAAATCCCATCAGGGTTTTTCCCAGAATCGCCTCGCGCGGACGCTGCAAAAGCCGTTCGCCGGCTTTATTGATGGAAGTGATCCGACCGTTCAGGTCGTGGGTGAGCACCATGTCATTGGCATTCTCAAACAATTCCTCGTAACGTTCCTTCAGGGAGGCTTCCGTCTGTAGCTGGTCGCGGATGATTCTGGTTTGCTTGTGAACGCGCAATCGCAAAATCAAAACCCACGCGATGGCGGCGAAAACCGCGCCGGCGAGAATTCCCACCACCCAGAACAATTTTTGCAGGTCCCACCACGGCGGCCATTCCAGAACCGAAATGTCGCCCGGAGATCGCATCAATATCCGGAATGATTTGGCGCGCCAGGCCTCGCCCGCCACCCAGGTGCCGCCGGTTTCGATCAAGCACACCCCGGTTATGGTTACCCTGCTGCCATTCTGCAAATACACGAAATCAACGCCGGGAGAACTGCTTTCCAGATACGCGTGGAATATGACTCCGCTGGGCGTTTGGAGCACCAGAAACTGGTCGGGACTGTGCCGCGCCCGGTCCAGTACCGTGGCCGCAATACGCACCAGACGGCAGTCATGGGTTCCTTTCAAGGCCTCGTCGGTGTTAATGACATCAGGCGTCGGGAGCGGGCCTGACCCGATCTTCCGGAAAATCGCATCCCGCAACTCCGGTGTGTATTCCCCCTTGGCGGGGAATCCCAAAACCTCGACCTGGTCTCCCGGAAGTACCTTTTCCGATTCCGCAGTTTCCACGTACAATCCCTCCTTTTCATCTTCGATGTATAATGAGTTTCCGAATTGATAAATGACCGTTCCGGTCACTTTAACCCGGTGGCCATAGGGGCCTTGCGGCGTGAATTGCAGCAGCTTCTCTATCGGTTGCGTTTTGACGGTAAACGGGTCGCTGGCCGCAGCGACATCAATCGCCAGATCGGTGGGCCGGGGAACCAAAAGTCTGATGTCGAATAACTGCCGCTGACGGTTGAAATGGGTCACGCAGACACCCCGCACCGTCACGGTACTGTCCACCAAATCGTCGCCTTGCGCCACGGGCAATTTGCGGGCGTAAGCGGTCAAGCGCCCTCCGCCCGTGGCAATCTCCACAAAAAAATAACCGCTGGTCGGGTCAAAATACGCGGCCCGGACGATACCCTGGATCTCCACAAACTGGCTGTCTTCCTGTCCGCTGGCCAGCTGCTCAAACGTGACGGGCTTGGCGGCAGGGAAGGCTCCACGGCCCAGGATCTGGATCCGGCGCGCCCGCACGACCGGCGCATATTCGCCCGGATCAGCTTCTCCCGTCAGCTCTACCAGTTGACCCGCCTCCAGCGGCGGCTGTTCCGGCAAGCCATCCAGGGAGAAATAAATGCCCGCCGTGTCGTCCTGCACAAACTGGAAGTACTGACTTACATCAAAGAATGTCACCACCGCCCGCAACTGCACGGGATAGTGATTCGTTGCCTTCTCGGGGGTCAATTGCCGGACCTGCTCGGCATTCTGCAATTCTTTGAGGGACGCATTCTGGCCCTGCGAGAACAAACCTCCACCCATGAGAACTATCAGCACTGCGACCGGCGTCAATTTTCTGATCCAGCCCATGATGGTTTCTGGAATTTCTTGGACGTTATGTTTTCTGCATTCCGATCCCTTCCCAGCGTAGGGAGCCAAGGGAGCTTGGCAAGCAAAACAAAACATCCAACGGTTTTTCAAGGCGATTCCAGGCGGTAAAAGACGGCGCTCTGACTGGGGTCGGGGATGACTACATACGGACTGGTCGTGCCGGGCAGATCAGACCAGTTGCCGCCCGCCACCGAATTGGTCTGAACCTGCAAATGGCAAACGATATTGGTCGGCCAGCTTAAAACCAAACTTCCATCGGTCTGCGGCGCCACAGCAATCGCCATCGGGGCGGTTTGTTCATATACCCGCACGTAATCCACCTGCATCTCCTGCGGAAAGACCGTGCCGGCTTCGATTTGGGCGATGGTGGGTTTACCGACATAGGTGCCGCCCACGGCCAGGTTCATGATGAAGAAGTATGGCGCGTTGAACGGCGTCGCCAAACCGGTGTCGTTTTCATAAAGGTTGCCGTCCACGTAAAACTGGATTATACCCGCCTTCCAAACCAAATCATACGTGTGCCAGTTGGTGACGGAGTCCGGGCTGGGAAAGTTGTACGTGGCCGTTCTGTTGATTTCACCGCTGCTGGGTCCCCAGTGCAGGCTCCCTTGCACCCAGGTCGGAGTTGCTCCGTTATTTTCCACGACATCAATCTCTCCACAGGTAGGCCAGCCAACCGTCGTAATATTGGTGCCCAGCATCCACAGCGCCGGCCACATGCCAACGCCGGCCGGCAATTTGGCGCGCCATTCAAAGCGCCCCCAGATCGGAGTGCTGTAAAGGCCCTGGGTCTTCATGCGGGCAGACGTGAAGCTGTAACCGGCATAAGATTCCTGCCGCGCCACGATGTGCAGCAAGCCATTGGCGACGTAAGCATTGTTGGTGCGGCTGGTATAATATTCCAGCTCTTGATTGCCCCATTGGCAGTTTTGGGGACAGTTATCGCCGAGATCGTAGGTCCATTTGGTCGTATCAATCGAAGCGCCATTGAATTCGTCGCTCCAGACGATGTTCGTGTCCCCCAGCGCGATATGAGTCAACACCATCAAAGCCATGACCATCGCCAAGGCAGGAACCGGTTTGAATTGGTACATAGATGGAGGGACAAAAGGTTGATTGCGACGAAGATACATATAGGTGTGATTATAAACTTTAACACATTATACTACAAAATATGCACTTCAGTCAATATAATATTACAAAAACACACCCTTTATTTCAAAGGTCTTTAAATGACAAACGGTTCCTCGATGTTTTCAATGGGTGACCGGGTATGAAACAAGTTTCTTGAGGTGTGATCGGGAAATCAGTGAGGACATCCACCCTCACCCGTAGGATTTGTTCCAACCCAATAACCCTCACCCGGTCCCGCTGTGGACCACCCTCTCCCGCTCCCGCGGGCCAGGGAGTTGGCCCTCTCCCCGGGGAGAGAGAATCGTTCGTCGCGTTTTGAGCCATGCCCATAGGCCCGATGGTCGTGCCTCTCACGGCCAAGGACACGGAATTGGAGCCGGCGACGAAGGATGCTGAAATTATCCAGCGACCCGCCGGGGCTCACCCTCTCTCCGGGGGAGAGGGCCGGGGTGAGGGCGAGCGTGAACTTTATCTGCACTGAAAACATCGAGGAACCCGAAAAACTGCACGTGAACGTCAGGTTGATGGGTTTTGTTTGAGGCGGCAGAACTGCGGCTGTCGCGTCAAAGCCGCCAGAGGGTCACGGCCCCGAGACGGTACGATAGAAACGAACAGGGTAGGCCGGGGAATTCGTATCAACCCAAAAGTATGGCAACGACGGTGGATTGGTTGTGAGTATTGGGTTCCAGGAAGTCAAGTTGGTGGAAGCCATGATCGTATAGTTCGTCGCGGCATTGCCATTGATCCAAAATCCAAACTGGCCGTTGGTTATGGAAGCGCCATAGAGGGCAGGCACGACCGGAGTTCCATAGACTTGAAATTCCCAGAGGGAATAGCCATAAATCGTCCCGCGCGCCGTCCCATACATCCTCACATAACGACCCGTTCCGGATAACCCGGCCAAATCCTCGGTGCCGCCCAGCCCGGTAGTCGTGCTATAAATCGTGGTCCAGTTGGTAGCGTCCGAAGAAACCTGGATCTGATAACTTTTCCCGTAAGCCGCTTCCCAGTAGAGCACTACTTCCGCGATGTTGCAGGATGCCCCCAAATCCACATAAATCCATTGCGGATCACTGAATTGGGAAGACCAGCGGGTGGCCAGATTGCCGTCAAAGGCGTTCGTGGCAGGAAAGCCCGCATTTTCGAGGGAGGAAGCCGTGGCCGCTTTGTACAACGCGATGTTGGTGCCGCGCTGCATTACGTTCAAGCCAATCCAGTTGATGCTGAATCCGTTCGTGATCACTTCCAACCGCAGCGCCTGACTCCCGATACCGCCCGCCAGGGAAACGATTGGCAAAGTAATGGTTTGCCAGGTCTGCCAGCCGCCCGTGTTCGGAATTTGCGCCGTGCCCACCACGGCGCCATTCAGCCGCACCCGCAGTTGACCGCCGGCCGCAGGCGCCGCCACACGAACGCTGATACTGTAGCTGGCCAACGGGTTTGGCGGGTTGATGGTATATTCCAGCCATTCGCCGGTGTTGAGCGAGTTCACGTCGTAGCCACCGCCCGTGTCCGAGGTAGGTTCGATCCCTACATCATCCGACCGGTAAACCCCGCCCGGATTGCCGACCGTGGTGTTGTAGTAGGCCACACCTTCGCCACCCGTGTCGTAGTCCTCCGCCTGGATGACGCCCGGCACGGTGGGAACGGTCCCCCCAAAGGGCGCTTGCGGCTGCGAAAAAACTTCCAATTCCGACAGCGAATAACCAGCGCCGGGCAAACCTTGCTGCGTCCCGCTAATCTGCACGTAGCGGCCACGGCCTGATACCAGAATGTCCTCCGTGCCGCCGACGTCATTGTTGGTGGAGAACAGCTCCGTCCAATTGGTTCCGTCGGGCGACATTTGGATCGTGTAGCTGCTGGCATAATTGGTGTTCCAATGCAGCCGGACCCGGGAAAGGTCTTTTATTAAACCCAGGTCCACCTCAATCCATTGCGGGTCCCCGGCCAGCGAGGTCCAGGCTGACACGGTATCTCCGTCCACGGCGGCCGCACCCGGAGAATTCGTGGAAAACACGGAGGAGACTGCGACCGGCTGGTGGAGCGCTGCGTTGGCCAGATCGCTGGAAGGCACCGATGCCACCGTGAACGCCCCGATCAAACGGAGGTCGCGCGAGGAAGCGCCGACCATGACTTGAAAACTGCCTGGGGTCACAATCCAGCCGCGCGCGACTGGATTCCAGATAGCCAGGTCTTCCCAATCCAGATTGAACGTGACGTGCTGTGTCTGGCCCGGCGACAGGGAGATTTTTTGAAAGCCTTTGAGCTGTTTCGGCGGCTCGCTGGCGGCAGCGGGGAAACCCAGATAGAGCTGGGGCACTTCGGCGCCCGTGCGGCCGCCGGTGTTGGTCAGATCAAACCCGATTTGGACCTGGCCCGAAGGACTCACCGCGCTGACCGTCAGATTGCTGTAACCGAAAGCGGTGTAGGAAAGTCCGTAGCCGAAAGCAAACAGCGGCGCCACATTGTTGGTGTCATACCAGCGATAGCCAATTTCCAACCCTTCGGAGTAGGTCGCGTGACCGTTAATGCCAGGCCATTGGGCGGTGGTGCTCGTGGGCACCTGGCTCGACGAGGGAGGTATGCTCACGGGTAATTTTCCCGAAGGATTTACGTCCCCGAACAAGACTTGAGCCAGCGCGTTGCCGTTTTCCTGCCCCGGATACCAGGCCATCAACACCGCCGCGACCTGGTTGGCCCAAGGCATCAGCGTGGCGGAAGATTCATACATCACGACGATGGTATGCGGATTGGCGGCGGCCACGGCGCTGATGAGGGCATCCTGGCCGTTGGGCAATGAAAGGTTGGAGCGATCGGAGCCTTCGCTGGTTTGCTGGCCCACACACACGATGGCGACGTCGGAATTCGTGGCGAGTTGCACCGCCGCGGGAACGCTCGCTCCGTCGCCCTGGGCATAGCTGACGGTGAAGCTGCTACCGGCGCGGCTGGTGATTCCCGCCAGGGGGGTAATATTGTAGGGCAGAGTTACGCTGGCCGAACCGCCGCCCACGGAAATCGGCGAGGTGCTGGCGACCGAACCGATGACGGCAATCGTATGCACGGATGAGCCCAAGGGGAGCAACCCGCCGTTGTTTTGCAGCAGGACGGTTCCGGCGGCCGCCGCATCCCGCGCGAACTGGTTGTGGGCCGGGCTCATGACCGGGGAACTCAGATTGCCGGTGGGCGGGTTGTCAAAAATCCCGAATTGAAACATGCTGGTGAGGATGCGCTGCACCATGCCGTCCAGTTCGGCAGCCGGGACATTGCCCGATTGAATGGCGGCCGTGATATTATTGGGTGTAAATTGGCCGCTATACATGTCCATATCCAGTCCGTTATTCATGCCGCCCACGACGCTGAAATTTGCCCCCCAATCGCTCATGACCCAGCCATTGAATCCATATTCCTTTTTCAAGTCGGCATTGAGCCCCGGCCACTCACATGCATGAACGCTGTTCACCAGATTGTAAGAGGCCATGACCGCGCCAACCCCGGCCCGTACGGAGGCGCGAAACGGCGCCTCATAGATTTCCTGGAGGGTGCGCGGGTCCACATCGGCACTGATCGACGTGCGTTGGGTCTCCTGATCGTTGCACACAAAATGTTTGGCGGTGGCGATGACGCCCTGGCTTTGGAGGCCTGGAATTTCCGCCGCATCCATCGCGCCCGCGAGGTACGGATCTTCACCGTAACCTTCAAAAGCCCGCCCGTCCTCATACACCCTCGCCATGTTCATCATCGGACCCAGCTGAACGTCCACCCCTTTCCCACGGGCCTCCGCGCCCATCGTGCTGCCGTACTGTCGCGCCAGCGCGACGTCCCAGGTGGCGGCCAAGGTAATGGGCGCAGGCAAAGCCGTCGTGTTGTTGCCCGACTGGAGGCGGACACCGGCCGGCCCGTCCTGCAAAAACAGCCAGGGTATGCCGAGTCGGGAGTTGTTGGTAATATTGCCTACATAGTTATAGTTGTTACCACCCGGTGCGCCGCCCGTGCCGTAAACCATGGCCGCTTTCTCGCTGAAAGTCATTTGCGCCAGCAAAAGGCCGGCCCTTTGGCTTGCGGAAAGGGTTGTATTGGTCCAGGACTGCGCCCGAAGATCACACGGCAATCCAAAACAAATTCCGGCCAGACCGATGGCCCAAGCCGCCCGGTTTAGAACTTTGCCATATTGGAAATTGTGAATTTTCACGCGCGGCAGCGGATTGATTATGAGTGAGGCTGTCGGCCGTTGGTTGGTGCTCTGTTAATTTCCCCAAGGCCCCACTCAGCCCAAAGAAAGCTTCCAGAAACCCGTTTTCCCGCGTTCATCACACCGCCACCGAGCTGCCCGTCGCAGCATTCCCTTATGAAGAAGGCGCGACGCTCACAGAGGGGCGGTGCTTACAGAATTCAACCATGGCAAATCAGCTGAACCAGCCGTGGCCGGCCAGTCAGTTGTATTGCCATTGGGCGACGTCGGCTTTTCGTTGATCATGGAACCGTCCGACCACTGCCGGGCCTCCGCATGGCCGTCTCCGTACGACATCTGACTGGCGTGGCCATGCAACACCGCCGGACTATTGTACCATTTGGTCGTTTGTCTGGGATCTACGGCAAAAAAGGCGTCGTCGATGCACCAGGGATTCTCTTCGATAAACACCCACGTCCGGCTCGCCCCGGGCCGCGCCATGCTGGATAGCTTGGTATAAACATGGTAGCCATTAATGCCGTTCCAGATTGTCGTATTGTAGCCGGGAGCGTCCATGGGCTGCACCCAGCAATTCATCGAATAGGTTCGCAGCGCCCGCGAGGTGAAAGCCGTGGCGCCACGGGGAACCTTGGTATTGTCGGCCGGGCAGCGGTAAACGCTGATGCTATTGAGATACGGATAGAGCAGGCCCGACTGGATCCACCAACTGTATTTGGAACCGCCCGGATAGTTGCCCGGTACGAGGTCGGCCGGGTTCAGAAGATTGCCCGGGCACCAATCGGCATTTTGCCCTCCGGGTTGAAGATTTTGCGCGAGTCGGGGGTCTGCGGAGTAATTCACGCCATTCGCGCCGCCCAGACCCCGGTTGGGCACCAGAGCATCCTGATTGTCGTGGGCATACATCAGCCAGGCCAGCGCCAACTGCCGTTCGTTGGACAGGCACTGCATTGCCTGGGCCTTTTGCTTGGCTTTGGCCAGCGCCGGCAACAGCATCGCCGCCAGGATGGCAATAATCGCGATGACCACCAGCAATTCGATCAACGTAAAACCTGCCGAACGATACTCTTTATTCGTCCCCTTCTCTCGTTTTGTTGTCATTTATTCAACTTTCAATTAGCGGCCGGCGCCGCTTTGATTCGGCGCCGACCGGACGACCTCACATCATCGCATAGTGATACCGAGCTTAACACCACCCTTTCGGGTAGTCACACTTTTTAATAAGCCGATGCTTTATAAAACCGTTGGGCTCCACCGGTCGTGCTGTCCGTAACCGTTTTAACCGTCCCATCTCCGCTAATGTTGCTGGCCAACGTCGTCCAAGCGGTTGGGTTCAAGCTGGTGCTGTAATACACCGAATAACTATGCCCGCTCTGGGTCGGGATCTTGATCGAAACGACCCCGGCACTGACCGTCGCGCTGATGGAATATGGAGCAACGGCACTGAATGGCACAAACATATAGAAGTGCGCGTTAAGGCTCCCCGTTGTGTTTCCCGGCGGCGCCGTCACCTTCAATGTTTGCTTTCCACTCAGCGAAACCACCACGTTGGTGCCATTACTCATCAACGGCACCCAATGCCAGGATTGGAATCCGTTGGCGTCGGGATCCGAGAACGAGCCCAGTGGCGTGTTCGGAGTCACCAAACTCATTGTCGCATTGGAATAGGCTCCGCCATTGGCCAGCCGGCCATAGATAACGTATGTGTTGGCCGGGAACGTACGGGTATAATTCAGCCAGGTCCCCGGAGGCCACCAGGCCACATCAAAGTCGGTATTGGTCCAGGGCACCGGCTGACCAGGAACGTACTCAAAGGGTGGCACAGCCGACGGTCCCACATTGATCAACTTGCTACGCAGAAAGTCGAGGTTGGTTTCCGTACCCACGGGGGGATTTCCTCCAGGGCCGGTGCTTTCCAGCCGGTAGAGGTAGGTCTCCGCCGCCGTAACGTTCGTCGTGGTGAAATCCACACCATATACCGCTCCATTGGCCGGATTGTTCCCCGGATAGTAATAATAACTATTGGTGGCCCCATTCAGGGTGGCTGTCTCCAGAGGATTATCAATCCATTGGCCACCATTGAAATCGAAATCACCGGCTTCGATCATCAAATTAGTCTGACTGAACGTGTCGAAGGTTCCCGAAACACCGTTGGACAAACCGTTGTTATCCACCGCACTGATGGCGAAGGTTACGCTCGGTAGGTTGGCGGGTGCGGTTATGGGAACACTGACGGTCCAATTCGCGCCGCTGCCGGTGAACGTTTCTGGAACCGAAACCCCATTAATCCAGGTTTGGATATTGTTTGTCGCCAGGGTGCTGATCAAAGAACTGACCGAATAGGTCAGCCTATTGGTGCTGACAAACACATTTTGTCCCGGAGTCAGAATCGGCGGATTCAAATTTTTGATGACCGGAGGCAATCCCAGAGCGGGAATTGGAACAAACACCATGTAACTCAAATTGCAACCCAGTCCGCTGATTATTTGCAGTGTCTGTTGCCCGGCCGGCAGATTCACGACAGTGGGATTCAGACCGCTGGCGTCGGAGCCCAGCGGAACCCAGAAATACGTGCCCCAATCATCATTCCAACCCGGAACAGCGGCATTTATGACAAAGTAGCCTAGATTCGTGCTCGATTGATTCGTCGTCCCGGCAGGGACGGTTAAAAGTTGCAATGTTTCAGAACCGCCATTCGGGCCATTGCCGTAAGACATGCGCGCATAGATCTGATAATAGCCGCCGTTGGGATAAGGATTCCTGGTGTAATTGAACCAATTGCCAGCATTGTTGTAAGCGATGGTAACATTATATACCCCGGAAGTAGGGGCGCCCAAGGCAAGGTAGTTTGGCAATTGGGGATCTGCGGGTATCTGCCAGGCTGTGTTGGTATTACGGTTTGGATAACTCGGAATCAAATTCTGGCCGCCTCCGGGAACACCGCCGCCATAGAGGTGAAAGTCAATAAGGTCGGTACCAAGCGTCCCAAAATAAGTGGATACCCCAGAGTTGGCGGCGTTGGTGCTGGGAACCGGATTCTGAATGAAATGGCCGCTATTGAAGTCGTAGTCCTCCGCTGCAACCACAAAACTGTTGGGATCGAACGTGTCAAATCTGGTGCTCGTGGAGGAAACCAGGTTGGCACTGTTGTCCACGTTTATGGTAATCGCATAAAGACTGTTGGAGGCCAAGCCCGGCAGCGTCACGGTCCAGTTGGTGTTGCTTCCAGAGAATTGAAGCTTCTTCGAGACATCCACGCCATTTTCCACGACTTGTACATCGTTGGATGGAACGCTGGTTCCAACGCCCGATACAACATTGAACGTGAAATTCGTAGACGTCCTATTAAACACGGTCCCGCCATTAGGCGTCAGGTTGTTAATGGCCGCCGGCGCGAATCCGCTGAGCTGATTCAAAGTGCAATTGTCCCAGTGAGGCGCCCCCGAAGCGTAGCTGGTTTGACATAGATTCAAACTGAATTGGACGTAAACAGTTCCCGGCGGGGCCGTCATGATGCCATTGGGGATAGAATTCGTAGGCCCTGGAGATAATGTAGCTCCGTACACGTTAGCTGGATCAGGATCGCCATTTACCACGATCGTGTTTGGGTTATATTGATTGGTGACCGGGCAATCGAACCAGTTCAGATTCGTTATGCCTGGGCTGCCATTTTGAAATACAGCTCCACTGGCCGCCAGATTATGAACGTACGCGGGGTTAACTATAAATGACTTGTAATCCGCCAAAATCGTATTGGACGAACTCAGAAATTGCACCTCTACCCATCCATCCTCGTAGTAGCCGGTATTTGCTGAATTGGTAGAATATGCGGCCATATTGTCTCCAAACAAACCACAAGAGCCATTGTCACCACCATCGGTGGAGCCAGTAACAAATTGGGTAAGCCAGGCATCCGCGGTGTAAGTATAACCAGGTGCCGAAGCTACCTTTTGATAGACATAAGAAATATAAGGATTAAGCGGTGCGCCGCCGTTCCCATACAAACCCTGCATCCAACATGACTCCGGCGAGCTGAGAGACACATCAGAATGAGGGGCATAACTCCAGCCCTCGGTGGTGTGGGCCGACCAGCCATTCAAGCCTGCCGGCGGGCCATCAAAACCAGGGTTGGACAGAATATTCGCCGCCTGGCTGCCGAAAGCAAAGCACAGCGCAACCACGGCACAAACTGCCGCAATGAATCTATTGATGTGAGTGACTACACGGGTCCTTGCGGTCTGACGGAATATTTGGGGCTTTTTCATATCGTCATTAGGTTTCTTTGCTGGTTTTAACAAATAGTCGCAACTTTCTTGTCGATAAAAAGACGCAACAAAACGTGGAATTTGTATTTTCAACATTGTGTTACTTCTTTTATTAAATGTCAACATTTCTTTTACAAAATCATTCTAAATTATTCACAATTATATAAAACTGAATGGTCACTATCCGATTAAAACACCTCCGAAGCGCCCGGCCAACCCGCTTTTTGTCGAAAATCGCTCGTGGATTGTGAATCCTGCCCGAGTCTGCACGGCCAAATCCTAATGCCCGCTCGATTTCTTATGAGCCATATCAGCGAGCAAGGGTGGGCCGCTTGATCGTCCAAGCGGCTGTAAACCCGGAGTTTTCGGCCCGGCGAGGTTGTATCTTCAATCAGTCCTCGCGCCATTCCAAACAATCGGCCAAATGGCTTGCAACCCGGAGATTCGATTGCGTATTCGCAATCCATTCGACCTGGAGCGGTTCAAGAAATCCTATAGCCGGCCAATCCGGCTTGGGTTGACCGGATGGCGCGCCAGCGTTTTGAAGTGGGGCGACAAACGGAGCGCGACGCCGCTTTGGGGGGATAAAGCGCTGCTCGCGGTGGAATTACAGGCAGCTGATGCAAAAGCGGCGTCACGGCCACCGCAATCCAAAACCTTGGGGAATTTTCAATCCGTGCTTTTCAAGCGCGGCTACGGTTTTATTTATTTTGCTCTAAAGGTTGCAGGGATTCAATTTCCTGCCGGGCTGAAGCGTTTGCAGGGTCAAGTTGCAGGACTGTGCGAAACTCGGCCAGCGCCTGGGCCGGCATTTTTTGGGCGGCCAGGGTTATCCCCAAATACAGATGAGCCGCAGCAAAGTCCGGCCGATAATGAATGGCCTCCTCCAGTTCTCTTTGGGCCTCCGCCTCCCGGCCGTTCGCCGCCAATTGAATTCCCAGCAAATAATGGGCCTGCCAGAAGTCCGGCTTCGTTCTGACAACGGCCTGCAGGTCTGCGATGGCTTCATCCCACTGAAAAAGGGCAGCCGCAGTGTTGGCTCGATTAAAATAATCGGCCGGACCCTCCGGTTCCAGCTTCGCAGCCTTTTGGTAATTGGCCGCGGCGGCGGCCGTGTTCCCCTGGTTTTGTTCCAGAAAACCGAGCGCCAGATATGTTTCGACATAATTTGGGTTCGACCGGATCGCGCGCTCGAACCAAAGAACCGCGTCGGCGGTTTTTTGTTGGTTCGCGAAAATCTCGCCCAGGGCAGTCTGGGCTTGGGCGTAATCACTTTGAATCGCGACGGCGCGCAGAAAATAATTTGTTGCCTCGCCAATGTTACCTTCGCGGGCCAATAATGTGCCGGTGTAATAGAAGCCCCCCGGCAACCGGGGGAAAATCTCACAGCAACGTTTGGACTCGGCGATGGCTTGCGTCAAGTAACCGCCGGCTTCCAAAAATCTCTCAAAATTTACATGCAATAAATAATCGTCAGGGGCCAACGCCAGAGCCTGTTCATAAATTTGCCGCGCCTGTTCCGGCGTTTGACTGTCCATCCGGGCCTTGGCCTCGTTCCGCTCCACCTCGCATTCATGGTAAAAGGCGGAATGAAGATACTGGCCGGTAAACGGCGGGGACGATATCCGGTCAAATATGGGCTGCCAAACGCGCAGCCGGTCCCAGACCGTCACCGCCAGCCGGCGCTCGCACACTTCTTCCGGCGCCCAGATTCCGTCGTCGTGTGCGGTAATTGAGCCTGGAAGCAGTCCTTTAATCTTGTCGGCGAAGTTAAGCGCCAGCAGATAATTTCCCCCGAATTTCAGATGCACGTGCTCGTAAAAGAAATTCAGTCCCGGAATTCCGTCCGGCGTATTTTGCGCGATGACCTGCTCGGCATCTACCAGATAGACTCCTTCGTTCGCGTGCCGCCTCCCCGCGTCCTGGATGGCCGAATTGATCCGGGTGTCGGCGCGAAAATCCAGCGCATCATAATCGCGCGCCAGGGTAAAATACTGCAGGGCTTGAGCCGGATTGGTCAGCGCCAATTCACAATAGCCCCTGCGAAACTGCAATTCTGCGAACTGCGGGTCAATTTCCGCAGCCTGGCGATACAAAGCCAGGGCCTTCCTGCAAGCACCGGCGGTTTCATTGGTAACACCTTCTGCGAAAATCTCATTCCATGCGGATAATTGGTTGGTGCTCAAACCGGCCGCATGGATGGAGGCAAAAGGAGCGCAGTCCTCCAGGTTGACCGCCACGGTGCTTAATACCACCGGCACACCCGCACGATGCGCCACCTGTAAAATGGCTGCCAGATTTCCCCTGAAATTCGCATAGGCCCGCAGCCGGGCCGGATCGTTATACCCGACGCGGCCATTCATAAACATCTGCATGCCACCCCAGGTCTTTGGCCTGGATGAAGAGCTTCTTAGATGCTGAATGAGACTATCCATCAGCTGCCCTATCCGCGTGGTCTTGATGGCGAGCATGGTTCGGATGATTCCGAGCGGCGGCGCGTGTATCCCGTAGGCCGTTTCGGCTCCAAAGGGACCTACCATTTCGTTGTTACCCATGTAAATCACCCACAGGTCGCCTTGATGCCGGGCACAATCCCGTGCAATCGGCAGGATGACGTTCGAATCAATCGCCGTGACCGCCACACAAATGACTTCGAAGTGAATTCCCGGATACCGTTCGCGCAGCAAAACTTGCAGATACCGGGCCACGCCATAAGAAGCATCGGGGTCTCCCATGGCGGCAGATTCACCCAACACGAAAATCCGATAAACATTGGTGCCTTTCGTGGCGGGAAAACGAAAAAGGGTCGCTGTTCGAGCGATCGCAGGCGGGAAAAAACGGTCTCCAAACCTCTCGTTCGGCACATAATAATCCTGTCCGTCGATCCGGATCCGGCTGAAAAAATCGGTAGGATACCCATATCCTGTCAGACGCAGCCCCAGTTCAATCCCACCCAAAATTAGCAGAGGAATGAAAATCATCGCACAAAAGCGCATCAACCAGAGACGACCTTTTGAAATTTGGGGTTTCGCGATCATTTAGCCGGGTTTTGCAGGCTTTGAGAACTTCTGAATATTTCGAAGTGGAACGACTCTGACGTTGTAACTAATTTGTCTTTAATAAGATGAATACATGATACAGGAAACTGCATAAATGTTTTTGCATTCAGTACACTCAATTTTTGATGGTTGCCATACTTTTCCCATTCCTGACAAAAGTCCTTGACAAAATCAACGCAATGTAGTAGAAATAATGACAGTTCAGCCTACTTAACAGCAAAGCAACAAACAGAAACGTAAAGTAATTATGAAAATATTCCCTAAGTTCGTCACAGGTGCTTTCGGCATGGCCGCAGTAATTGCACTCACAAGTTCAACGGCTCAAGCCAATTTACTCGTTGATCCAGGCTTCGAAGCTGCCCCAACACAACCGAATCCCATTCTGCTCCCGGGCGGTGCCAATGGCGGCTGGTCAGCTACCTTTAATGGCGCGGCCTATTCAAGCGTCGCCGCGGAAACGGGCAATGTGGGCTTACTGATGACGGAAGGACCAGGATCAGCATGGAACTTTGAAGGAGCCTATCAGGTGGTTAGCGGTGTCAGCGCTGGACAAAAATACACACTAACCGAAGACTTCGAGGCGGCCAGTTCGTTTAGCAGCACTTACGGTCCCGCGTTTATTCAGCTCACCTATTTCAATGCCGCAGGAACTGACCTCGGCACGGTTGAAACGGGCGGATCGGGTGCTAATGCAATTCATTTCATTCCGACGGCCAATTGGGCGACTTATAGCGTGTCGGCCACGGCGCCCGCCGGGGCAGTTTATGTTGCACCATACGTCGCGATGATGGAAAACGGTTCCCAAACCACAACCGAAACTATTTATGCTGATAATGGCACTCTTACGTTAGTGCCTGAGCCGGCAACGATTGCTCTCTTGGGCATGGGCCTGTCTCTTCCGCTCTACTTGATCCGTCGTCGCAAATAGTTGAGCTGGTTTTGGGGTTGATAAGAGCCACTCGAGCAGTCGAGTGGCTTCTTTTTTGGGATTATGCTTTTGACAAACAAGCGGCTGGTGGGGACATCACAGCGCGATGTCCCCGGCGGTAAAAGCGCCGGAATCTTGCGCCCACCTGGGGCGCGGACGGCGCAGCGCGCCATCCCTACCAACTTTTCTATGATTGTTTGTCGGAGGCATAGTTCCTCCTTCTGGTTGACGGTTGAATAATGCACGAAAAGATCACAAGCCCGCTCGTAACCGGCCGAAACCAATGGGTGTCGGGAAGATTGAGCGTTCTTGTCCCGGTTCTTTTCGGCCTTACTATGGCGGTGTCGGCACACTCGTCATCATTTTACACGCAACGCCCGGATGATCCGGCGGCAGTCTACGTCGCCCCATCCGGCAGGGACGACACTGCCGCTCTGCAACAAGCCATTGACCGGGTCCAGGAAACAACCCGCCAGGGCATTGTGCTGCTCGCACCGGGCCAATATCAGGTCAGTGATACTGTTTATATCTGGCCCGGCATCCGGCTGATTGGTTATGGAACCACCCGTCCAGTGATTGTTTTGCCCGCCAATACGCCTGGTTTTGAAGATGATTCCCATGAAAAGCTCATGTTTTTTTTCGCCGGCAGGCGTCCACGAGATGGAGGCCCGGTGCCGGATGCCAATCCCGGGACCTTTTATTCAGCGCTGGCCAACTTTGACATTGAGATTGAAAAGGGCAACGCCGGAGCGGTCGCCGTTCGGGCACATTATGCCCAACACTGCTTCCTCGCCCACATGGATTTTCATCTCGGGTCCGCGCTGGCGGGCATCCACGAAGGCGGCAATGTCGTCGAGGACGTTCATTTTTTGGGGGGCACGCATGCGGTTTGGACTTCGAAACCTTCGCCCGGATGGCAATTCACACTGATTGACTGTTCATTTGAAGATCAGCGCGCAGCCGCCATTTTGGAACAGGAAGCCGGACTCACGCTGATTCGTCCGCAATTCCGGCACGTCCCCACCGCGGTCGAAATTGAGCCGGATTATGTGGACGAACTTTGGGTTAAAGACGCCCGGCTCGAAGACGTTTCCGGCCCGGCATTCGTTTTCGGGAGAGAGCAAAGCCTGGGCAACGAAATCAACATGGAAGGTTGTACCTGCCGCAACGTGCCGGTTTTTGCCGCGCTGCGCGACAGCGGCAAGCGCTATGGCGCCCCGGCGGAGTTTTATCTCGTAAAAACCTTTTCCCATGGACTTCACTACGCCGATATCGAGGCTGTTCCAAAAATAGAAACTCATTTCGACGCCACTCCGTTGACCACGATGCCAAAGGCGGCTGCTTCCGATTTGGCTCCCCTGCCCGCCTGTGACACCTGGGTGAATTTGCGCGATTTGGGAGCCAAGGGCGACGGCCGCACCGACGACACGGAGGTTTTGCAAAAAGCGATTGCCGCGCACCGGACCATTTACCTGCCGTCCGGCTTTTACATCGTGCATGACACCTTAAAATTGCGACCGGACACAGTGCTGATTGGCCTGCATCCGGGCGCGACCCAGATTATCCTGCCCGACGGCACTCCCGCATATGAGGGCATCGGCCCTCCCAAAGCTCTGGTCGAAGCGCCCAAAGGCGGCAGCAATATTATGATCGGCATCGGGCTCTACACGAGCGGGAACAATCGTCGCGCCGTCGCGGCGCTTTGGAAAGCCGGCTCCAATTCCATGATGAATGACGTCCGCTTCCTCGGCGGCCATGGCACGCCGTTGCCGGATGGTTCGCGGGAAAACCCCTACAACAGCAGCCACACGGCTGACCCGGGCCCCGATCGTCAATGGGACAGCCAATATCCCAGCCTCTGGGTCACCGACGGTGGCGGTGGGACGTTCCTCGATATCTGGACGCCCTCGACATTCGCGCAAGCCGGGATGATGGTTTCTGATACCGAGACCGAAGGCCGAGCCTATCAAATCTCCATCGAACATCACGTCCGCAATGAACTGGTCGTGCGCAACGCCGCGCATTGGAGTTTTTATGCCTTGCAGACCGAGGAAGAACGTGGCGAAAGCGGCTTCGCTCTGCCGATCGAAATCGATTCATCGCACGACTTCACTTTTGCCAACTTTCACAGCTACCGCGTCATCAGTTCCTTTCAGCCTTTTCCATGGGCGGTCAAGGTATCCAATTCGCGGGACATCCGTTTCCGCAATTTTCACTGCGACAGCAACAGCAAGGTGAGCTTCGACTCCGCCGTCTACGACCAGAGTCATGAGGCAGAACTCCGCCAGCATGAATTTGCCTGGCTGGACCTCTCAGACCAGGCACTTCGTCCCAGGCCCGTCCACCATCCGGTGGTTGCAGCCCGCGGCGCAAGGTTGGAAAAGCTGGCCGGCGGTTTTTTTAACATCTCTGGCGGCGCGGTTGGACCTGGCGGCGATTTCTACTTTGTGGATGCGCATTGGCAACGGATTTACCGCTGGGATAATTTGTCGCGGCAAATTTCCATCGTCAGCGATTATCCGCTGGCACCTGTCAATCTGGCCGTGGATCAGGCGGGAAATCTCGTGGTCATTTCGTACGCGGGCAATGGAGAGGTTTATGCACTGAGTCCCCGCGGCCAATTCGTGCCGCGTAAGCCTGAACCCGCCGTTGTTTGCACCGGGAAGGATTTGTATCTGCCGGTCAGCGACTGGCACTTGAATCGTGATTCCCTTTCCCATCCGGTTGCCGATTTCGTTTCGCCGGATGGAACCTCCGTGGTTCCCGTGGGGGAGGACTTTCTTCAGGGCGCAACCAGTTGGGGAATCAAATCAAGCCCGCCGATCCGTTCCTTCGGGCTGGGGCGAGCCACGCCGGGCAAGCCTTTTTATGTCACCGACGAATCGGCATTGCGAACATGGCAAGCCGATGTGAACCCGGATGGAAGCCTGACGAATTTCCAACTGTTCGCTGAGCAAGGCGGCGAGGGCGTGACAGTGGACGCCCATGGCAATGTGTACATCGCCGCCGGCCAGATTTATGTCTACGATCCCGCAGGCAGGTCAATTGACACCATTGAAGTTCCGGAACGACCGATTCAGGTGATTTTAGGCGGCGCCGACCACCGGACGCTTTTCGTTGCAGCACGGACTTCGCTTTATTCACTGCGCATACGTTAATCCATCAGCAGGTCAGGGACCGTGGATTTAATACGAGCAGTTTGCCTACGGCGAGGCTAGGCGGTAAAAGACGGCGCTCTGATTGGGATCGGGAGTTACCACATAAGGACTGGTCGTGCCGGGCAAGTCAGACCAATTGCCGCCCACCGGTGAATTGGTCTGCACCTGCAAATGGCAGACGATATTGGTGGGCCAGCTCAAGGTGAAATTTCCATTCGACGGCGACGCCACTGAAATCGCCAGTGGGGCCGTTTGCTGGTAAACCCTCACGTAATCCACCAACATTTGTTGGGGAAAGACGGTTGTCCCATCCGGGTTGCCGGGCCAACCGCCACCGACGGCGACGTTAAGGATGAGGAATTGCGGCTGGGTGAAGACCCAGGTTGAGCCGCCGGGCAGACTGGCCGGCGTGGCCGTAAAAAAAATATTAGTGTCCAAGAACCATTTGATTTGGTTGGTCGTCCACTCGATGGCGTAAGTGTGGAAGTCATCAGCGAGGGCTGCTCCGCCCGGCAACGTATAAGTTCCGGTAACCCCGACACCGTTGTTGTAGTCATGACCATTCTGCGGACCGTGAATCGTCCCGTGATCGGTGCCCTGATCGTTCGTGTTGCCGATGTTCTCCATGATGTCAATCTCGCCGCAAGTGGGCCAGCCGACCGAGTCATAGTTGGTGCCCAGCATCCAGAATGCGGGCCAGATGCCCTGTCCGCGCGGGATCTGGATGCGCGCTTCCATGCGGCCATAGGCCCACGACCATTTATATTGCGTCTTGAGGCGGGCTGAAGTGTAGTTGCGACCGCCGTAACTTTCCTGGTCGGCTTCAATGACCAGATTGCCGCCCTGGATGCGGGCGTTGTTGGTGCGGGTCGTGTAATATTCGAGTTCGCCGTTATAAGGCCAGGCTCCAGTGTCGTAACCCCACTTGGTCGGATCCGGCAAACTGCCGTCCGGTTGGTTGAATTCATCGTCCCAGACGATGTTCCACTGGGTGACAGAAGATGTCTGGGCCGACGCCTGGAGAAACAGCAAGGCAAAGGCCGAACATGCCACCAACCACTTGATCTGAGGCAACGAGGAAGGAACCAGAGAGGGTTTCATGACACGCAAATGCTTTGACCCGAATTTCATGGGTTGGTGTGTTCGTAAACCCGCACGTAATCCACCTGTATTTCGCCGGGGAAAACGGTGTTTGAGTCAGGATTGCCGCCGAAGTCACCGCCGACGGCCAGATTCATAATGATATAGAACGGGTGATTAAATGGGGCCGGATAGGGAGCCTCCACGGTGGACCAGCGGTCCTGCGTTTCATAGAGCTTGTCGTCCACAAACCACTGGATGGAATTGGTCGTCCACTCCAAACCATACGTGTGCCAGTTGGTGGCTCCGTCATTTGGAAGGAAGGTGTAGAGCCCCGAGGAATGACGATATCCACCTTGCGGACCGGCATAGTGAATGGTCCCCTGCACGACCGCCGGATAATTTCCCTTGTTCTCAACAATATCAATTTCCCCGCAAGCCGGCCAGCCCCCGTAGGGTGAGTGTTCGGGCATCAGCCAAAAGGCCGGCCAGAACCCCCGGCCCGCGGGAAATTTGGCACGGAATTCGAACCGCCCGTATTTCTGCGCAAACAATCCCTCGGTCTTCATCCGAGCCGAGGTGTAATCGAATCGGTTGGTGGATTCCTTTCGCGCCACGATGTAAAGGAGCCCGTTGCTGACGCAGGCGTTTTCCGGACGCCCGGTATAATACTCCAACTCGTGATTTCCCCAGCCCCGATGATTCCCGGTTTCGAACTTCCAATGATTCAGGTCAATCTTAGTACCATTAAATTCGTCGCTCCAAACGAGTTTCCAGCCCCCATAGAGGGTCAGCGTGCCACAACCCAGCAATCCCATTATGGCCAAAATCGCCCGCGTTGAAGAATGCAGACGACGCTTCTGTACCAGGCGAATCTGGGGTGGCATCATTTTCATCGTGGGCCGGGGCGAAAGATGAATTTAAATCACCAGGGTCATTATCGAGTGTGCGGGACTGCTGGTTTGCGCCGCTTTCCCGTCCAGCGAAAGGTAAAACGGCTGCTCCTTCTCCGAGGGATTCATCACAATCACCGCAATCTTGCCATCCTTGTTCAAAAAGGCGGTCGTCAGCAAGTCGTCATCCGTGGAAGAGCTGATAATCCGGCGCGCCCCCGGGCGGACAAACTTTGAAAAATGGCCGAGGTAATAATAGGAACTCATGTAAGTGAGCTCTCCCGTCCCGGTATTGGCATGAATCGGGGCAAAACAATAGTTGTGCACGTGATTGGGTCCGCCTTTCTGGTCCAGGAGGACGTTCCAATCTGTCCAGCCCTCGGCGCCGTTGTTGAAATCGTTGATCATGGAAACTCCGTATGTTTCACCCCATTGCCATTCCTGGATGCGGGCCGGGTCGAACGGGGCGTTGCAACCTTCGGTGAACAATAAATGGGTTTTGGGGAAAGCCTCGTGCACGCG
This sequence comes from Candidatus Acidiferrales bacterium, assembly GCA_035499615.1. Lineage (GTDB taxonomy): Bacteria > Verrucomicrobiota > Verrucomicrobiia > Limisphaerales > UBA11358 > UBA11358. Next base: position 792 of record DATJYM010000051.1, on the reverse strand, counting down.
CTTTACGTTTTCAAAGTAATTGCCCACGTACCAATGAAAAGCCACGCCCCAGACATATTTGGCAGCGGCGGGATCATCCAACACCGTCTCGGCGCGGCCATACATGAAGCTTCGGTTGTGGTCCCAAATCAGAATTTTTTTATCCTTGAGGCCGTTGCTGGCCAGGGTGGGACCGAGGTAATTCTTCACAAAATCACGCTCTTCCTCGGCCGTGTACAGGCACGATTCCCAGGGCTGAACCGCCATGGGTTCGTTCTGGACCGTCACGCCCCAGATCGGAACGCCTGCCTGGGCATAGGCTTTGATAAACTTGACAAAGTACCTGGCCCACGCCTCGTCAAATTCAGGCTTTAATTTGCCCCCGTGCAGCATGTCATCGTTGTCCTTCATCCAGGCCGGCGGACTCCACGGACTGGCATAAAGCGTGAAGTCCTTCCCGGCGGTCGCCAGCACTTGCTTGATAAAAGGGATGCGATATTTCAGATCGTGACTGATGTTGAAGCTGGCCAGGGTTGCGTCATTGTTGGTGACATAGGTGTAACTTTCGCTGGAAAAATCACAGCTGTGGATGGAGGTGCGCCCCAGGGAATAGCCAATGCCTTTCTCCGGATCGAAATAGGCCGTCAGGATTTCCTGCTGTTTGGCCGCCGGGAGCTTGTAAAAAGTTTCCGCCGCCGCGTCGGTCAGGGCGCCGCCAACCCCCAGCACCGTCTGAAATTCCTTGGAAGGATCCACAAAGATGCACTCTTGCTTCTCCGTGTGCTGCGGCAGATCAACAAACTGGAGTTCACC
>DATJYM010000050.1:0-11571 GCA_035499615.1 Candidatus Acidiferrales bacterium | reverse complement strand
AGGGTCCGCTCCAGTCAACGTTCTGGATTTGGAAAGGTTCCACCTGGGCGTAGCTGATGCCGTCGTACCAGGTGCGACAAGTGTTGCCGACGAGGTTGGTATTGCCGGTCACATAGGGCCAGTCATCCACGAGCACGCTGGCCGTCAAATTATTTGAGACGGCGACCCGTCCGACATAAGCTTGGTAGAGGTAATTGGTGGGGGTGCTGTTATTGGTCAGTATCAAAGCGCCATCCTGGGTCCACGGTTGGACCTGTTCGCATTTCTCCGACCGATACACCTGGAGACTGTTTGCGTTCAGTCCGGCCTGGATTCGCCAGTCGGCGTTGGTGGTCGCTGTACCCCAGAAATTGACCCATAAATCGTAGGTGCCGGGCCCAGGCAAGGTTATCTGCGTCATCAGGTTGGTCGCATGTTCGGCGACCGAATCCGCGGAGCTGATGATGGTCCCGTCGTTCCCAACACCCGTTTGGGAATGCCATTGGTTGGCGGCGGGACTCAAGACCAGGGGCGAGCCGTTGGTCAGGAGGGTATTGTTGGTGGTGGCGTCCACGTAATGCATTTGTCCGGTCACTTCGGTGCGGTGTTCCACGATACCCACGACCGCGCCATCCACGATCTGGGCGGAGGTATAAGTTCCCCGGAACCACAGCAGGGCGGAATCGCTGCCATCCCACAGAGGCATAATCGGGCGGAAATTCTCACGAACCGAATTTTGCGTGATGGGCGACCAGGTAAAACTGGCTCCGCGATTGGTCGTGACCCCTTTCCAGATTTCGTGGACGGTCGTGTACGGCTGATTGGTATCCTTAACGCCCGGTTGGACGGCTCGCGGATCAAATTTCGTGGAAAGATAAATGGTATTGGGATCATTCGGATTCAGGCATCCCAATCCAACATAATCGGCTTCGCTGGAATACAATTTGTATCCGGCTTGACACAAGTAGGTGGGTGTCCAGTTCGTGCCGTCAAAGCGGCAGAAGAAAAAGGCGTGATCGGGACTGATATTCGCGTCGTTCCCCTGGGTGTTATCGTTGATTCTTGCGGCAATGATGCATTCAATCGTGCCATCCGGATATCGGCAAATATCGTCGTTCCAGCAACGGTAATTGGTCTGACCTGGCGGCAGCACGGTGCCGGCCACGAAGACGGGGGTGAAATCCTGCGGGTGGGGGATCGTCAGCTTGTCCAGGATGTTCGTGTCCTTGAGCACGCCGAATGAATTGAAACTCATGGCGTTGCTGATATAGCCGTGGTACATGCTCGTATCGTAGTCGCGGGGATGCGCTTCGGTGCAGATGAAGTCTATACGGTCCACGCCATTGCCCCAGTATTTGAAGTAACCCTGCACGTAGCCGGGGATGTTGTTGGTGGTCAACTCGCCGCCGTAAGAAAAGCTGCTTCCAAAATTGGTGGAAACGAGGCTGTTCGGACTGCCGCCGCCATTACTGCGGGCAAAGTCATAGGTGCGGCCCTCGGCGGTCATGTTATTCGGGTTGGAATAAGTGGTGGCGAAATTGTCGCCGCCGGGCTGGGTGCTCCAGTTAAAGTTCGTTTCGGCGGACCAACTGTCGGCCAGCGGATCATAGACACGATACCAGGTATTGGAATCCTGGTTGTGGCCGGTGTAGAGGGCCAGGTAGTGTCCATTGGCCATCACCAACAGACCCGGCGCATTGTGATCATCCCCGCCACCGAACGAAGTGAGATTGGTCCGGAGCGTGTAGCGCGGCCCCGAGGCACCGGGCACGTCCCAGATCGTCACGTTGATGTTTCCGTCGCGCGGTATTCCCCCCAGGCCGTTTGCGTTTTCAACGCACCCCACCACGAGTTTATCGCGGTTGGTGTCCACCACCGCCCGTTCATCCGAGTACCACGTCCAAATGCCATTGTCATCGAACTGGGCCAAATTGCCGGAGACGACGTCCGCGGCCGGAGCCGGTTCCGACCCGGCAATGATCAGAAGGACAGGGCAAAGAATTTGGGCCAGGCGCTTCATAGCAAAGGGGCAAACCGCGCAGTTACCCGGCTCGCCGGAATGTCATTGATTAATTCATTCAACAAAAAGGCCGACGGACAATGTAATCCTGTCCGTCGGCCATGTAATTCAATCACCGCGGTCTTTAACCGCGCATGGGTTTACGGCCAACTGATACGGTAGAACGCCGTATTACCGCCGACCGTACTATCCGTGAAGCTCGTGAAGTCACCGCCCGACGGCAGGCCGTTGGTCAGGGTGACCCACGACGCGGGCGACAGACTCAGCGTACGCTGCACTGAATAGGTGTTGATCTGGAACATCGACCCCAACGATTCCCATTGGATGACCGCATTGGTTGGATTACGCACGATGGAGGTGAGGTTGAACAACCTGGGTATCGTGGAATCATAACCATTTGCGCTGAGATAGAAGTCATCCAATATGATCATGTTGTTGGTTTCGAAGAAGGCGCCATTCTCGGCATTCGCGATGTTTTCGGTGGCGACACTGACGAACACCTTGTTCAGATACGGTGTCGCTGAGGGGTCGGTATAATTCCGGTCGCCGCCGAAGTTGGAGAACAACTGTGTGCGGCTGGGGTCGCCCTGTTTTTGAATCCATAGCGAGTACAACGGTTCGTTGATGGTGTTGGTAACCCCGCCAGAGATTTGACCCATGGTGTTGTTGTTCGAGATATCCAGCCAGCAATAATAGGTCACATTCGTCTGCAAGCCATTCGGATTGCCGTTGGCCGCGGTGAGATAGTCGTATGAATTGGTGACTGTCGACCCGCTAAAGTTGTCCGCAGTCAAGTCAAACGGCGTTGGCAGATAAGCGCCACTGGAGTCGTAGCGGAGAATGTGGAAGCCCGGGCCGGCGGTTCCACCTTGACCAGGAGGCTGCGTGCCCCCGATGGGAGTGATGAATCCCTGGTCCGAAACGCCCAGTGTGAAGTCCAGACCGCTGTGAAGCCCGTCGGAGGCCACCAAGCTTCCGGGATCTGTGAGCGAGAACCGGAAGAACAGGGTGTTCACGTTGGTCGGCGTCAGAGTCAGACCGTTCAAATTTCCATACGTCATCGAGCCTAACGTATTGTAGCCGGTCACGGAATTGCCATTAGTCTGATAACCGCTCGAGGGCGACAGTACCTTGTTGCCGTTCACCGTCACCACATTAAAGCGATCCAGCGGCCCGTTATAATAACCCAACAGGGACACCCAGCCGTTGGCGTTGACTCCCGCAGTCGTATTCGCACTAAACAAACCGTCAAACCTTTGAACCGCATGCCAGTCCTTGGGCACGCCCGCGAAGGTTTTAATAGTGACCGTTTGGAATTTATCCGCCACGACTCCATTGTGGGCCGTCAAGGTGAACGAGTAGCTCGCATTCTTACCCAGTGTGATATTCGTCGAGCCAACCGAAGTTCCACTGACATCACCCACGCCGCTGATAACGATGCCGCCCGGGCTGCTGCTGGCGCCAGTGATATCCCAGTGCAGAGCGACCGTGTTACCCTGGCCGATTTCACCAAAGTCCGCGTAGAATTTATTGATGATAATGACGTTGGTGTTGAGGGTTACACCGTAAATTCCGTTGGTCCTGAGCCATTGAATTTCATTGGTGGACAGGGCGCGGTTCCAGAACCCGATATCACTCATCTGGCAGACCAACGGCGCGCCGAAGCTGCCATTGCGCTCGTACCCGCCAAAGGCCTCGAATGCCCCTGCGTCGTTCAAGCCAGGTACCATATAGCGCACATACCCGTTCGGAGGCGGGTTGGTCGTCGGAGGATTGACCAGCGGGTAATTATTGGTCGTATAATAAGTATTCGTGACGGCGAGCGCCACAGCCACGGCGGGATTACCTTCGGAATCTGTATGCGTGCCCGCGCCTGGATCATAGACGCCATCCACGAAAACGTGGAGATCACCATTCGTCGCGAGGACGGTGGTCAGCATGTGCCAGGTATTATCAAGGATGACGTTGGTAGTCATAGCGTCGGCTTGGGACCAAATATAATTGCCGGTCCCGGCGAAAGCCGGCGTATTGTAGGTTCCATCGTCCATCTGGATAACGGTAACCCCGTTGGGGTCGGTGATGGCGACGGCGGTCCGGAGAAAGTAGCCGATTTGATTCTCGCCCGTGCCTTTGTTGCTGAGTGAAAAGAAGGGCTGCCCATCGCCGTTATTGGCGCATTCAGCCCAGGCCCGCGAATCGTCGCCGGCGGGGGCGCCTTTGATCCAGAAGTTCATGGTGGCGCCGCGCTGGTTGATGAACGGCAGGAAATCACCGGCGCCGGTCAGCGGATTCTGGCCGGATGACTGATAAGTCATGATCGTATTGCCGCCAGAGCCGGCAGTTTGCGAGAGGTTCATGATGGCCGCGCTGTCCCCCATGCCGGGATGGCTTCCCGCGATGATGTTCGCGGAGGACATGGCAGGGGTGAACAGCAAATCGCGCCGACTGATCAGATCGGGCGTCTTGTTGGTCGTTCCTGGCGAAAGTTGGTCCAAGGGATAATAGCTCACCAAGCCATTTGTCAGTTGTTGGATGCTCTGCGCCTGGCCGGTGGCGGTGAAAGCGGCCAGCGCCGCCAACAGAACTGTCAACTTGACAGTTGCGGATTGTATTTTAGTGGGATGTTTCATGGTTTGTGGGTTTTGGGTTTTAGGAGAAAACAGTTTTCAATTGATTCAGAGCTGGGTTGGTCAAATTAATAAACTAATGACTAATAATACCAATATTCAGCTCCGTTGACATACACGCACAACATCTGGCCGACATTATGGGTTGTCACGTGCCCGTCAACAAATCCAAGATTGATATTTACAAATTGGTTGCCCATGAAGTGAGCAGTCAGGGGGGAACAATCATGAGGATCGGGTCCCGCCACGGCCGACTTCAAACCGGTGTTATCGCCCGGTCCTCCCGATCCCGCCGTGCAACTGATGAACGGCACAGTCCCACCCCCTTTGTCCGACGTCTTTTTAACCCAGCCCGTCATGGCGAATGTCGGCGTCGTTTCATTTTTGAGCCAGGTCGGCCAAAGTGCCCTGTTTTTGTTGTAAAAATCTTGGGGATACATCGTGGCGCTGCCGGGAGATTGGGCGCGCGGCACCCAGTAATCGTAGCCATCATGCCAACTAATCTCTGAGGGGAAATTTGCAGCAAAATACAGTCTGCAAGAGGTAAAGTCAGTGGCGTTGGCGTTCGGGTAGTGTTGCTTAAGCCATGCTATGTAGGCGGCATATCCAGCCGGACGGACCGGATCAAACCACAAGGGCACGCTGCAATTATACGGGGCCAGCAAGTTGAGCATGTTCGTACCGATGTCCCACGCATAATCCCCGCCACCACTAGGAACGTCCACCGGGAGCATGTCTTTGTGATCTCCGGCATACATGTTGGCGACGAGGGTCCACTGCCTGAGATTTGAAGTGCAAGTGGTCACCTTGGCGCGGAACTTGGCGCTGGCCAACGCCGGCAAAAGCATTGCCGCCAATATGGCAATGATGGCGATGACGACCAGAAGTTCGATTAACGTAAAGCCACGTCGGCCTTTGGATTTGGAGCGCATCTCAGCAACATATACCTCCCGGCCGCTTTCAGCAAGCGTGTCGGAAAAAGGTTTTAACCGATTCATATTAATTGGGTTGATATGGGTATAACATTGTCGGTTTGATTTGGGAATGGACAATGCTACGATTTCGTTTAATTTCGTTTGGGATCTGGTTCTTAAGTGCATCTGAACATCTTATGAAGCACTTCCGGCCTCGTCGCGTCAAGACTGACCGGCACTTCTCCAACCGATTGCGGTACCGCTCCGCCTTCGCGGAAGCGAACCACGCATCAGTTCGACGTCTGATTGGAAACATTGAACCCAAACATGGCATATTCGCCGATGGCCTTCTATACGACGAATGTCGTATTCCGCCTTCGACCTTTTCCATAATGGATTGCAGCTCGCAGGGACACGGCCCTTCGTGGCCTGTCGAAAAATGGGATTAGCTCAACTCCAGGCCGGTTGCCCAGCAAGAATGGTTGTCGGTGGAAATCCGCGTTTCGCAGGCGCGAAACGGGATATTAGCGGGTTGGCCGGGGAACCTTGATTATTATTTTCCCCGGCCGCGAGTTTCTGTGATCGATATTGGCTCGGTGCGATTCCGTTAAAGGATTTGAAGATTCGCGAAAAGTAGAAAGGATCGTCGTAGCCCAGAGTGTAGGCGATTGCTTTCACGCTCATCTCCGTATCTTCCAATAAACGGCGGGCGCGTCGCATACGCAGACGGATGAAGTAGTCGAGGGGCGTGCTGCCGACATGGCGTTTGAACAAACAAAAAAAATGGGACAGGGAAATATGAACCTCCGTGGCCAGCGTCGAAACCCGTAACGGTTTGTCCAGGTGCCGCACCATATAACCAATGCTCTCATTGATCTTCCGAATCTCACCCGCCTCACGAAAATGCATCCGGGAGTGACAGTTACCCGGTGCCAGCTTCCGTTGTGCGATCCCCTTGGTTTTCATCGATGTTCAAATTGCAATAGCCGATAGCGGGTGATGGGCGGGGCCAGGCTTATCCGATAACCGGCATATCAAAATGTTTCTGTAGAACGAGTGCCATCGCGCCGCGCAGAAGGGGTTTTGTGTCCGGGTCGGTTGGCCATATCCGGGTGCCAGCACGGGTAAAGGAGGAGCGGCGTTTGACCGCCTCGGTCACCATTGGCCCGACCTGTGCCCAGGCCCGCGTCACTTCGCCGGCCACCAGTAACAAATCCGGCGCCAGCCCCGTCACCAGCATGGCCATGCCTTCCGCCAGATAGTAAACCATTCGATTCAAAGCTTCCCGGGCGGGGACATCATTCCGATCTGCCAGCCGCAGAATTTCGCCGAAAGTCGGTTCGGACATTTTACTCCTGGAGGCAACGTTGCCCTTGTGAGCGTACGATTCGCAGTAGTAGCGCACCGCCGCGGCGTTGGAGGCCAGTGCTTCCCAGCAACCCGTGTTCCCGCAGCGGCATCGGGGACCGCCCGCCATCAAAGACACGTGGCCAAATTCACCGGCCATTCCATTGGAGCCTCGCACCAACTGGCCATCGAGGATCATGCCCACGCCGATGTCGTCCGAAACCGTCACGACCACCAGGTTGCGCACTCCATCCGTGTGCCGCCGGGACCAGGATTCGACCAGCGCGCAGGCGTTGGCCGCGTTCTCGAGTTCGACCGGGACTCCAAGATTACGCTCCAACGGGGTCTTCAAATCGAATCCGCTCCACCCCAGCGTCGGCGCAAAAATCAGCTGTTGCCACGAGGCATCAATCCGCCCCGGCAAACAGATGCCTACCCCTTCGTAGGCGTGCCGCGGATGCGCCAGCATCATGTCACCAATCCGGCTGGTAAGGCGGGAAACGAACTCGACGGGATTTTTTGCGGTGGGCATGAACTCCTGGGCCAGGAACTGGCCGTCCATGCCGGTTACGGCCAGGGTCGTGGTGGTTGGCTGGACGTCCACTCCCACCACACCGAAGCGTTCGGTATTAAGATGCAGGAAAGTTGGTTTCCGTCCACGCGGCAGGTGGCCCACCGCTCCCACTTTCAGCCAGCGATCGGCCAGCAACTGCCCGGTAATCGCCGATACCGTGCTGCGCTGCATTCCCGAGTATCGCATCAAATCCGCCCGGGACACGGGTTCATGCTCGCGAACCAGATTTAACATGATCCGGCTGTTGATGTCGCGGACCGTTTCACTGGTTGCCACCTGAAAGTTGTGTAGATTGATTTTGCGCACAAAACCCAAGATATGCGCCTGATGTTCCGTCAAACGCGGGCAATCCACCATCAGCCAAATGTCGTATGCGAATGGGGAAACGGGCCGATTTATATCAAAGGCACAAACTGCGCGACGGCATTTCAGGCCGAAGCTGCAGCCAGGCCGTGATGATCGGAGGGCTTGGCGCGGAGGTATTTGGCGGCGGCTTCCGTGCGACAACGCACGTGGAGCTTTTCGTAAATGTGCATCAAATGCGTACGAACGGTGGCGTTGCTGATATGTAGACGGTCGGCGATTTCCTTGTTGGCGAAACCCTCGGCCACCAGGGCGAGGATCTCCAGTTCGCGCGCCGAAAGCTGATCGGTATCGGCGGGACTGGCGGCTACCGGCGAATCCAGGAAAGAGCGGACCACCATGCGTGCGACCTCGCTGGTCATGGGCGCACCGCCGGCGCGGACTTCATCGATGGCTTCCAGGATTTCCTTTTCGTCGGACCGTTTCAGCACATAACCGCACGCGCCTGCTTTGAGCGCCTGAAAGATCATTTTAATATCCTTGTAAACCGTCAGCATGATCACCTGCAGGTCGGGCATCTTCTGCCGGAGCCGCGCGGTACAGGCAATGCCGGATTCGCCGGGGAGATGGATATCCATGAGTACCACGTGGGGACTGGCCGCCGGAATCATGCTCAGCGCCTCTTCGGCGGAGGCGCAGGCGCAGACGCAACGATGCCCCGGCGTCCCGCCGATGAATTCCATCAGGTAGTGGCGCAGGGTCGCGTTGTCCTCAACAATGGCAACTTTGGTCATCAATTCTTCACCGGCACTCCGGGCGGTTGGGGCTAACGGGGCTAACATATCATCACTGGCTTGAAAAGGAAACGCGGATTGGATTGCACATCAACTTCAAGTTAGAGAAATCCTTGTCGGATAACATCAGCCGTTCGTCGTATGTCATTTCTGGGCGAAATCGGGCTTGACCCGGCCATTCGCCGGCAGGGGCAGGTGTATCTTAACGGTGGTGCCGCCGCCAACGCGGGATTCCACCAGGCAACGGCCGCCCAGCTTGTTCAGCCTGTCCGCCAGATTCTCCAGTCCGTGTCCAGCCTGTTCCATTTTGGGTTCAAATCCTTGTCCATTATCGGTAATCGCAATGTCCAGACTGTCATCGATGGCCGTCATTTGAAATTCAACTTCGGTCGCGTCCGAGTGACGCACCACATTGTTGAGAGCTTCCTTGACCGACAGGAACAACTCGTGGCGGACACGTCCGTCCAGGGAGATTTGAGGGAAGGCCACGGGGACCTTGAACCGGCAACTGATATTGGTATGAGCAAAATATTCATCGGTGTAGCCGCTCAAATAGTCGGCCAGCGATTGCAGGGAGTTCTCGGTGGGATCCACCGCCCAGACGATGACATCCAGGGCCGCGATGAGGCTTCTGGTCTTGCTCGCGATCGTACCAAACAGAGACAGATAATTGCCGCTGGCCAAGAGCGCGTGTTGGCCGATATTGGCCAACACGCCAATTTCGGTCACACTTGAGCCCAGGTCGTCATGCAAGTCACGGGCAATCCGCGAACGTTCCGCTTCGATGGCATGCTGGCGCTCGATGCGTTCCCGTTCACGCGTCTGGTGTTGCAGTTGTTCGGTTCGTTGTTCCACCAGACGTCGCAACTGGGTGATCCACAACAGGCTGAAAATCAAAACCATCAACAGCACCCCGACGACAATCAGCAACCGTTGCAAGGTCCACCAGGAGGGCTGGGACAACACGGTAATATCGGCAGGTGAATTCAACAACAGGTAGAACGATTCCGCCCCGGTTTCCCGTTGCGGGTCGCCTTCACGGACATATACGCCGCTTAATGCCAAATGGCTGCCGGCCCGAAGTGAGTAGTCTCCACTGCCGGGTCGCAATGGAACTCGTGCAAAAAACAAATATCTGCCCGATTGCATCTCCAGAACCCATGTGCCCGGTTCGAAATGGCATTCCAACAATTCGCCGGTCACCTTCACGCGGGTCGAATCCAGCCCCGTGCCCGTCAGTTCATCTTCGGTCAAAGGCGTGGGCGCCGGCAGCGTACCGCCGCCTGTCTTCCGCACGATCGCTTCCCGTAACAGAGGTGACGGCCCGCTGATGTCGGGATATCCGACCGCTTCGACGGTATCCCCGGCACGCAGGTTTGCCGCATTGGTTCCGGCCAGGAGAATTTGCAGTCCCTGTCCCCGGTCCATTAGGAAAATGCGTTTGGTTTCAATGCGGATGGCTTGTCCCTGGATTTTGATGCGTTGAAACCCCGTCGCCTGCGCATCGAACAGGTAAAGTTCACCGGGCGTTTTGGCGGCGGCATCAAACGGGTCAGCGGGCGCCGCTATGTCCACATTGACAATTGCGTTGCGCATTAAAATCTGGCCCACCTGTACTTCATGTGTGGCGGCATCCCACACGGCGTAAAGCGTGCCGCGAATTCGCACCACGGCATTCTGGAATTGTTTCAAATCGGACGCATAATAACCCTCCATTTGCACGTCCAGATGGCCTTCGGGCAATAGCAGCGTCATCATCATGTTGGTCTGACTGGGCTGCATATTGGTCTGAATATCAGTAACCAGTCCGCCAAATTCCACCCATTGCGCATCCATGCCTCCATTATTCAGTTCATTCCATTTGGGCCGGAGCGGTGCCGGCATGCGACCCGGCCCCAGGTAATGCAGCGTCTCGGCCATAACGATGGGGGCGAAGTCGCCCGCACCCGTGTGACCGCTGACTTCCCATAATTCACCCAGCTTCGGGGCGGCATTCGAGACCGATATACATTCAATGAAAATTCCGCGTTCGTCGTCCTGGATGGAAATCCAATGTTGGAGTGGCGGGCTGACACTGGTGACGACGCCACGAATCCGCACCGGCAATCCGCGTTTGGCATCGTCCAATCGCAGGCTTTGCACTTGCAACGCCGTATCGAGTGTCGGCGGCAGTTTGGAGTTACCGGGGTTTTGTTCAAGAACGGTCAGTTCATTGGTGCTGGCGGCCACCAATTGCCCCAACACCCGTCTGCCGTCGGTGGTGAGAACGCCACAACCCACACCCGTCACTCGCACATAGGCGTTTAACAAACGGGTGGGGTCCAGGTCACCCGAATCCACCAGCTTTACCCGGATGGAATTTCGCTCGGAATGCAATTCAAATTCCAATCCCTCGCCCGTTTGTGAAATGAAACTGACGCGACCTTCAACCTTCATCCAGGGCCGTTCCGCCAGGCTTGCCAGGGGCCTGTCGATGATGCTGGAACCCGCCGACGGCACCTCGGCGGATCCCAGTTTTATGACGGATAAGTCCGGATCGCCCACAAACAAAAGACTTCCATCATCCGAATGCAATTGGAGGTTATAGGTGCCGTCGGCCGGCACCTTGAAGTAGCCGGAGAACCGTATGCCCACCATCTCGTCACGCGTCCTGACGGCCGGATCAAAATTGGTGGTGATCTCGGTTTTGGTCGGCGCGAGCAACCGAAAGTCCGGCACATTTTCCCAATAACCCACTCCTTCGTAACAGGTCGCGCGCAGGCCTGGCAACAGATTGGTACCCTGCAACGGTGCCGGCCGATAAAAAATGGACTTGGACATGTCCAGCATCCGGCCGTTGGGCTCGCGACAGGATACCTCCAGGAGGCTGACGCGGACGCAATTGAACCAATCCAGGCGCAAGGGGATCAGCCCCGACTTCAAGGTGACCTCGCCGTTTGTGGTTCTTTCATGAAGTCCGTCGTTATCCACGGCTGGCGGCCCTGAAATTTCTATCCCGAAATCACGCCGGCGT